>CALKJP010000026.1 GCA_937995645.1 uncultured Bacteroidia bacterium
AAAAATATTTTATTAAATAATTACAATAATATTGAAATACACAATATAGGCTTAGGCAATGAAGCAGGAGAATTTAAAATGATTGTAGAAAATGAATTTAACAGAGGAATGAATAAAATAGCAAACAACTATTCGAGTAATAATAACACTTTTACAGTAACCATTTCTACACTCGATAGTTTTGTTGAAAAAAATAATATTAATAAAATAGATATAATAAAAATTGATGTAGAAGGATATGATTTAAAAGTATTACAAGGAGCTATAAAAACAATTATACAATTTAAACCAATTATTTTTGTAGAAATTGATAATCATAATTTGGAAAAACACAATAACAATGCAATAGAATTAATTTCTTTTTTAAAAAGTATAAACTATAACTGCTTAAATTTAATTACCAAAGAAAAAATTGAGATTCATCAGAATTTATTAGATTGTCATTTTGATGTAGTGTGTATGAGTTATACATAACTATTTTTTAATGTACCAAGCTTTTAATGAATTACCTATCCCTAATAAATTTAAAATATAATTAATCACTTTCTTAAAATAACGCATAAATCCATATTCAAGTTTCTCCCTTATTAACTCATCAGTTTTAATATTCATAGGTTCATTACTATTAATCAACATACTTCGTTTAAAGTTATCAATACTAAATCCGGATGTAATTAATTTATATTTTTTAAATCCTGAATTTGATAATAAAAAATGTAGTGTTTTTGATGTATAATAACAAAGGTGCTCAGGATATTCTATTATTCTATAATTTTCTTTCAATATAAAACGCTCAATAGCGTTAAAATTAGGTGTGGTTAAATATAGCAATCCTCCTTTTCTAAGTAAACGGTGAAAGTTATTTATTTCTTCAATTGGATTATAAATATGCTCTATCACTTCACTCGATATAATTACATCAAACATATTGGGTTCAAAAGAATCTCTTGCTAATTTTCCTTTTAATGTTTTTATTCCTTTATTTAATAAATATTCCAACTGTTTATCTGTAAATTCTGTTCCATAAACATCCCAACCTCTTTTTTGGGCTTCAATTAAAAAAATTCCAGGACCACACCCAACATCTAGAATTTTATTGTTAATTCTAAAATTTTCAAACTCATCTAATAATTCATTTATTCTATTTCTTGTAATTATAGAATCAGCATTATAACCTATCGGATAATTTGAATAATGATTTATTAACTCTTCTTCGCTAGGTATTCTTGAACAAAAAACCAATCCGCATGATTTGCATTTTACTAAATAATTTTTCTTATAATCCGTTAAAATCTTAATATTATTTGAAGGGCAAATCAAACAATTCTTATGGTTTTTATAAATATCTAAAGTATTCAAATTTTTATTTTTTTCTCGTATTAATAAAATATTGTGTAATAAATATCGAACTCATTAAAAAGGGTAAATATGGAATTTTAAATCTAACAAGCGCTCCAAAATTTGATGTTGTAAGTCCTATCATAAAAGAAAATAAAACAGAAAATAAAAAACTAAAAAGTAACACTGAATTTCCTGTTATAATTTTATAAAGAACTATCCAATTATTTTTAAAAATAAAACTTAATACAAAAAATAAAATAATTGAATTTTCAATTCCGGCAATTAACAAAGTAATCTTTGAACTTTCCCAAATTCCGGGTCTAAAAAGTCCTGCAAAGGTAGCAGCAGGAAATAGTTTAGCGGCACCTAAAATTGTTCCATCATAATCGCCAATATTAAAACTTGAACCGCCATAGTAATCTTGTTTTAAATCATAATTTGTAATTGCAGCTGTTTCTAAAGCTTTATCTAATGAAAATTTAGACATTTTATCTCCTAAACTATTTAAAATAAAATACGATGTTACAATAACCAAAACAAAACCTATTGGAGCTATGAGATATTTTAAAATTTTTATTCTAATTCTTTTATACTTATCGTAAAATATCCAAACAAAAGCACATGGTAAGAAAATGAGTAATATGTAGGGCTTAATGTTAATAATTAAAAAAAATCCGACTAATAAAGGAAGTAATTTAACATAAATTTTATGAGATGATTTATTTATAAAGATGTTATATACGCTATAAAATAGTAACATTACACCAAAATAGGTATAAGTATCTTTAGATACTCCCGACCCCCAAAACAATGTAGAAGGGAAATACAAAATTGAAAATGCAAGTTTTTTTTCTAAGCTTGGAAAGTATAAAACAAACAAACTAAATACTTTCCAAACTCCATAATAAGTTATTGTTGCTAAAATAACAGATGTTAATATATAACTTTTAAAAGTAATAATTGTGATGATACTTGTAAGTTTTACAACCATAAATGTATGGCTGTCATAAAATAAATATGACCAAGGATAACCGGTTTGCATGGTAAATAAAGAACGTGTTTCATCACTTGGAGGAGAAAAAAGTACCGTAAAATAATCTGCTGGTTTTTTATAAAATAAATTAGCCATGGCTTTGGAAGACTCAAAATAGGATGTTGTATCTCCTCCCCCATAGTAGTATAAATAAATAAATACAAATGTAAGGCTTCCCAAAATTTTTATTAATAAACCACTTGTAAAATATTTATAATGAACATGATTTACTTCTTTAAATTTTTGATAAAAAAAAGATATAATCGCTGTGATACATATATAAATCGGGAGTAATGCGAATTCCCAAAATTTAACATTTATTTTTTGATCGTACTCCCAAAGTTCAGCAGCAATTATTTCCATTATAAAAATTAACTCTTAGTATTATTCAAATTCTTCTCCCATTCCCATGCGCTTTGCATCATTTGTTCTAATGTGTATTTTGCTTTCCAGCCTAATTCTTTTTCGGTAAAAGTACAATCGCTATAAATTGCAGCTACATCACCAACTCTCCTATCGCCAATTTTATAATTCAACTTTTTACCGCTTACCTTTTCAAATGCTGCTATAGCTTCTAAAACACTTACGCCATTTCCTGTTCCAAGGTTAAAAATAGTAAAATTTGATTTTTGTTTTTTATCTATCAAATAATTTAGAGCCTGCACATGCGCATCGGCTATATCTGATACATGCACATAATCTCTTATACATGAACCGTCTCTTGTATTGTAATCATTACCAAATACGGTTATTTCTGTGAATTGGCCTATGGCTGTTTTGGTGATAACAGGTACAATATTGGTGGGTTTATTTATTGGATTTTCCCCAATTAATCCGCTCATGTGAGCTCCTACCGGATTAAAATACCGTAAGGCGATACTATGTAAATGCGGGAATGCCTTGCTGTAATCTTTCAACATCTCCTCACCTATTTGTTTTGTATATGCATAGGGAGATTCTGCTTTGTTTAGAGGTGTTTTTTCGCTCACCGGCAATGTATCAATATTGCCATACACCGAACAGGATGATGAAAAAATAAAATTATTCACTCCAAATTCGAGGCAGGCTTCTAACACGCTAAGTTGCGAATTTATATTATTATGATAGTATTTATAAGGATTTACAACCGATTCAGGAACCGATTTAAATGCCGCAAAATGAATTATACCAACAATATTTTTATACGCTTCAAATAAAGTAAACACCTTTTCCTTGTCGCATAAATCAATAGCTGCAATATCAAATTCTCTTCTTACAATTTGTTTTATTCTCCTATAAGTATCGGGGGTAGAATTAGCATAATTATCTACCGATACAACCTGATAATTTGTCTTTTCTAAAAGTTCTATAATGGTATGTGAACCAATATAACCTGCACCACCTGTTACTATTACTGTTTGCATTTTTACTTAATAATGCTGCAAAGTAATAATTTTTCCATTATATGTATGTTTCTAAAAAAAAACAATTTTTACTCATGATGATATTTTTCCCCTTTTATAATAGTAAAAGCCCGATATAATTGCTCCATAAAAAACAAGCGTATCATTTGATGCGAAAAAGTCATTTTAGATAAAGATACGGTATAATTAGCTCGTTTATAAACACTTTCAGCAAATCCAAATGGTCCTCCTACAACAAAAACCAATGTTTTTAAGGCATTTAACCGCTGTTTTTCTAAAAAAAACGCAAAATCGGTTGATGATAGTAAATTTCCTTTTTCATCCAGCAAAACCACAAAATCAGAGGTCTCAATTTGTTTAAATATAAGCTCTGCTTCTTTCTCTTTCATCTGTTCAGCGCTTAGATTAGCAGCTTTAACAGCCGGTATTATTACCTGCTCAAAGCTACAATAATGTTTTAAGCGTTTTTCGTAAATGGATATACCTTCGAGCAAATAATTTTCTTCAGTTTTACCGTTTAAGATTAACTTTATGCGCATTGCGATAATTTAAAGCTTTTTTGTACCTTCACGAAGGTAAATAATATCCCTAATGTGTGGCGTGATATTTGTTCAATTAATTTATTATGAAAAATTTTGCAAGCATTATTGTCCTTTTAATTTGTTTTTCAGGTGTATTTGCTCAAACTGAAGAAAACATTGCTGTTGCATTAAAAGCCGGAAATTCAAAAGAAATTGCAAAGCATTTTGGCACAAATGTAAACCTGAAAATATTAAACCAAGAAGATATTTATTCCAAAAATCAAGCTGAAATGATTTTAAAAGATTTTTTCACTAAAAATCCGGTAAAAAATTATATTACAAAACATAACGGAACATCTAAAAACGGGGCACAATACTCTATAGGTTCCTTAAATACAAATAACGGAAATTTCAGAATCTATTATTTTATAAGAAAGAATCCGGATGGGGTTCAAATACAGGAATTACGTATAGAAAACGAAGAATAATTCTTTCATAACACATGTATTCATTTGACTTAAACCAAGCTATTGCACATTTTTTTGCAGAAGATGTTGGCAATGGCGACCATACTTCTTTAGCAACTATTCCATCAAATGCAATAGGTAAAGCCCGATTACTGGTAAAAGAAAACGGAATAATAGCCGGAGTAGAATTAGCCGAAAAAATATTTTATTACTTGGATAAAAATTTTAAAATAACTGTTTTTATAAATGATGGTGATAAAATTAAAAAAGGTGATGTTGCCTTTGAGGTAGAAGGTAACATACAAAAAATACTTCAGGCCGAACGCCTGGTATTAAACTGTATGCAACGTATGAGCGGAATTGCCACATACACATATTTTTTAAATTCAAAACTGGAAGGGTTAAACACTAAATTACTCGATACACGTAAAACCACACCGGGTTTTCGTTTTTTTGAAAAATGGGCAGTTAAAATTGGTGGTGGAGAAAATCATCGTTTTGGTTTGTATGATATGATTTTGATAAAGGATAATCACATTGATTTTGCTGGAGGAGTAAAGCCTGCTATTCAAAAAACAAAAGCTTATCTGAAAGAAAAAAATTTGAATTTAAAAATTGAAGTTGAAGCCAGAACATTGGAGCATGTAAAAGAAATAATGGAAGAAGGCGGCATTAATCGCATTATGCTGGATAATTTTACTCCTGAAAATTTAAAAGAAGCTATCATATTAATAAATAAACAATACGAAACAGAAGCATCAGGCGGAATAACCGAAGAAACAATTAGAGATTATGCAGAAAGCGGTGTTGATTATATTTCGGTTGGTGCTTTAACACATCAGATAAAGAGTTTGGATTTGAGTTTAAAAGCGATTTAGCTATTCGCTATTAGTGATTAGTCGTAAGTCAATAGTCATAAAGCTTTAGGCGTATGTTGGCAGAAAGCAGTTTGTAAATGTAGAAATGAGACAATATGTAAATAATAATGAATTTCAATAAATATCTATTAGTTTCAATTAATTTCAATAACCAATAACCAATAACCAATAACCAATAACCAATAACCATCCTTCATCAATAATGTCATTTAATTTAAAAGAATACATAATAAACCTAAAGCCTGTTATAATACTAATTGCCTGGTCTAAAAAAACAATTTTACCGGGATTCGACCGTTTACCATTGTATTACGTTGTAAGCTTTTTTATAAAAGCCATCCAAAAAGGAGCTATCACAACACGTGCATCGGCTCTTGCATTTAATTATCTAATGGCAATTTTTCCTGCCATTATTTTTTTATTTACACTCATTCCATACATACCTATTGAAAATTTTCAAGATAAAATTTTTCATTTACTGGAAGAAGTTCTTCCTTACAATGCTTTTGAAGCCACAAAATCAACCATTGAAGACATATTAAAACAACAACGCGGAGGTTTACTTTCAATCGGTTTTATTTTTGCACTTTATTTCTCAACCAACGGAGTATTGGCAATGATGAATGCGTTTAATGTATCTATATACAGCATTGAAACACGCAGCGAATGGCAACAACGATTAATTGCTTTAGGCCTGGTAATAATTTTAAGTACACTATTATTAATTGCAGTTTCGCTCATCATTTTCAGTTCTACCGCAGTTTACTATTTAGTTGAATATAACATTATAAAAGATTCTTTTACACTTGTGTTACTAAGAATTGGCGAATGGATTATTATTTTGGCTTTATTCTTTTTTGCCTATTCATTCCTTTATTACTACGGGCCTAGCAAACGAATGAAATATCGTTTTATTTCCGCAGGTTCAACCTTGGCAACATTACTTACCATTCTATCTTCTTTAGGATTTGCTTATTTTGTAAATAATTTCGGGCAATATAATAAACTTTATGGTTCAATCGGAACATTAATTGTAGTAATGCTTTGGCTATATATAACTTCATTGGTTTTATTAATCGGATTTGAATTAAATGCAAGTATAAGCCGTGCTAAAGATAGCCTTGGGAACATTAACAATAAAATTATTGAAGATGAAGTATCTTAAATTTCAAATAATGAAAAAATATTTTCTAATTTTACTTTTATTCATTGTTACAACACTAAATTCTGTAATTGCACAAACATACGATCCGTTAAACCCACCCAATACATTTAATTCAGCAGATAATCCTCTTTATTGGAAAAACAGAAAACCGTATCCGGGATATTGGCAACAAGATGTACATTACATGATTAATGCTTATATTGATGAACGCACCGATATAATTTCTGCCGATATGGTACTGGAATATTGGAATAACTCTCCTGATGACTTAGAATTTGTTTTTTTTCATCTTTACCAAAATGCTTTTACTCCTAATTCATATCACGATGATTTATCAAAAAACAATAAAGTAATTCCTAAATACGGGAAATATGAATCGCAAGGATTAGGAACAAAAATTGAAAAAATAAAATACAATAATCTTCCGGTTGAAACTGAATTAGAAAATACCATACTTAAAGTTAAACTACCCTACCCCATTAAAAGCGGCCAAAGCTGTCGTTTTGAAATAAAATTTAAAACTTTTTTTGATGCAGGTGGTAATGTTAGAAGACGAATGAAATTGTTTTACCCCTATGGATGGAAACATTATGATGGTGTTCATTGGTACCCACGCATAAGCGTTTATGACAGCAAAAAGGGATGGGATACCGACCAGCATTTAGGACGCGAATTTTATGGCGATTTCGGAACTTTTGATGTTGAATTAAATTTCAATGCATCATTTATAGTAGATGCTACCGGAAATTTAGTTAATAAAGACGAAGTAATGCCAGATGATTTGAGAAAAAAACTCGATATTAAAAATTTTAAAGATAAACCGCTATACGAAAAACCAAGTGTAATTATTCCATACGATACTACCCAACGAAAAACTTGGAAATTCCACGCAGAAAATGTACACGACTTTGCATTTACAGCCGACCCAACATATCGCATAGGCGAAGCTGAGTGGAACGGAATAAAATGCATTGCATTAGTTCAGGAGCCCCATGCATCACGCTGGCAAAATGCAGCTGAATATGCTTGTAAATGCATAGAAGTTTATTCAACCGATTTTGGAATGTATGAATATCCCAAAATGATTGTGGCCGATGCACGCGATGGCATGGAATATCCTATGCTTACCTTAGATGGCGGATTTGATCCTGATTACAGAAGTTTATTTGCGCATGAAATTGCTCACAACTGGTTTTTTGGGATGGTTGGAAGCAATGAAACCTATCGTGCAGCTTTAGACGAAGGATTTACGCAATTCTTAAACGCATGGGCATTAGAAAAAATTGATGGACCAGAAATGGTAGTTATCCCCCCAAAATCTAAATATGTAAAAAAATTTACCAAACCAAAAATTGCCAGAGAAAGAACAGTATTTTATGGATACATGCAAGATGCCGTTATTGGAGAAGATGCTTTTTTAAATACCCATTCAGATGGCTTTCACGGAGCATTGCGTCATGGTGGTGGCTACCGCCATGTGTATTACAAAACAGCCACTATGCTTTATAATCTGCAATATGTTTTAGGCGATTCGCTTTTTCTGGCAGCAATGCAACATTATTTTCATCAATGGAAATTTGCACATCCTTACATGGAAGATTTCAGAAATTCAATCATTCAGTTTACCAAAGTTGATTTAAACTGGTTTTTCGATCAATGGCTCGAAACCACTAAAAATATTGACTATGGCATAAAGAGTATTCGTAATGGGAAAGAAAAAGATGAATACATCATTACCTTTAAACGCAAAGGAAGAATGCAAATGCCTTTAGATTTTGAGGTAGAAGCAAAGAATGATAGTATTTACAAATTTCATATCCCAAACGGATGGTTTGTTAAAGAAACAGATGCTACTATACTTCCTCGCTGGATTGGATGGGACAAATTAAAACCTACTTACAAAGCTAACGTTAAAATTCCATCTGGAATTTATGATGTGCGTATAGACCCTACCCAACGATTGGCAGATATCTATCCTATGGATAATGCTAAACGAACTCCTGTAAATATTTCATTAGATCATAGAATTTATAATCAACCAGACAGAAATGCTTATGAAATATTTGGTCGTCCTGAATTATGGTATAATGGATACGATGGAATTAAAGCAGGATTTCATTTAAATGGTGGATATATGCAGGAAAAACATGTATTTGATATTACTGCATGGTTTAATAGTGGTTTAGGGCAAAATGTAGAAAGTGTGCCTAATCAAATAAACATGTTCGATAGAGCTTCTTTCCGTTTAAATTATCGTAGCAATATTCATAAAGTTTTACCTAAAACCTATTTTAAATTTTCGACTACAGCCTTAGATGGATTATATGCAGGTAATGTCGGTTTTGAAAAATTTGCCCGCGAAGAAAAAGAACGTTTTTATATTTATTATAAAAGCATGATTCGCCCCGATAGCAGCGATTTAAATTATTTATTACTCAGAGATCAATGGTTACACGGCAAACTAAATAATACGCTTAATTTGGGTTGGGATCATTACTATGATTATGAAAGAGGAAACGGACATATTAACATACATATGCGTTCATCTTCATTAGCAAGTGATTATGATTTTGCTACATTGTCATTAACTGCTATCAACAAAAATATTCTGTTTAAGAAATTGGAATTTAATACCCGATTATTTTTACAGTATGGAACCGGTAATAATATTCCGCTTGAGTCATCATTATTTCTTGCAGGAGCAAATCCAGAAGAAATGATGGATAACAAATATGTACGCTCAGTGGGTTTTGTTCCTGAAATTTGGACACGCTACGGACCTGTAACCAATAATTTTCAACATGGTGGTGGATTAAATCTGCGTGGATATGCAGGTTATCTTGCTCCTTATGAGGATGACAAAGGAAATTTATATTACACATACAGAGGTTTATCAGGAGCTGCATTTAATGTTGAATTAGATGTTGACCGCTTCTTCTCATTTATTCGCCCTAAGTATATTCGAGATTATATCAGTATTGACACTTATTTATTTGCTGATGCCGGTATAATAAACTACAGTAAAAATGCCTTTGCCAATTTACGTGCCGATGCCGGAATTGGAACAGCATTAACCATAAAAAAATGGGGACCATTGCAAATGGTTAAACCGCTAACCATACGTTTTGATATGCCTTTATTCTTAAACACAACACCGGCACTGGAACCTAATTTTATTCAAATGCGTTGGGTAATTGGAATTAACAGAGCTTTTTAATGTTTAAACACTAAAACAAAATGCAACAACTAAAAGCCTTCTTTATACTGATACGATTAAAAAACCTAATCATTATTGCGTTAACACAATACTTAATTCGCTATGCAATAATCGAACCTATGATAAATTTATCATTATTCGAGTTACAGTTATCACATTTCAATTTCTTTTTAATGTCATTAGCTACAATTTTAATAGCAGCAGGAGGCTATATAATAAATGACTATTTCGACACCAGAATAGACAGAGTAAATCGTCCAGATTTAGTAGTGATAGACACTTATATAAATAGAAGAGTTGCCATGAGTGCGCATTTGATAACAAGCATTGCAGGAATTTTACTTGGATTTTATGTAGCATCTCAAGCGGGCGTTTATCAACTAGGTTTTATATATGCTATCAGCAGTGGTATGCTTTGGTTTTATTCAACTAACTTTAAACGTCAAGTCATTATAGGAAATCTAGTTATTTCTTTCTTAACAGCTTTAGTACCCATTATGGTTCCACTTTTTGAAATTCCATTATTAAACAAGGCTTATGGCGAAATTTTATTGGAAGCAAATGCTGATTTTATGTTTCTTTTACGATTCATTGGAGCTTACTCACTTTTTGCTTTTATTATAACTTTAATAAGAGAAATAATAAAAGATATGGAAGATGTTAATGGCGATTCATCATTTGGAAGAATAACTATTCCTATTGCTATTGGATTAGAGAAAAGTAAAATTATTGTTATAACATTAAGTTTAATTTTAATAATCGGATTAGCATACATCCAGCGATTACAATTACAAGCAAATGATTTTATATTTTTTATCTATATTCTTATTACAATTCAACTACCAATGACATTTCTTATACTAAAATTAAAAAAAGCAAAAGAGCAAAGTGAATTTAAATATATGAGCAAAATTATAAAAATGATTATGCTGGCAGGTATTCTTTCATCAGTGTTAGTTTATATAAGTATAAAAAAATCAAAAGAAATTGAAAACATTTCCTTACCGTCTGATATTAGCATCCAAGTCGCCCCGTAGGCAGCAATTATTAAGCGGCTTAGGTTATAATTTTGAAATTGTAACGCGCGAGGTTGAAGAAACTTTTCCTTCTCATCTAAAGGCGCAAGAAATTCCATTATATTTATCAAAAATAAAAGCTGAAGCTTTTAACGATTTATTGGATGATAAAACAGTAGTACTAACAGCCGATACCGTAGTTTGGATAAACGACATAGTATTAAACAAACCGAAAAATGAAAATGAGGCATATCAAATGCTTCGCTTATTATCGGGCAATATGCACGAAGTTTTTACCGGAGTTACCATAAATTCAATGTTTAAACATCAATCGTTTTATAGTAAAACAAATGTTTATTTTAAAAATTTAAGTGATGAAGAAATCTGGTATTACATAAAAAACTATCAGCCCTATGATAAAGCAGGCGCTTATGGTGCACAGGAATGGATAGGTTATATTGCCATTGAAAAAATTGAAGGTTCTTATTTTAATGTTATGGGATTACCTGTTAAAGAAGTTTACGAAGAATTAATAAAATTTATTTAAAATATGAAAACCATAGGATTACTTTTAATTTCAAATATTTTTATGACCATAGCCTGGTACGGGCATTTACGATTTAAAGATGTTAACCTGTGGAAGGTAATCTTAATTAGCTGGCTTATTGCTTTTGTAGAATATTGTTTTCAAGTACCGGCAAACAGAATAGGGCATTATCAATTTAATGCATTTCAGCTTAAAACCATTCAAGAAGTTTTAAGTTTATTGGTATTTGTGGGATTTGCAATTATTTATTTAAAAGAAGAAATTCGCTGGAATTATATTGTAGGATTTATTTTTATTGTTCTTGCAGTAGTTTTTATTTTCAAAAAATGGTAAATTAATTAATATCTCGTCTTAAAATAGATTGACACTTAAAAACATCAACAGTATGATGTCAGAACAAAAAGAAAGTATTGTTATGGTATAAATCACTAAAAAGTCGTTAGTCTTTTTTTCTCAGCAAGCAGAGCATATATTATTTATAAAAATTTTTTACGTGTTATTTAATAAATTTGATGGTAAAAATATTAACTAAATCTATAACATACTTGCCAAATCCTTTGTCATTAGAATTTCCAAAATCTAATAACAAAGGAGTGATTAACAAAAAGTATGTAAATTTAATCAGAATAAATCAGTTTAAACTCAACCCGCCCAGTCTTTTCAGACACTCGAGCCAAACCAAATCGTTTAAAAAAATATTCCCCACCGCACATCCGCCTGTGGCGGATAATTTTATGCTTGACCACATTGGCACATTTGATTATACTCATCACTCAAACTACTCATTCGCAAAACCAAAAGAACAATTTTTACCAGTGCACCATAATAAGAGTGAAAATAATGAACTGCAAAGCAATCACGAACACAAATGAAAATTAAACATTAAGTGAGTAAATCGTAAATTTGTATTATGAAAATATTATTGATTGAAGACGATCAAATTCTGAATCAGAACATCAGCGAAGCATTAAAAGCAGAAAATTTTAATATAGTATCGCTCTTTGATGGCGTCCTTGCTGAAAAAAAATTAAAAACGGAGAGTTTTGATTGTGTGATTTTGGATATTAACCTGCCGGGGAAAAACGGATTTGATATTTGCAAGGAATTCAGACAACATAATCACAACACTCCCGTGATTATGCTTACGGCATTTGGTGAACTGGATGACAAAGTAAAAGGTTACAATTGTGGTGCAGACGACTATCTTACAAAGCCATTTTATATGCGTGAATTACTTTTAAGAGTAAATGCCCTGCTTAAAAGAAGTGCAAAAAGTGAGCCACAAAAGAAAACGATTTCCATAGGTGATCTTTACATTAATCTTTCAACCAAAAAAGTTATGAGACAAAATAAAGAAATTGAATTAACACCAAGAGAATTTCAAATACTGGTAAAGTTAATTGAAAAAAAAGGAGAACTCATCTGCAAGAAAGACTTAATTAAGGAAATTTGGGGAAACGTTGTTGATGCTAATACCAACACTATTGAAGTTTACATCAATTTTCTTCGCAACAAATTAGATAAACCTTTTGGAAAAAACAGCATCAAAACGAAAATAGGTTATGGATATTATTTTGAAGATATAGATGGGAATTAAGAAAAAAATATTAATCTATTTTTCGCTAACTACCATTTCATTAACAGGGATTGCTTTGTTGTTTATTTATACTCTTTTCGCACAATATCGTGAAGAAGAATTCCAGCAACGTCAAAAAGAAAAAATCAAATCAACATTATATTTTCTTACTGAAATTAAGAAAACGAATCATAATTTAATTGAAGCTATTGACCGCCTGACAATTAATGATCTTTATAACGAAAAATTATTGATTTTTAATCAAAATAAAAAACTCATTTATTCAAGTATTGATGATACGCCCATCCGGTATTCAAAGGAAATTATTGAAAATCTATCTGAAGATAATGAATGGTATGAAGGTAAAGAAAATTTATATGACGTTGTGGGATTGTATTTCCGAAATGAGGGTAATGCTTACTATGGTATCAGTAAAGCGTATGATAAATTCGGATATTCCAAATTGAATTATCTTAAATGGGTTTTGTGTTTTACCTTTTTAATTATTGCTGTTTCAATTGTTTTAATTTCCTATTTTTTGTCGGACAGAATAACGAAATCGTTGTTAACTATTACAAAAAAAATCATTAATTATAATTTTGAAGAAGATTATGACCCTATTCAAATTAAGCCATCGGAAAATGAAATATCCGTTTTAGCCGAACAGTTTAATAAATTAATGAAGAGAATGAATGAAGTTTTTGCTTTCCAAAAACATGTTATACATCATATTTCACATGAACTAAAAACGCCCATTGCCATATTGGTTTCAAATTTTGAAAAAATTGAAAAGGAAACCGATCTGAACCAGATAAAGACATTCATTAAAAATCAAAAGGAAGATACCAGAAATTTAAGCAATATCATCAACTCTTTGCTTGAAATTTCGAGAGCAGAAACAGGTAATGTATTAATGACTGATAAAATAAGAATTGATGACCTGCTGTTTGATATTGCCGATGAACTAAAACAAATTTATCCTGATTTTCAATTTTCGATTGAATATGCGCTGGCAGAAACTGAAAAGAATTTAATTATTTCCTGCAATGCACGGTTGATAAAAGCAGCTTTATTGAATTTGATGCAAAACTGTATTCTGTATAGCGATAATGGAAAAGCAATACTAAAAATTTACGGCTTTTCTGAAAAAGCAGAAATTACTTTTGAAAATAGTGGCAAGCCCATTGGTCAGGATGAAAACCGGTTTCTTTTTAAGCATTTTTTCAGAGGTGAAAACAGCATGGGGAAACGCGGCTTTGGTCTGGGACTGGTTTTTGTTCACAAAATTATTACACTCCATGGTGGAACCGTTTCCTATCAATCTCCAAATCAAAATTCCAATATTTTCACCATCTCCATTCCTTTAAGATAAATTTTATCGGAATTAAGGGATTTTTAAGGTGTTAAAGCCAATCTTTGCATTTATTTAAAATAGTGTAGTTCTAATGTTTAAAATTATCTGCGGGAAGTTACTTTTTATTTTATTTTTAATTGCTTACCAAGCTAAGGCACAAGATGTGCTGAAAGTTAATCTGCAACAAGCTGATAGTATTTTCTTTTCTGATAATTTCTATCTGCTTGCTTCATCAATGAATATTGAAGCAAAAAAAGCACAAATCATTCAGGCTAAATTATATCCTAACCCTGTTTTAACATCCGAATTAAACGCATACGACCCTGAAAACAATAAGCCCTTTCATGTAGGAAACACAGGGCAAAAGGTATTCCAGTTTGAGCAATTAATTCTGCTTGGAGGAAAACGTAAAGCTGAAATTGAAATGGCAAAAACCAATGCTCATATTGCCGAATTGGAATTTCAGCAGCTGGTAAAGCAACTCCGATTTCGTCTGCACAGCAATTTATTTACCTTAGGACAACAAAAATTTTTATTATCAAGATACGACAAACAGCTTGCATTAATAGATACTTTGCTTTCTACATATCAAAATCAGGCTAACAAAGGAAATATTCCGCTTAAAGATGTGGTTCGGTTAAAAGGAGCCTATTTAAAACTCAATAATAACCGTGCTGAATTATTTCAAAAATATTTCGAAACTCAGAACCAATTACAGCTACTATTACGAACAGATTTATTAGTTGAATTTGAATTTTCAGAAAAAGAAATTGAAAAATACATTAAGACAGTATCACTGGATAATCTAAAATCTCTGGCATTACTAAACAGACCCGAACTATTAATAATGCAGGAAAACAAAATACTCGCAGAACAATATTTGCAATATCAAAAAAAATTATCCATACCGGATATTAACTTATTTGCATCGTATGACCAAAGAGGCGGTGCATTTAATAATCAGTTAAATATGGGCATCGCTGTTCCACTTCCTTTATGGAACAGAAATCAAGGGAATATTAAATCATCTCAATTTAAATTGAAGGAAGCGGAATACAATTTACAGGCAATGCAAAACGAAATTATGAGCAGTCTGCAAAACAACTATGCTTTCTATTTACAAACCGTTTCCGAATACCAAAAAGCCAATTCGCTATATAACCAGGATTTTGAAATTACGGTAAAGGGAATGACAGACAATTTTCAAAAACGAAATGTTTCCATTGTTGAATTTATTGATTTTTTTGAAGCTTATAACGAGGCATTGACTGAACTGGCGAGAATAAAAACACAATTGGTGGTTTCAGGTGAACAATTAAATCTGTTAATCGGAAAAGATATTTACTGAAAATGATGAACAAAAATAATGTATCCTATTTTCTGCTAACTGTTTCTATGGTCATATTCAGCAGATGTACTAACAAGCAAAGTCATGAAACACTCACTGCTTTTTCAATGAGTGATGCAATGATGGAAAAATGCGAATTTTATAAAGCAAAAAAAGAGGTTGTTAAAAATGAAATTCGCTTATTCGGGAAAATTACAGCCGATAATAACAAAATGGCCCAGGTATATCCCATTGTAAGCGGTATTGTAAAGTCTATCCATGTTGAACTTGGCGATTACGTAAAACAAGGACAGGTACTGGCAAGCATACAAAGTAGCGAAGTTGCTTCCTTTCAAAAGCAGAAATTAGATGCTATAAATGATGTAGCCATAGCTGAAAAAAACCTGCAAGTAGCTAAAGACCTGTTTGAAGGAAAACTAAATTCTGAAAAAGACGTAGCCGTTGCCGAAAGAGAATTGGAAAAAGCCAAAGCAGAACTGGCAAGAATTAATGAAATATACAGCATCTACAGCTTAAAAGAAGGCACTGTTTTTAATATAATTGCACCCATTAGCGGCTTTGTAGTTACTAAAAAAATAAATCAAAACGAACAAATTCGCCTTGATAATTCAGAGCCTGTTTTTTCCATTGCAGAAATTAATGAAGTATGGGCATTGGCAAATGTAAATGAAAGTGATATTGCCAAAATTCAAGTGGGTTACGATGCTAATGTCAACACCCTGGCATTTCCCGAAGTACCCTTTGAAGGTAAAATAGATAAAATATTCAATGCAATTGATCCGGAAACCAAATCTATGAAAGTTAGAATTAAAATTCCAAACAATGATTTTAAGTTAAAACCTGAAATGAATTGTACGGTAATCGTCAGATACAACGAAAATCATTCCATGGTTTCAGTTCCTTCTTCTGCTGTCATTTTTGATAAAAGCAAATACTGGGTAATGGTTTTTAAAGACAGGCACAACATAGAAACACGTAAGATTGAAATTTTCCGACAACTAGGAGAATTTACCTACATAAAAGAAGGATTAACGGAAGGCGAAACCGTTATCTCTAAAAATGCTCTTTTGATTTATGATGCATTAAACGACTAATTACAAAATGAATAATTTCATAAAAAATATCATCTCATTTTCCCTTAAAAATAAATTCTTCACATTTTTTTGGGTAGGCCTTTTAGTGATAGCAGGAACTATAAGCTTTATCAAAATTCCCATTGAAGCTTTTCCGGATGTTACGAATACTCAGATTATTATCGTAACACAATGGAACGGTAGAAGCGCCGAAGAGGTGGAGCGTTTTGTTACTACGCCCATTGAAATAGCCATGAACAGTGTGCAACGTAAAACCAATGTACGCAGTATCACGATGTTTGGACTTTCGGTTATAAAAATTATTTTTGAAGATGATGTTGAAGATTTTTTTGCCCGTCAGCAGGTAAATAATCAATTACAAAATGTGCAATTACCGGAAGGCGTATTTGCCGAAGTACAACCACCCTATGGACCTACAGGCGAAATTTTTCGTTACACCTTGAAAAGCAAGGAACGGGATACAAGAGATTTATTGACTATACAAAACTGGACGATTGACCGGGAATTAAGACGGGTTCCGGGTGTGGCAGACGTAGTATCTTTTGGTGGTCAGGAAAAAATTTACGAAATATCCGTTGACCCTGTAAAACTTCAAAAATACAATTTAACTCCGCTGGAACTTTATGAAGCCGTTAGTAAATCCAACGTTAATGTTGGAGGAGATGTAATAGAAAAAAACGGACAGGCTTTTGTAGTTCGGGGCATTGGTTTATTAGACAGTAAAAAAGATATTGAAAATACCATTGTAGATATTTTTAATGGCAATCCGCTTTTAGTAAAAGATGTAGCAAATGTTCAGGAAGCAAGTGCTCCAAGAGTGGGGCAAGTCGGATTGAATGATAATGATGATGTAGTGGAAGGTATCATCGTGATGCGTAAAGGGGAAAACCCAAGCGAAGTATTAGCAAGAGTTAAAGAAAAAATTAAAGAACTGAATACTTCAGTTTTGCCATCCGATGTAAAAATAGAAACCTTTTACGACCGTGATAATTTAATAGCCTATTGCACCGGAACTGTGATGCACAACTTAGTGGAAGGAATTATCCTGGTTACCGTGATTGTATTTCTTTTTATGGCCGATTGGAGAACGACCCTTATCGTTGCTGTAGTTATCCCCCTTGCTTTGCTTTTCGCATTTTTTATGCTGAAATTAAAAGGTATGTCTGCTAATTTGCTTTCACTGGGAGCCGTTGACTTTGGAATTATCATAGACGGAGCTGTGGTCATGGTAGAAGGAATTTTTGTTGCCTTGGATCATAAGGCACACAAGATGGGCATGGAAAAGTTTAATCGGCTTGCTAAAATGGGTTTAATTAAAACCACAGGCATACAAATGGGTAAAGCCATTTTCTTTTCAAAGCTCATCATCATTTCCGCTTTGCTGCCCATTTTTTCATTTGAAAAAGTGGAAGGAAAAATGTTCTCGCCCCTGGCATGGACTTTGGGCTTTGCTCTGTTGGGAGCACTGATTTTTACCCTGACTCTTGTTCCCGTTTTATGCTCCATGTTACTGAATAAAAATGTAAAAGAAAAAGAAAGTTTTTTCACCCGGTTTATAGACAAAATTGTTTCAAAAGCTTTTGCATGGACCTATGCCCGAAAAAGGCTGACTTTGATTATAGCTGTAATTTGTTTCGCACTAACCCTGCTGTCTACCCGTTGGATGGGAACGGAGTTTTTGCCGCAATTAAATGAGGGGGCTTTATGGGTAGAGGCCAAAATGCCCATGAGTTATTCACTTCCGAAAACGGTGGAAATGGTAAGTGTTTTGCGTAAAGAACTCATGAGCTTTCCGGAAGTAAATGGCGTGCTTTCGCAAACCGGAAGAAGTAATGACGGAACAGACCCAAGCGGGTTTTATTATGTACAAATGCAGGTTAATCTAAAACCAAAAGATGAGTGGAAACGCAAAATTTCTTTAGATGCATTGATAGAAGAAATGGATGAAAAACTAAAAAAATATCAGGGTATTAATTACAACTATTCTCAACCCATTATTGACAATGTAGCTGAAGCCGTTGCGGGAATGAACGCATCTAACGCAGTAAAAATTTTTGGCGATGATCTGGAAAAATTAAATGAATATGCCAATCAGGTGGTAGAACAAATAAAAAATGTTCCGGGAATTAAAGATGTGGGCATTTTAAGAAATATCGGACAGCCTGAAATAAGCATTTTGTTAAATGAAGAAAAAATGGCTATTTATGGCGTTACCAAAGCTGAAGCAGAAGCAGTAATTGAAATGGCTATTGGCGGAAAAACGGCCACTCAGAAATATGAAGGAGAAAAAAAATTCGACATACGAATCCGTTACGACAAAGATTTTAGGAAAAACGAAGATGACATTCTTATGTTGATGATTCCCACCATCAGAGGGAACAAAATACCGCTGAAAGAAGTGGCTACTATCAAAAAAGTTACAGGACCCGCTTTTATATACAGAGATAATACCAAGCGTTTTATTGGTGTAAAATTTTCGGTTCGTGAAAGAGATCTGGGAAGCACCATTGCCGATGCACAAAAAAATGTAAACAAAAATATTAAACTCCCGGCCGGCTATCGGATGGAATGGACAGGCGAGTTTGAAAATCAGGTTCGGGCAAGCAAAAGATTATCGCAGGTAGTTCCTATAAGTTTGATACTTATTTTCGTTTTACTTTTCATCATGTTCAACAATGCAAAAGATGCGGGGTATGTTTTAATCAATGTTCCTTTTGCACTGATTGGTGGAATATTGGCTTTGCATTTAACGGGAATAAATTTTGGTATATCAGCCGGTGTAGGGTTTATTGCCCTGTTTGGTATATGCGTGCAAAATGGTGTTATTCTGATTTCTGAATTCCATAAACAAGCTATCCTGTTGGGAGATCTTAATCAAGCTATTATTCATGCCATAAAAGTCAGAACAAGACCGGTTGTAATGACAGCACTGATGGCAGCTATTGGGCTATTACCGGCTGCCATCAGCACCGGCATCGGTTCTGAAAGTCAGAAACCCTTAGCCATTGTAATTATTGGAGGATTGGTAACAGCCACTATTTTTACACTTCTTGTCTTTCCGATTATTTACCACAAGGCACTTCATTTGCGTGAAACAAAAAGAGTTAAAAAAATAGCGAAGTAATGATTGTAATTGAAAATTTTGTGTTATACATATTTTTGTGTTATGAACCACAGAACTAATGGAAGACCAAGTTAATGCTGTGTTTTTCTGAATTAATGTTTTTACTTTTCAGTGTGAAAAATTTTTTAAAC
>CALKJP010000027.1 GCA_937995645.1 uncultured Bacteroidia bacterium
AAGAATATAAAAAAGCATTAGAATATTATGAATTATCTATCCAAATAAAAGATTCATTAGATAATGATGAGAATAATAAAAAGTTAATACAAAAACAATTTGAATTTGAATACGAAAGAAAAGAAGCTAAAATATTAGAAGAGCAGAGGCAGCAACGTATGTTAACTTTATTTGCCTCTGTTCTTACTGTTTTTATCGCTATTATTTTATTCCTAGTATATAGAACACTCAAACAAACTAAAAAACAAAAATTATTAATTGAAACCCAAAAAGCTACATTGGAAGCAAAACAAAAAGAGATTCTTGATTCAATTCATTATGCCAAACGCATTCAAATGGCATTACTAACATCTGAACCTTATATAGAACGTAATTTAAAGCGCTTTTTAAATAAAAAATAAGTCTCCGTTTTTAAACGGAGACTTATTTAAAGGTAGTTGTATAATTAGTATATACCAGGATATTTACTTGGATTTACCTCATGCATTAGGCTGTAAACAGCATCGAATATATCTTCCGCATTGGGTTTAGAAAAATAATCTCCATCAGAACCATAAGCCGGACGATGATCTTTTGCAGTTAACGTTTTGGGTGCTGAATCTAAATACTGATATGCTCCCTGAACTTCCAATACTTGTTGCATCATAAAGGCACTGGCTCCACCTTGCACATCTTCATCTAAAAATAGTACCCGGTTGGTTTTCTTAATTGAATCAATAATTGAGTGATGAATATCAAATGGTAATAATGTTTGAACATCAATTAGTTCAACAGAAATTCCAATTTGTTCCAATTGCGAAACTGCTTCCTGTGCAATTCTTAATGTAGAACCATAAGAAACAATGGTTACATCGTTTCCTTGGTTTAAAACTTCAGGAATTCCTAATGGAACACAATATTCCCCTAAGTTATTCGGTAATTTTTCTTTTAAACGATAACCGTTAAGAGGCTCTATAATTAATGCGGGATCATCGCTTTTTAATAACGTATTATACATTCCGGCAGCTTGTGTCATATTGCGAGGCACACATACATGCATACCTCTTAAGGCGTGAATTATCATGCCCATTGGAGAACCCGAATGCCAGATTCCTTCTAAGCGATGGCCTCTTGTACGAACAATTAATGGCGCTTTTTGTCCTCCTTTGGTTCTGTATTGGAGCGTTGCCAAATCATCGCTCATAATTTGCAATGCATACAATAAATAATCTAAATACTGTATTTCTGCAATAGGGCGAAGACCACGCATCGCCATTCCAATTCCTTGCCCGATAATAGTTGCCTCACGAATCCCTGTATCGCTAACTCTTAATTCTCCAAATTTTTCCTGCATACCTTCCAGGCCCTGGTTTACATCACCCAGCTTTCCGGCATCTTCGCCAAACACTAATGTTTCAGGATATTTTGTAAATATTTTTTCGAAATTGTAACGTAAAATTTCTCTTCCATCCACCATGGCTGCATCAGTATCGTAAGTTGCTGGTATAGCAGGAATATTTAATGCTGATGAAGCTGTTTCGTTATAAAGGGTAGAAGAGTAGCGGTTGTAATTTTGGCGCATGGCAATTTCAAGCCACTTTTTAAGTTCTTCTCTGGCAGATGAGTGGGTACCTCTAGTTACACGTAATGATTTTTTAACAGCTGATATAATATCTTTTCTTATAGGATCAATAGATGTTGTTAAGGCATTTCTAATGGCTGTTACTTCTGTATTTCCAGATGTAGTAGCTAAATTATCCATTAACTGAACAGCTTGTGTTAAATCTAGTTTGATATCCGCTAAATAGGCATTCCATGCTGCAGATTTTGCATCTCTCACTGCTTTTTTGGCATTATTTTCAATGGCATCTAATTCTTCTGCTAATGCTAATTTATGCTTTTTACCTTCAATATTAAATTCGGTATTTAGTATCCATTCGCGCATTTTTTTAATACAATCAAAATCGCTTTCCCATTGTAAGCGCTCTTTTGATTTATAACGTTCGTGCGAACCGGAAGTAGAATGACCTTGAGGTTGTGTAACTTCTTCAACATGAATTAAAACCGGCACATGTTCATGGCGTGCAATGGCTACTGCTTTTTCGTATGTTTGGCATAAGTGGGCGTAATCCCATCCTTTGGTTTTAAAAATCTCGTATCCGTTGCTGCCATTTTCGCGCTGAAAGCCTTTTAATACTTCCGAAATACTTTCTTTGGTAGTTTGATATTTTTTTGGTACAGATATTCCATGACCATCATCCCAAACACTAATTACCATTGGTACTTGTAGTACTCCTGCAGCATTTATGGTTTCCCAAAATAATCCTTCTGATGTACTTGCATCTCCAATTGTGCCAAAGGCAACTTCGTTTCCGGCTTTCGAAAATTTATTCGGACTTGGAATTAATTTGTTGTGGCGATAAACTTTTGAAGCCTGTGCCAGTCCTAATAATCGGGGCATTTGTCCGGCTGTTGGAGAAATATCAGCAGATGAATTTTTTATCTTGGTTAAATCTTTCCATGTTCCATCAGGATTTAAACTACGTGTAGCAAAATGTCCTCCCATTTGTCTTCCTGCCGATGTAGGTTCGGCATCTAAATCGGTATGTGCGTATAAACCGGCAAACCATTGTTGTAGGGTTAAATTACCTGTAGCAAACATAAATGTTTGGTCGCGGTAATAGCCTGAACGAAAATCGCCCGGTAGAAAGTATTTTGCCATAGCCAGTTGTGCAACTTCTTTACCATCGCCAAAAATCCCAAATTTAGCTTTTCCGGTAAGTACTTCTCGTCTTCCTAATAGACTGGCTTCGCGACTTTCGCAAGCTATTCGATAATCATTTAAAATTTCCTTTTTAAAATCTTCGAAGGTTGTAATTTCCTGTGTTTCTGTTGACATCACGTTTTCCTTTGCCATAAAATCTTTAAATATTGGATAAATTCAATAAAAACTAATTATGCGAATATAAAAAATATATCGCTTTTTAGTAAACGTAATAAAATAACAATAATTTAAATGATTTGTATGCAGAATATTAACTAATAGAATTTCTAACTCGCTGAGTATAATTTCTAAGTGCTGTTCGTAAATCGGTGTTATTTTTAGCCATATCTTCCATTATAGCAATAGCGGCAATAATGTGTGTTAATTGTTCACCTTCGTCTTCTCCTTCAATTGTAATTTTGGGTTTTTGTTCATTCAGTATTGCTTCTTCGGCAGTTTTTAATTGTTCCATCGTGTAGGTTTCTGCCAAATGCTTAATAACCGGTAGTTTCATCTGTTTAATTTAAAGTTTTTCCAACATGGCTACAACTGTTTCTTCTTTAGATGTGGCAGAGGCTTCAACTAATTGACCATTTCTAAAAGTTGCGAAAAATGGTAGATTATCAACTCCTGCAACCTTGCGTGCTTTTTCATTTTCCTCTGCATTAACATCTAAAAAAACAATATGTTTAAAGCGATTATCTTCTGATAATCTACGGAATTTTGGTGCAAATAATTTACAGGTTCCGCACCAATCGGCATAAAATTTTACAATAACTTTTTCGTTTTTTGAGATATGTTGATTAAAGTCGCTGTCGGTTGATTTTATTGTAGCCATTTTTTTAATTTTATAACAAAGCAATATTATGAATTGCTTATTTAATCAACAATTTATTTGTATATAGTATATCATTTTCAGAATAAACTTGTAAGGTATAAAATCCACTTGTTAAATACTTAATGTTTAATGTATGTGAAATTGAATTATTAATGTTTTCAGATACAACCAGTTTCCCGGAAATATCAAATATTTGAATTATGTAATGATTATTTTCCATTAAGTTTGTAATAGTTAAAAATTCTTTTGCAGGGTTAGGATATATAGATATTATGTGTTCCTTTGATTTAAAGTTTAGGGCAATTATTTCACTGTAAGAAGAAGTACCGTCAAAATCAACTTGTTTAATTCGATAGTAGTTTATTCCAATATATGGATTATTGTCAATTGTTTTATAATGTAAAGTTGTATTACTATTACCTGCACCCTTAATTCTATCAATAACAATAAAGTTAATACCATCTACAGATTTTTCAACCTCAAAGTAATCATTATTTATTTCTGATGCAGTTGACCAAAATAAATCAACCTTGTTTTTATTTTCAATTGCATTAAATGAGAGTAATTCAATTGGTAAGGGATTATTACTTGCATTAGCAGAAGCTAAGGTAAATGGACTAAATGCTGTTACTACAGCCGATGTAACCACTGTTCCGTTTGAAGGGGTTCCGGTTGTTCCACCATTACCATGATCTACCCATTGAGTTCCATTCCAGCGAGCAACGCGTAAATCTGCTTGATTGGTAACTCCACTGCATGCAACTGCCGGTCCATAATCGCTGTATGATAAAGTAACATTTACGTTTGAAGTACCATTGGTTCTATCTAAAATCCAGTATTCGCAATTACTAATATGGGTTAGTGTTGGGGCTAAGCTACCATGATTATAGGTTGGATGTGGGTCTTGCATAAAATACTCTGCTGTAAAATGGTGTGTAGAATTTGCAGGAGCAGAAATAGCAATAGGTCGGTAGGCATTATAAAAATGCATTCCATAATAATCCCCTTTTTTACCAACAGGGAAAGTAAAAGCTTGGTTACCGATTTTTCTAACCGGACCATTTACAAACGATGCATTACTTGCACCGGTTGCTGTTGTTGCATTTTCAAATATTAATAAATTACTTGCATCTGAATTTATTATACCACTTGTAAATGTTAAATTATTAGAGATTTGTAAAGGTGTATTTAGAGTTGCTTCATTTGATGATTTGTTAATGGTAAGACGATTGATTCGGCATTGCGGATTGGTACCGATTTTATTGATAAATTGGTTATTAGTACCTGTTAAAACTACCCGACCATTTGGGCCTTGAGCTGCTGTAATGGTTTGTGTACCATCAAAACTAATATTTCCAAAATAATTTTCGGCATTATTATATGAAATATCTAAGAAACCTGTTCCTGTTCTTTTCCAAATAACATTACCATTGTATGTGTCGGGTGTACCAAAATTGTTTGACATTCTGAAAAAGCCATTTCCTGCATTGGATAAAGTAGTAGTAGTGCCATTAAAAATATTTCCTCCGGGAGAAGCATCATTATTTGCTCCTGTTTTTTCCCAATAGGCGGTATTGTTGTGGGTGGTATTGCTTATATACACTCTTGGGGCAATAAATTGTGTAGGACCGTTCCAAGTTGAATTATCACTTAAAATAAAACCTGTACCAGTAATGGTTAAATTTTGGGAAGCAGTTCCTAATTGTGTAAAATTATAAAATCGTAAATCACCCGAAGTAAAACCTGCAGGTCCGATGGTCATGGCTTTACCGAAAGCAAGTGTTGATGAACTGCTTGCAGTATTCCCAATCCAAATACCAGTTGATGTAGCACTTGATTCAAATTCAATGTTATCATTAAATAAATTGCCGCTTGAATTATTTGCAAGAATAATTCTTTCAGCGCTTGCATAGTTTTTAAGATAAAGCAAGCCGTTAAAGGTATCAGGATTAGTTTGTCCCATTGAAAACTGTCCGGTAGAAGAAGCGCTTTTAACTAAGGTAGTAATTCCATTAAAAATATTTCCTCCGATAGACGCATCCCAATTAGCTCCGGTTTTTTCCAAAATAGTTGTATTGTTATAATTAGAATTTTGTGTAGTTATTCTTCCGGAAGAAAAATTAACAGTACCGTTCCATGTATTATTGTTTAAGTATAATCTTGAATTTGAGGATAGAATTAAATTTTGTGTTGTTGTTCCTATTTGCAAACAATTTTCTATTTGTAAATATCCACTGCTAAAATTTATTGGATCGGCATTAAAAGAATAGCCATTCGATAGGGTAGCATTTCTAATAACTATCAAACTGTTAATAATTGAGCCATTATTGTAAAAATACACATTATTGTTAAAATTTACCGTTCCACCGCTCTCTCCAAATGTTAATAAAGATTGATTGTTACTATTGTTTAAACGATAAATAAGAGTGGGTGCATTAAAGGTAACAGAAGTTCCGGATGCAAATGCTATTTGAATGTCGTTGAAGTTATTACCGGTTAGATAAAAAAACGTACTATCGTTAAAAACAGCTGATGAGGGTGAAAATCTGGAAATCTGAATTCGATCATCGGTATTGGTTGTAAAATAGTTTTGATCGCAATAAAATTTAGCTTTTCCGTTAAAAGTTACATTACCATAAGCCCTAACTCTTATTCTACAATTTCCTGAAATTCTAAATTCTGCCAGTGCGTTAAAAACATCTGCAGGATCCGTTGCATTTGAGCCTAATTGAATATGATTATTACTTTGATTTTCCAAATAAAAATAAGCATTAAAACTGTTTCCACCTCTCCAGTTATCATTAATAGTTGATAAAGTAGTTTTATATATAATGGTTGAATCATTAAATATACTATTTCTAATGGTTATAGATGGAACTTGAGCATTAAATCGAGTATTTAATGTAATTCCTGTAGTAGCAGTACCGGCAATTACATTACCGTTAATACAAAATAACCTGCCACTTGCCCCTCCGTTTATTGTGCCATTATTTAAAGCTACATTTCCACTGGTTGATAATTGAAATCCATTTAGATCAATTAATCCAGAATTAATGGTGAAGTTTGTAACCGTTTGGTTTGATAGTAAAACTAAATTGTTGGGTGCGGTATTGATGATAATATGGTCAGTTGCACTTGGAATTCCGGCAGGTGTCCAATTGGCGGCAGTGTTCCAATCGGTTGATACAGAACCATTCCATGTATAGGTGGTTTGTGCAAAAGTTGTTATGCCAATGAATAATATTATTAAATATATAATAATTGATTTCATAACAAACAGTTTTTTTTACAAGTTTAAAAAAATTACTTTAAATATAAAATAATTACTATTTATTTATTCGTTTAATACCTACAAAATTGGGTTTGAAAAATGTTTGAAGAGGGTAAAGTGATTTTTCGTTTAAAATTATTTGATAAAAAATAAAATCTGCAATTTCTGTTGGATTAAGACTGTATTTAGTATCTTCAAGTGGTTTATAATCTTGATTTTGATAAAAAGGAGTTTGAGTTATTTCAGGAACGATTAACGAAAATTTTACATTTTGAGTTCTGTATTGTTCAAACATGTTTAAAATAAAGTGATGGAATGCAGCTTTAGCAGCACCATAATAGTTATTCCAACGTTTTATTTCATTACCGGAGTAACTGCCAATAGCGATAACGTGACCTTGTTTTTTAATTAATCCATTAATACAAATTCTAAATAAAAGCGCATGGCTTGAAAAGTTTAGTTGTATAATTTTTTGAATTTCTTCTAAGTTATAAGCTTCGGCTGGTTTAATGTTGTTGGCTCCTGCATTTAAAATTATATAATCAAAATGTTTTTTAATCAAATGATGTTTCAATTTTTTAGTTTCATTAAAATCTGATAAATCGCAATTTATCTGTTCAAGCCTTTCATGCGATTTTACACTTCTTCTCGATATGGCAGTTATTAAAAAGTCTTCTCTTTCAAGTAATTTGTAAAGCAAAATATTACCTATTCCACTGCTATGTCCTGTTAATAAAATATTTTTCTTATGCATAAATTTCGATAGGATTATTATAAAGTTTTTCTAAAGGTTTTACTATTGAGTTTATTAAGTTTTCTGCTATTGTAGGAGGATAACCAATTGCATTGCCAAATTTGTTATAGGGATACAAATAAACTGGATTATTTGAATATTGGATTTGAGTTTTTTTAAAATAATCCTTATTCATTCTAAAAGTTCCGATTGATATTTTAAAAATATTTTGTAAATCAATTTTTTGGTTTATATGATGAATAAACTCTGAATAAATTTTTTCATAATTTGGTATTAATATTAATGGATCGATACAAAGCATTACTTTGAATCCCGAATCTAAATAGGTATTTATTGCAGTTAATCTATTTTCTAATGGAGGAGTAGCGGGTTCAAACTTTTTAACTAAAAATTCCGGCAGGATGCTCCATGAAAATATAACATTGTTTATGTTTTTAAATTGACGCGTTATAGCACATATACTTGATTTTGTTCGTATTTCTATGGTTAAATTATGATGTTCTTTAGCAAAATTTATCCATTCGCTGCAATAAGGATATAAATATTCTAATGCTAATAAATCGGTATCATACGAAATGGCAAAATAAAATTGTTGATTTGGATTATTTTGTAATAGCTTTTTAGTTTCATTTATAAAATCATAGTTATTTAAAAATAAAACTAAATTAGGGGTATTATACATTCCCTGTAAATAACAATAGCTGCAATCGTACAAGCAATTTATAGCGAGCGTATTGTAGTAAAAATAATCATATCCGAAGTTGGGTGTTAAATACGAACCTTTGTAATAGAAATTGTCTTTTCTTTCTGCCAAAACTATTTTTTGTATGTTTTTCTGAAAGCGCCAATTTCCTCCGCTTTGATTTAAGATATCTTTGTAATGATTTATATAGATAATATTTTCGGGTTTAATTTTATCTAAAATAATAGTTGTTTCTTTCTTATTTTTTAGGGTATTTTCAATATAAATACATTTTTTAAAAAGCATATAATTGATTAATCAAATTGTTAAAATAATAATTTTTATCTCTTTTATGTTTAAATTTTTTATTTAAAACTATTTGTTCCAATTCATTCATTGTATTAAAACATAAAAAGTATTTAACGGCATTTTTTAGTTGATTTTTTTGATAAAAGGTAAGACTAAACTGATTTTCGGTTTTTAATAAGAAATCATCTAATTTATTATCTGAATCTTCTTTAAGATATTTTTTTAAATAATACTTTATTTGATGTGTTAAATTGTTTAAATTATCTATAACGTTTTCTGAATAATGTTTAAACATCGAATCAGGATCTAAAAATAAATCGCCTTTATCACTTATAAATTTATAAATATGTATATGATGATTAGGTTGAAATATTTGACATGTTTTTACAAAAGAAAAACCTTCCATATCAAACATGGCATTAGGATGAAGTTGTGTTAAATTATGGTCAGCAGGTTTATTCACAGAAAATAAACATTGAGGTATTTCATTGGTAAATATATCGGTATAAAATTTTTTATCGGTAGCATAATCAATAATACATCCTGCGTAATTCCATGAATAGAGATTTAATGATTCGGATGCGGCTAATCCTATGTTAATGCATAAAGCTTTGTTAATTATATGTGGATAGGTGCAGTGTAGCCAAGTTATAGCATTGGCTGTATTGATATATCCGGTTCCACTAATGATAATGTAGGTAGATTCATTATTAAACAGTTGTATTCCTTTTAATCGATTAATAAGTTTGGCATTTATAGATTTGATAATTGATTCAGCTTCTTTATATAGAGCAAAATGAATAACGATGTAAGGTTGCATTACTTAATTTTTTTAGCTTTGTTCCAATATTCATCCATTTCAGCTAATGTCATTTCCGAGAAATTTTTACCATCTTTTTTACTTTCTTGTTCCAAGTAGGTAAAGCGTTTAATGAACTTTTTGTTGGTGCGCTCTAAAGCATCTTCCGGATTTATACCAATAAATCGTGCATAATTAACCAATGAAAATAATAAATCGCCAAATTCTTCTTCTATTTTGGTATGGTTGTTTTCTTTCTCTGCCTCAATTTTAAATTCATTTAATTCTTCCTGTACCTTATCCCATACCTGTTCTTTATTTTCCCAGTCGAAACCCACACCACGAGCCTTTTCTTGTATGCGCGATGCTTTAATAAGTGCAGGTAGTGAAACAGGAACTCCTGATAATACAGATTTATTTCCCTCTTTTAATTTTAATTTTTCCCAGTTGGATTTTACTTCTTCTTCGTTATTTACTATTACATCGCCATAAATATGCGGATGACGAGCTATTAATTTATTACAAATTTCATTTAATACATCTGCTATATCAAATAGTTTGGTTTCGGATGCAATACGAGCATAAAAAACAATATGCAGCATTAAATCGCCCAGTTCTTTTTTTATTTCGTTGTAATTTTTATCTAAAATAGCATCGGAAAGTTCGTAGGTTTCTTCAATTGTAAGGTGGCGTAAGCTTTCTATTGTTTGTTTTTTATCCCATGGGCATTGTTCACGTAACTCGTCCATTATGGTTAAAAGAAGTTCGAAGGCTTTTAGTTTATCGTTCATGGCTTTTTTATTTTTGCATGACTAAGTTAGGAATTATTCATTCACAATTAATTTATGTTTAATGAAATAATGTAGGTTTGCAAATCTTTTAATGAAGATTAAAAACATCATACTTCTTGTATTAATTATTTCTGCAAGTATTATATATGCTCAGCAGCAAACAAGCATGTCGTTAGATATGCATGGCGGTTACATTATGGTACATCGCTACAATATGCGTCATCTCATACAATCGCATATATGGGGAGGGGAATTGAGTATAGGAAAAACAAACTTTAACGATGTTTTTTACAATCATTTATACAATTTTCCTGAAAAAGGAGTTTCGCTTTACTTTTCTAACCTTGGAAATCCAGCACAATTAGGAAATGTATTTGCTGTAATACCATACATGAATTTACCGGTAAATAAATTAAGAAATTTGCAGATAAAAGCGGGAGTAGGTACAGGCTATTTTCATATTACTTTTAATCAAACTGAAAATAATTTAAATAATGTAATAAGTTCAAATTTTACCGTTTGTATAAATGCGCAAGTGCAAAAAAAATGGAAATTATCCGATAAACTCGAATTATATAACAAAATAGGAATGACCCATTTCTCAAACGCAGCATTTAAAATGCCTAACTTAGGAATTAATTTAGTAACAACATCTTTAGGACTACGATTCACAACAACACCATCACCAATTTTTGAAAGAAAAAGCAAAACTGAATTTGAAAGAAACAAAAACTACTACTTTGAAGCAGGAATTGCAAGCGGAATAAAAGAAGTAGGAGGGCCGGGGGGATTGAAATATGCTATTGTAAATGCAAATTTAGCATACATCTATCCTCTAAGTTTTAAAAGCGAACTTTTACTTTGGACTGATTTCTTTCATGACCGATCATTAGAAATTAGACTTGCCAATGATGATTGGAGAAGGGCAACTACAGCCGATTTTATTCAAACAGGCTTAATGGGTGGCTATCGTTTGCGCTACAATAAACTAAGTTTTATGATAGCTATGGGTGCTTATACCTACTCTAAATATAGAGGTTTAGGAAATTTATATCATCGTGTAGGAATTAGATATCAATTTTCAAATAAATTAAGTTTAAATACTACATTAAAATCGCATTTTGCTATAGCTGATTTTGCTGAATGGGGAATTGTATATCGCATAAAATAAATGTTGCAACATCAATAATTTTGCTGTTGTTTTCTTTTTCATGTAAAAAAGAAAACAGAGGAGATTGCTTTAAATCTGCTGGAGAAATAGTAGAAGAAATTCGCTTGTTTTCAGGCATTGATACAGTTGAAATTGAAAGGTATGTAGATGTTATTTTTGTTCAAGATACAGTTGAGAAAGTAATTGTGAAATCCGGTCGTAATTTACTTCCTTTAATTAAAACTATTCAGATAGATAAAAAATTGTATATCCGGAATCATAACACCTGCGACTGGGTAAGAAAATATAAAATCCCCTACGAAGTGTATGTACATGTTAAATCTGTAAAGGGAATAAATGCAAACGGAACCGGTAAAATATATTCTTTAAACAAATTATCTGGCGATTATTTAAAAATTAGCAATACCGCCATGAGTGAAATAGCGCTTGATTTAAATTATAAAGATATAATAGTGTATGTTTTTGGATTTGGTAATCTTACTTTAAAGGGTAATGCGGGTATGATTGATGCTTTTTTAGGAGGAAGCTGTAATATCAATTTTAAAGAAATACCCTGTGCATTTGGATATATATCCACATCTTCAACCGGTGATACTTACATTAATGCATTTAAGGAATTAGGGGTTAATATAAGAGGAAGAGGAAATGTATTTTATTCGGGTAATCCTCAAATTGTTCGCGAAAATTATACCGATAAAGGAAGATTGATAAAAATAAATTGAGATTTGTTGAGATTGATTTCTTAATGAATCGTAAAATTGAAAATTACATATTAAAAAATTTAAAATTCCGAGCTCTAAATTCAAAAAAAAAATAAATGTCTTTATACTTTGTTAATTGTTCCATTTGTCTTTAATCATCTTTGCCAGTTGCCAACTGATATCTTACTACTTAGCACTAACAACTTAGCACTAACAACTAACGACTTATGAAGTACTTACTCAAACAAAAAGTAAAGTCCGATAAAAATTATAATACCGGCAAGCGATGTAACACCGTATAAATTTATTGTATGAAATTCAGGAGCAAGATTAGTAATGGCAATTAAAAAACTCAAAAAGCCAATAAAAGCACCGCAAATCAAAAAGATAAAAGCCATTGATTGACGTTTTTCAATCTTTAACTTATTATATGCTTTTAAATACGCTTGAATATTATCGAAAGGAATTCCCTCAGCAGCCAATTCCAGCTCTATGGCTTCATCGCTTAAATTATTCAGAAGCCATTTTTTTAATTTGTATTTATCAATTATTATGGTTTCTTCCATAGGCCTTTTGGTTTAAAGCAACAAAACTATGAGCGATAAATTTTGTTGCTAAGGTGAAGTAATTCAAATATAAGATTTTTTTATCAATATGCAAGCAATAAGCTTTTTAAATTCAAAACATAAGAAATTGCTATATTTGCGACATGATTACATTTGAAAATTCTCTTGCCCTTCTTTTAGCTTATTTAATAGGCTCAATACCTTCAGCAGTTTGGATTGGAAAATACATGTATGGAGTAGATGTGCGTAATTTAGGAAGTGGAAATTCCGGTGCAACAAATACTTTCAGAGTTTTAGGTAAAAAAGCAGGGATTCCGGTATTAATCATTGATATTTTTAAGGGCTGGTTGGCAGTTCAATTAGCGTATGTAATTGGCGATTTCAGACCGGAAACACAATTGTTCGAAAATTTTCGGTTTTTATTAGGACTTGCTGCAGTTCTTGGTCATATTTTTCCCATATTTGCACAATTTAAGGGAGGTAAGGGAATAGCTACCATTTTAGGTGCAATGATAGCCATACATTATCAGGCAGCACTAATATCAATGATCATATTTTTAGTAGTTTTCTTAAGTACTCATTTTGTTTCTCTTTCATCAATTTTAGGTTCATTAATGTTTCCTTTAAGCATCATGTTTATTTTTAATTATTCCAGCCCAACATTTGTGCTATATTCCTTTATGGTGTGGGTTTTGGTGTTAGCAACTCATCAAAAAAATATCGAACGATTATTATCCAAAAAAGAATCAAAAATCTACTTAATAAAAAAGAAAGTTTAACAGTTCTTTTTCCTAACTAAATCAAGCCTTTCAAATAGTTTTTAACAATTTTGCGAAAATTGTTTATATTTGATGTTCGAATGTATGAAAAGCTTTGGATAAATAGTTTACAGAAATTTAAAGAGAATGTTTTTTTAAAATGAATTTTAAAGTAGCCACAAGGCAAACACTATACTTACTTATAATATTTTGTTTTTCTGTCAGTTCTTTTGCACAAAGTAATTTTAAATCAGAAGCAGACTTAAAAAAGAAAGCAGACGAATTGTTTTTAGAAGGCGAATACGTTCAGGCTTATCCTTTGTATTCACAGTTATTAAGCTTATATCCAAAAGACTACTTTTACAATTTCCGATTTGGAGCATGCGTTATTTATGCCGATAAAGATAAGGAAAAAGCAATTAAATATTTAGAATATGCGGTTTCTAAACCTGATATTGATGTGGAAGCGCATTTCTTTTTAGGTAAAGCCTATCATATAAATTACCGTTTTGATGATGCAATAAGATCATACACAGCTTTTAGAAATAAAGCAGGAAATAAAAAACGTAAACTGCTAAATCCGGAACGTGAAATTGAAATGTGTCAGAATGGTAAAAATCTTTTATCAAATATTACCGATATAATTGTTATTGAAAAAAAAGAAGTACCTCGTTCCGACTTTTTTAGAAGTTATAATACCGAAAAATTTGGAGGAAGAATTTTAGCAAAACCCGATGAGCTAAAGAGCGCCATTGATAAAAAAGTCAAAGAAAACTCCTTAATATTTGTTCCAAATACAGCAGGAGGAGAGATTTATTTTTCGAGTTATGGAGAAAACGATAAAAACGGCAAGGATATTTTTAAAGTAAAGCGTTTGCCTAATGGAGATTTTAGTAAACCACAAAATGTTGGATTCCCTATTAATACACCATACGATGAAGAATATCCCATACTGCACCCAAATGGAAAAATTTTATATTTCTGTTCCAAAGGACATAATAGTATGGGCGGCTATGATGTATTTAAATCAACTTTTGATAATGCTACACAAACCTGGTCAACACCGGTAAATCTTGATTTTGCAATTAATACTCCCGATGATGATATTTTATTTATTACAGATGAAAATAATGAAGAAGCTTATTTTTCATCTACCCGTGCCAGTATTGGAACCAATATTGGAGTTTATAAGATATTAATGGTTCGCAAACCGGTTGATTTAGTTACCATAAAAGGAAACTTTAAGCACTTTAATGAAAATTACGATAAAGCAGTTAAAATTTCAGTAAGAACCATAAATGATAATGTAGAAATAGCATCCGTAAAAACAGATGATGAAAGTGGTGATTATTTATTAAATATACCACATGGGGCAAAATACAAATTTGTGATTGAAGGTGAAGGCTTTACAACTCAAACCGGTGTTGTTGATATTCCAACTCAGGAAAATCCACGTCCGCTAAAGCAAGAAATGGAATTGGTAAACATTAATGGCGAAGCCCGATTAATGATAAAAAATCTGTTTGATGAAGAACTTCCCGGTTTAGCTTTCACTCCGCCAATAGAGGTAATTCGTAAAAAAGCTAAATTAGATGTAAATTATAATGAATCAGAAGTAAAGCGTTTAAAAGAAAAGCAAGCAATAAGCCAGCCAGCAGCTACTATCAATAGTAAAACAGGAAACAATACCGCACAAGCAGATAAAACTGCTGTAAAAACTACGGAACAGACCGGTTCAATTTCTAATGAGCAATTAATAGAAATGGCAAAAAACGATGTGGAAGATTTGAAAAAAGAAGCAGCTGCATTGCGCGAAGAAGCCGATTTTGCTTATGCATTTGCTAAATTAAAAAGCGAAGAATCAAGAAACAGTTCATCGCCACAATCAGAGCAATATGCTAAAGAGGCAGTATTAGCATATAATCTGGCTATTGAATTAGATAACCAAGCAAGCGCCAAAGAACGTGAAGCACAAAAAGCCGAAAAATATGCAGCCGATATTGAAAAAGCAATAAAGAGTAATTCTAACAAAGAAGCTTTGGCTATTCTTGAAAAACAGCGTCAGGAATTAACTAACGATAAAAAAGAAGAATGGGGAGCAGAAGGAGCATTAGCAGCTATGCGCGAAAAAGCATTAAAGAAACGTGCAGAAGCAGACAGATACGAAACAAAGGCAAATGAAAGCAAAGAAGATGCAGAAGCCATACAAAACGAAATTGCTGCTAAAGAAGCTGAAATTGCCAAAACAAAAGATAATGCTCAAAAAGAAAAACTGAAAGACGATTTAAATGATTTGAAAACAGAATACGATGCTGTAAAAAAACAATCTGAAAATTTTGCAGCAAGAAGCGTTGAATTAAAAAAGGAGGCAGCCAATATAGAGTATGATATTGAGCTGTTAACCCGACTTATTGATACCTATAAAAATGAAGCAGAAGATGCTTCTTATGCTGACTTGACTAATGAAGAAAAAGCCGGATTAAAAAGCGATATAAGCTCATTGCAAGGAAAAGCAAAACAAGCAGAAGAACAAAATTTAGCTGCTAATCAAGGTAATTCAAATACCAATCTGCAATTAGCTCAGCAGAATAAATACAATAAAGAAAACAAATCCGATAAATTTACAGAAAGCAGTAAATCTGCAACAAGTAAAGTAGAAACTGAAAATAATATTCCTTTTAAACATAATTTTTTAAATGAAAACGGAACCATTGCTGATTACAATACTGAGTATATAGACGATTTAGACAGAGTAACAAGCATTGATAATGAGTTTGAAAAAAATGCAAGCATAGCAACCATAAACAATAACTGGGCAAATACTATACAAGCAGAAATTTCCTACAGAAACGAAAATTTAAATAAATTAAATAAAAAAGAACGTAAAGCTGAAGAACAAAAAATTGCAAACTTAGAACAACTTCGTGACGAAAAACGTAAAGCCTCTGCTGAAGCTCAGGCTAAAGTTAAGCAGTTATTTGCAGCGAATACTCAAAAATCTAATGAGCAAACACCTACTGCTACAACTCAAACAGATCAGGCGGCAAAACAACAACAAAACATAGAAAATGAAGATGAAGAAGAGGAGGAAGAAGATGTAAAAGTTGTCGCAACTACAACTAAAACTCAAGAACAAACAAATGCACCTAAACAAGCGACCACTGCCGAGCAAATAGTAGCCTCTCCAAATGTAATTTCTCCGTTATTTACATCTCAGGAATATACTTTTACAGCAGCACAATTGGAAAATAAACGTTCGCAAGGGCATGCTCTGGAAGCTGAATTATTAAGCAGACGCGCGCAAAAGTTAAGAGATGAAGCAGCTGCCATGAATAGTGAAGAAGAAAGAAAAGCTGCATTTAAAGAAGCGGATGAACTGGATAGAAAAGCAGAAGAAAAACGCGAAGAATCTGCGTTAGCTGCTGCAAAGGCAAATCAGGCTGAATATTTAAATTTAGAATCAGCTATTTCAAACACAGCATTAAAAATTAAAAACAAAAATATTCCTGAAGTGGATATGGCCTCTCTTTTAAGAGAGGAAGCACAATACTATTTTAATGAAGCCAAACAAATGCGCGAAAGCGGTTTAAAAGCTCCTAGCAATACATCAAAGCTAAATGCTCTGGAAAGAGCTAACATTATTGAAAAAGATGCTATTGAAAAACAACAACGCTCATTAGAATTGTATGCAAAAGCAGCTAATATGTCAGTAAATGATGCACTTGCTTTAAGCGGTTCATCTTCAATAACTACTCTTCAAACTCAAACAGCTACTGCTAAAAGTTTAACAAACAATCAAACGTTAACTTCACAAAATACTACAACTCCATCTAATGTTCAAACATCAATTTCTTCAAACCAAACTCCTTCAGTAAGCTCTGAAGTTACCTCTGCTGTAAGTACTCAAACAAAACCTGCTGCAAACCAAGAACAACAAAAGATTTATCAGCGCATAGCTCAACTTGAAAAGCAAATAGACGAAGAACAAAAAAATATAGAAACCCTTGAAGAAGAAGCGAATGATTTAGAAAAAGAAGTGGCCGATCTAAAAAAGAAAGCTGATGAAACCAAGAAGAAAAAAGATAAAGCAATAGCAGAAGAAATTTATCGTTCAAAAAATGAAGAAGCAATTGCTAAACGAAATGAATTGCTAAAAGCAAACGATAACATAGAACATTTACAGGAAGAATTAAGCGAGTTGAAATCTCAGGCAACACTTACTGACCTTGCTCAAAATAATCAAGCAATTAAACCTGTTGTTCAAAATATGCAAAACAATGAGGAAGAAGAAGAAGAAGAAGAAGATATGTATAATGATAAAAGTCCAAAAAATTCAACTAATCAGAATTCAACATCAGTTATAAATACAAATGTATCGAATCAAACTACAGCATCTGTAAATACGAATAAACAATTAAGTTCATCAGAAGCAGCAAGTATAGGAGCTTCACCTGAATGGAATCAGTATTATTCATTATTAAGTAATGCAGAAGCTGCACAGCGCAAAGCCGATAATGAAAAACAAGAAGTTATACAATTGCGTAAAGATGCATTTGCTTTAAAACAGAAAGCAGAAGAGTTAAATGAAAAAGCCGAAGATATAGAAGATGAAGATGAAAAAGAAGAAGTATTAGCCAATGCCAAGCAAATAGAAGAACAGGCTAATGCTAAACTAGCTCAGGCAGATGCTAAAGAAAGTTCAGCAAAGCAAAGTGAAAGCCTTGCAATAGAATTACGAAATCAATCAAATAATTACTTACAATCGCAAAATACAGCCACACAAGAAAATTTAATCGCATATAATAAAATGCAAAAAGCTACTGGAGTGCCATCAACTCAGTCTGTAGCAACTACCAATACTACTAACACAATTAATAGTGTTAGTTCTATTGCATCTAATAATCAGAATCAAGTTAATATTAATAATACTGTTGTTACTTCAAATCAAACCTTGCGCCAAGGTGCTACCAATACTACAAGTAGTGCTTTAATTTCAACAAAACGTTATGAAATACCTAAGCAATTGAACGAAGAAATTTTTGATAGAACAAACGAAGTAGTTTATAACGAATCAAATCCTATTCCTCTAAATGTAGAATTGCCGGAAGGTTTAATATTTAAAGTGCAGGTAGGAGCATTCAGAAACAGAATACCACAAGATTTATTTAAAGGATTTGCCCCTGTAACAGGCGAAACAACACCATCGGGTTTAACACGATACACTGCCGGATTCTTCAAAACATTTGAAACAGCAGATTTAGCAAAAGATGTTATTAAAGGTTATGGTTATGAAGATGCCTTTGTGGTAGCATTCTTTAATGGTAAACGTATTTCTATAAATGAAGCCCGCCAGATTATGAAAAATCAGGGTGCAGCAACTCCTGTAGTTGCTCAGCAAACTACTGTTCAAAATAATGTTCAAACAACAAATCAACAAATTCAAGCTTCTTTAACAAAGAATCAAAATGTAAATGTAAATGTAAATATAAATATAAATAATCAGGTAAATCAGGCTGCTAATTTTTCAGAAGAGCCACCATTGATTAATGAGCCGGGAACAGCTGCATATCGCATGGTTGAGCAAATGCAAGGGCTATTATATACCGTACAGTGTGGGGTTTACACACGACCGGTTTCTCCTTCACAGCTATTTAATATTCAACCATTGTTAGTAGAAAAAACAAGCAACGGAATGTTACGTTATACTTCTGGTGTTTATAATGATTTAAACACTGCTGTGCAGGCTAAAAACAGAATTGTTGAATATGGTATTAAAGATGCATTTGTTACTGCTTATTACAATGGCAAGCGTATAAGCATTACTGAAGCAAAAGCTATTGAAGCATCAAATGGTAAAGCCGCATTTGTAAACAGTTCAGATATGAATAAAATGCCATATCAAGGAGCAAATGCAGTGGTAACCGAAAATAGAATTAATACGAATACTAATACAAATGTTTCACAGCCTGCTACTGTAAATCAGAATACAAGAACATCCACCAATAATACAAATACAGCCAGACAACCTGTAACTATTCAAGGTCTTGGAGCATCAACTACTTCGAATGTTGATTTATCTAAACCTGTTTATAAAGTTCAGATTGGAGCATTTAAAGAAGAAGTTCCAATTGAACTGGCTATAATTTATATGAAACTTGCTCCCAAAGGAATAAACTACCGTTTGCGTGAAGATGGATTTACGGTTTATACAGTAGGCGCTACCAATAGTCTCGAAGAAGCTAATCGTTTAAAACAAGAAGTGATAAACGAAGGAATAACAGATGCCTTTTTAGTAGCATTTGAAAACGATAAGCAAGTACCGATTATCGGAACAGTTAATAATAACATTAAAGAAATAATAATTATTAATCCTGTAAATGAAGCAGAAAATGAAGACGAAGAAGATGAATAAAAACTTTATATTAAATCAAAAGCCGGATACCGAAACACAATGTGAAGACGATGTGTTGGTAATGGAAGAAGAATTAAAAAACATCGTTTTATACAATGATGATGTAAATACCTTTGATTTTGTTATTGATTCATTAATTGAAGTTTGTAATCATGATGTTATTCAAGCTGAGCAGTGTACATATCTGGTACACTATGTCGGAAAATGTGCGGTAAAAAGAGGAACCTATAAAAAACTTCGCCCGATCTGCGAGGCTTTGCTGGAAAGAGGATTAACTGCTACGATTGAATAAATTTTAGTCAAAAGTAAAAAGATGTGAGTTAAAATTATTATGCGTTTGTTTGAAAGATTTTTGAAATATTGCAATTTGTAATAAGAAATTCATAAAAAATAATTTCAACCAATCTCGATAAATAACAGTAAATTTCTGATCTAAATTATGAAAAAGTATTTTATTGTTTTAACATTAATTGGTGCATTTGTTGCATGTACAAGAGTTCCTATAAGTGGCAGGCGTCAGGTAAATTTACTGCCGGAGAGTACTTTAATGAATATGAGTACAACAAGTTACCGCGATTTTTTATCAAAAAACAACGTGGTTACAGCAGGTGCTAACGATGCCCAAATGGTAAAAAGGGTAGGAGAAAAAATAAAAACTGCAGTAGAAACATTTATGCGTCAGAAAAAGTTAACCAAACGAATTCAGGGTTTTAAATGGGAGTTTAATTTGGTACAAGACCCAACTATAAACGCTTGGTGTATGCCCGGAGGTAAGGTAGTAGTATATACCGGTTTATTACCTGTTACTCAAAACGAAACAGGTCTTGCAGTGGTAATGGGGCATGAAATAGCGCACGCCATTGCTCGTCACGGGAATGAACGAATGAGTCAGCAACTACTTGTTACTTTAGGAGGAATTGGATTGGCCGTTGCATTAGCAGAAAAACCAAAAGAAACACAAGATATATTTTTTGCATCTTATGGTGTAACATCAACCTTAGGAATATTAAAATACTCCAGAACGCATGAAACCGAAGCAGATAAACTAGGATTGGTTTTTATGGCTATGGCAGGATATAATCCAAACGAAGCGGTAGGTTTTTGGGAGCGTATGTCAAAGGCTACCAGAGGAGGAAAAGTTCCTGAATTACTAAGTACTCATCCAAGTGATGAAACGCGTATTAAAAATATAAGAGCATTTATGCCAACTGCTATGAAATATTATAAAGCATCATAATTTTTTGAATTTAGCTAAATTTCATTTAGGTTTGTTCTAAACAATTAATTTATAACACTATGTATAAGCCAAAAATCTCACAATTAGCAATGATACTTCTTTCAGGAAGTATTATGCTCTATGCTTGCGGAAACGAAGCAGAAAACGAAGCTGTAGAAGAAGAAACTATTCAAACAGAACCGGAAGAAAAAAATGAAAATATTTTTTATGCACTTCCTTCACCATTGCAACTAGGTAAAATTTTACAAAGAGCAGGTGCAGGTTTTGATAAATCATTACTTAATAAAACAGAAAACGCATCGCAATATACTTCCACATCTGCTAAGGCATTCAATCTTGGAGTATATGGCGCAGATTTAAGCTATGCAGCTATTTTTGATCAATCGCAGGAAATCATTAATTACCTGAATGCCTCTAAAAAACTGGCTGATGAATTAGGAGCTTCTGCTGTATACGCTGCAGATATTGTAAAACGTATAGAAAGTAATAGCGGTAAAAGAGATTCTATTTTACCATTATTGGGCGAAATATTAATGAACTCCAACCAAGCTTTTAAAGAAAACGAACAGCAAAACATTGCTGCTATGGTTGCTGCAGGGGGCTTTATCGAAGGCTTGTATATTGGAACGAAAGTAACTGAAAAGGCAAAAGATAAAGCACCGATTATTCAGCGTATAGCAGAATTAAAAGGCTCTTTAGATAATATGATTTTAATATTAGAACAGCAAAAAGCAAACGAAGATTTAGAAGCTATTACAGTTGATTTAAAAGCCATACAGGCGGTTTATGCTGAAGCAAGTGCTACAGAAACAAGCACAGAGGTAAGCACCGATACTACGGCTAAAACTGCAACCATTGGTGGGGGTACAACTTATAAATTGTCTGACGAACAATTTAAGAAAATTAGCGAACTTGCAGCAGCTTTAAGAACTAAAATAACTAAAATATAAGGGAGGAAACAGGATGAAAAAAATAATAATTTCAGCAGTAGTAATTGCAGCCTCTCTTATAGGATTGGATGCTAATGCACAATGTAATTCATTTACCAAATCTAAATGTGCACCAAAGGTTAAGCCTTATAATAATATAGAGCAAATGCACTCTACTACCTTATTATCGAATGATAAATTGAAATTAAATATGACATTTTATTATGGAGATGAATATAGAATAGTAGTTTGTGCTGATGAAAAATTAGGTAAATTAACCATGAACTTAAAAGATAAGAGCAATAAAATAGTATTTACTACCAGCGGCTATGGCTCTATACAATGGGATTTTAATGTACAAGCTACACAGGAATTAACACTTGAGGTAATTACAGCACCGGCACCAAAAGGAGAAGAAATGGATAGAAGCGGTTGCGTATCGGTGGTAACGGCAATAATGTTATAGTACATTTGATCATAAAATAAAAAATGCCCACCCAAATTTAGGTGGGCATTTTTTATTTTATTTACTAATTACAAATTTGTTTACTTGCTGATGTCCTTCAGCATTAGCTTTTAAGAAATATATACCATTGGGTACGTTTCCTAAATCGATTAATTCTCTATTATTAAAAATTTGTTTTTTAAGAATACTTCTACCAATAGCATCGTAAATTTCTAATTCTACATTTTTATTACATTCAACGGTAAATAATCCATTACTTGGATTAGGATATATTAATAGGCTGTAATCAGTATCATATTCAGCCAATCCAACAGAGTTTACTGTTATACAGAATGAAGTTCTTGTACATCCATTATAAGTAATTTCAACAGCATATCTTCCATTAACACTTGGGGTAAAGCTTTGTTGTGTTGCTCCAATAATAGGTGCATCGTTATTATCGCAATCAATCCATTGATATGTTGCACCGCTTTGAACTGCAGTTAATGTAATACCATTTTGATTTACCATGTTGTTTACATTAATAATTGTAAGATTTAAAGTTACAACACTGTCGCATCCATTTATGGCTGCATTTGGTAATAAATGTGTAGCGGTATTATTATTAGAAGTATATGTTACGCCATTTATCCAGGTATATGTACTGCATGCACTCACAGTATGTATTCCTTGACTTATAGGATTAACGGTTAAATTTAAGTTAACAATACTGTCGCAACCGTAAATATTAGTAAATGTTTGAGTGTAATTTCCACTTGCTGTTAGGTTTAATGCTCCGAAATTAAATGTTTGTCCTTGACAAATACTGGCTGTAGTATTAAATTGTTGTGCAGGTACATTGTCTTGAACTTTAAAAATGGTTAATGTTCCGCTTATTTCATTGGCAACAATAATATATGCTTCACCATCGGGGCTTTGGTTTGAAGGAATAAAAGTAATTGTTTCCGGACCATTATCTCCACCATAAGAAGCAAAGTTTCTGGTATTTTTGTAATCTACAAATGTTACATTTGATGGATCGGAAATATTATAAACCATTACTCCACCAAGTCTTTCAAGCGATATAAATCCATACGTTCTGTTACATATTTTAGCTATTGTTATTCCTTCAGGTTCTGGTCCTTTTGCACGGCTACGGTTTTTAAATGAATTTGTTTCATGATCAGAATTGAAGATTGAATTGTATGGGGAAGTTAAAGCGGTGAACAATTCAAAGTCGTCTCCACTATCATACACCAATTGTTTGGTATCAGCATTAAATATCGAGAATGAACGTGAACCAACCGAATAAATTTCATCAAAATCTCCATCATTATCAAAATCTCCATTTAGGGTACTTACACGCATTCTTCCTAAATTATAGCTACGTTTTAACATAGCTGCATTGGGAAAGGCAATAGAATCTAATACATAGCTGTTAGCACCTACGGTTGTTCGTTCGTTTAATCCGGTATAATTTTTTTCATCACCCTCGTTTGCTGTTATCAAATAATTGGTACCATTAATATTAAATTGTTTTATAGCATCGGGTTGATAAAAAGATTTAATAGGCCAGTTAGCAATAAGTATTTCATTATTATTATCACTTACATCATACCCATTACCGAATAATGAAACATCTTTAGTTCCTAATGCCCATATATCGGTAATGTTATTATTGATTAAATCAATTTCCGCAATCGCATTATTTTCTTGTAAACTTACCCATGCTTTAGTTGATTGAGCATTTATGGTAATATATTCAGGTTCTAAATCTTGTGATAATGTACTGGTAGATTTTGTTTTTCTAACTCCAGCAGCAATCAAAGCTGATTCTTGAGCATTAAATGAAGTAAAATATAATGTTGTAACATTAGATTGTGTTAGGTTTGAAATACCGTTTGATATATCAATAATACTTACAGAGCCTTCGGGGTCAATGGTGTATGAATTATTGGGTTCACCCTCATTAGCTGTTATGACTTTTGTTCCATCAGGTGTAAAAGTTATCATATCAGGTAATGCACCTACTGTAACTTGCGATAAAAAGTTTCCGCTTATGTCAAAAAATACAACGCTTCCATCAAGTTGTTCGTTTACATTGGGCGAGGCTACTGCAATAATTCCATTATTCACGGCAACGCTTGTTACACCACCATATACATTCATATTTATAGAATTAATAACACTTGGTGCGCTTGGATTTGAAAAATCTATAATATCTACAACTCCTGCAACTGCACTATTAGTAATAAGTTTTTGAGAAGCTGAATCATAAACTACAACCTCGCATGTACTATTGTTTGAGCCTGATGGATCGAAACTTGCAATATGAACTAATTCAATTTCCTGATTAGGAGTAGGAGCTGTTCTATCATTATCTTTTATATAAATTGTTGCAATTGTATCCCCGCTAATAGCACATCCAACAGCATTTCTTAGTACTAATACAAAATATTCGGCATGTTGCTCTGCCTGATTATCATCTATAATTGGAATTGATACAAATTGTGATGATAAACTATTGGATGTAAAGTTTAATGTTTGAGTAGCTAAGGTAAAATCTGCTGAATCGGCAGTACTATGCGGAACATCTAAAACAACTAAGTCAACAGTGCAATTTGATGGATTGTTAAAGTTAAGTTGTAGATTTAATGTGCCATGATTTTCATTTACCACAATAAAGTTATTTGCAAATTCAATGGATGTATTGTAAGTAAAAGAGTAAGTATATGGACAAACCATTAATACATTATCAGCATTTAAAATATTGCTAACAGTTAATGTATATGATGAAGCATTAGAAAATGGAGTAGAGAAATTTAATATAACCGTATCAATTGCATTTCCATTATTGGTAACTACTGCATTTA
>CALKJP010000028.1 GCA_937995645.1 uncultured Bacteroidia bacterium
TCTCAAAAAAGAAACTTTGGGCAACTAAATTTAATGTACTAAAATTAATTATAATGTAAGCAAAAACATATTTTAGCATATTAAGTCGTTTTAATTTTAATTAAATAAATTGTAAATTAATATAAATATTTGTAATGTTGAATTGTTAAAACTAATATAAATTAAACGCTTATGAAACAATCTACCCTATTATTAGCAGCGGCAATTTTAAGCAGTATTGCTTTTTCACAATCACAACGACTTTGCTTAGCCGAAGGCTTTTCAAATGCCAGTTGTGGCCCATGTGCTGCACAAAATCCGGCTTATAACACTTTGTTAAATAATAATACAACAAAAGTAATAGGCATTAAATATCAAACCAATTGGCCCGGAACCGACCCTATGAACGCACAAACACAAAGTGATGTAGGGCCAAGAGTTTCGTATTACGGTGTAACCGGTGTACCTTGGGGTGCATTAGATGGAACAGCACATACCGGTTCGTCCTATAGCGGAGCTTTGGCGAATTTAAATCAAACTAAAATTGATAACCGATATGCCGTTTCATCGCCATTTTCATTATCGGTTTCGCATACTCCAAGTAGCGATTATGATTCGGTAAGCATTACCATTGTAATAACCGCTTCACAAAATTTTAGCACAAGTAATTCAAATACTTTAACGCTTCATACAGCTTTAATAGAAAAAGAAATTAAATTTGATATTCCTCCCGGAACTAATGGAGAAACTGTATTCCATGGTGTAATGCGTAAAATGTTGCCTAATGCCAACGGAACAACATTAGCTACATCATGGACAAATGGACAAACTCAAACCATAACATTTAATGTTCCAATACCGAACTATATATATGATTTAAATCAATTAGCCGTTGCAGCTTTTATACAAGAAAACGGCAGCAAAGAAGTTCATCAGGCAGGATACAGCGCACCTCAACAACTTGCTGTTGATGGTGGAATTTCTGCTCTTTCAAATGTTCCATTGCTTACTTGCTCTACTTCTTTTACACCATCATACACAATTAAAAATTATGGCACAAATACGCTATTTAACGCTACTATAAAATACCAGGTTAATAATGGACCTATTGACAGCGTAAGTTGGACTGGAAATTTAGCTCCTAATGCTACTCAAGTTGTTACATTACCAACAATTACCTCTTCTCCCGGTAGCCATACTTTAAAAGTTTGGACATCTAATCCGAACAATCAAATAGACTATAATACCGGAAATGACCAAAAATCAGCCAAGTTTAATATAATTGGTTCCGGCACCAATCCTCCAATTTTAGAAACCTTTCAAGCATCCGGTTTCCCTTATACAAACTGGATAGTTGATAATCCGGATAATGGTGCCACATGGACAAGAGTAACTAATGCCGGCAGCCAAGGTTCAACAGCTTCTGCAAGAATGTACTTTTATAATAGTCCACCTAATCAAATTGATGATTTATATATGCCGATGCTTGACTTTAGTAATGCATCTGCTCCTATGAATTTAAAATTTGATGTAGCATACGCATCTTACCAAGGAGAAGCAGATGAATTACAAATAAGAGTTTCTACCGATTGCGGACAAAACTGGACAACCGTATTTAATAAATCAGGAGCTACTTTAGCAACTGCGCCTAATACCACCAGTTCCTTTGTACCCAATGCTTCGCAATGGAGAGCCGAATCGGTAAGCTTAAATCAATTTATAGGTCAAAGCATGGTGTTAATTCAATTTAGAGGTGTAAGCAAATACGGCAATAACTTATTTGTTGACAATATTAATGTATTAAATACAACCAGTATTAACGAAAATGAAAACTCAATTGGAGTTAATATTTATCCCAATCCATTTAATAATATTGCTACAATAGCTTTCTCTAATAACGAAACCCAAACGGTAACGATAACTGCTTTTGATGCCTTCGGAAAACAAATTTTTCAAATGAACAAAGGCGAATTAGCTAAGGGAGAATACACTGAACAATTTGACGGTTCAAACCTTCCGGCAGGAATTTACTTTGTAAATATTACTGCAGGAAATAGTAGTGTAACAAAGAAAGTTTCAATAGTTAAATAAATTTAATTTGAAATTTTAAACAACGGCCTGTAATTTGCAGGCCGTTGTTATTTAACCCAAATTTTTATCCTATGAAAAATTTATTTATTACAGTTGTTACCCTATTTTTCACATTTACATTACATGCACAAACAGAAAGCGGAAGAAAAATTCCTGCCGTTGAAGTAAAAAAACTAGATGGGACCAATTTTAACACAAAAGACATTTCAAACAACGGAAAACCGATCATTATAAGCTTTTGGGCTACTTGGTGTACCCCCTGCAAAAAAGAGCTCAACACCATTCATGATTTATATGATGATTGGAAAGCGGAAACCGGAGTAAAATTAATTGCCGTTTCTATTGATGATGCCAGAAACATTCAAAAAGTTGCGCCTTATGTTAATGGCCGCAACTGGGAATATGAAGTTTACATTGACCCTAACCAAGATTTTAAACGCGCCATGAATGTAAATAACGTTCCGCATACATTTTTATTAAACGGCAATGGAGAAGTTGTTTATCAACATAATTCCTATGCTGAAGGAGATGAACTAAAACTTTACGAACTGGTAAAAAAAGTAGCAAAAGGCGAATCGGTAGAAGAAAAATAATTAATTCCTAAACCCATTAAATGAAACGCATATTATTGATATGCACTATTAATTTAGTTGCTATTCATACTCTATATGGTCAGATAATTGACCAATTATCAAGAGGAGAAATACACGGAAATTTTCAAACCGATTTTCAATATTATAATAAAGACTCTTTGATTGGTGCACCAATTGTGCCTGAAAAAATGCTGATGAACGGTTTTGCAAACCTTATATACACCAATGGGCCATTTAGCGCAGGTATTCGTTACGAAAGTTATTTAAATGCGCTTCAAGGTTTCGACCCCAATTATAAAGGAAACGGAATACCATTCAGATATGCTAATTACAGCAATGATGGATTAGACGTTACCATTGGAAATTTTTACGAACAATTTGGAAGTGGTTTAATCTTTAGAACTTATGAAGAAAGAGGTTTAGGAGTTGATAATGCTATGGATGGTTTTCGTTTAAAATACTCGCCATTTAATGGAGTATATTTAAAAGGAGTAATTGGCAAACAACGTTTGTTCTTTTCTGAAGGACCAGGAATTGTTAGAGGACTTGATGGTGAAATAATGGTAAATGAACTGAGAGAATCATGGCTGGATAAAAAACTAAAAGTAATATTTGGTGGAAGTTTTGTAAGTAAGTATCAAAAAGACGAAGACCCCACCTATATTCTTCCGGAAAACGTTGGCGCATGGGCATCACGCGCTTCTATGTCGTACGGAAAATTTAGTTTTACGGGAGAATATGCCTACAAAATAAACGACCCATCGTTTATGAACGGATACATTTACAAACCGGGCGATGCACAATTTCTCTCTACCAGTTTTACGCAAAAAGGATTAGGTATTACCCTATCTGCCAAGCGTATCGACAACATGGATTTTCGTTCTGACAGAAATGAAACAGGAAACAATTTAATGATTAATTACCTGCCGGCATTAACTCGTCAGCACACCTACAATCTGGCGGCAACACTATATCCTTATGCCAGCCAAACAGTAGGCGAAATTGGTTATCAGGCAGACATTGTATATACCATTAAAAAAGGTTCAATTCTGGGAGGAAAGTATGGTACAACCATAAATATCAATTATTCTAACTTTTATGCTTTAGATACTACCAATTTAAACGATATGACTACTACTCGCCAAAAATACAAAGCCTCTTATACCTCATTTGGAAAACCGATATATTTCAGCGATTTTAATATAGAATTGAATAAAAAAATCAGCAATAAATTTAAAATGAATTTAATGTATATGAATTTGGTGTACAACATGGATGTAGTACTTGGACTTGCCGGAAAAGGAACAGTATATGCCAATATAGCCGTAGTTGATTTATCCTATAAATTAAACACAAAACACACCGTTAGAACTGAATTACAAAGCTTAACTACCAAGCAAGATCAAGGCAATTGGGCTACCGGATTAATTGAATACACGTATTCGCCCCATTGGTTTATTGCTGTAATGGATCAATATAATTATGGAAATAAAAATGCCGATTTAAGAATACATTACATTACGGGAACAGTGGGTTATACATGGAAAGCAAACCGAATAATGGCTACCTACGGACGACAAAGAGCAGGGATATTTTGCGTAGGTGGAGTTTGCCGATTTGTTCCTGCATCAAATGGTTTAACCGTTACAATTACCAGCAGTTTTTAGTAAATTTGTAAATCCTTGTTATGATGAAAACAACTAAATATATTCTCTTTTTAACATTTTCATTGCTCTTATTAAATGCCTGCGATTATGTAAAACAACCATTCGAAAATATCATTGTAAGTAGCCCCGATACTACTGACATTTTTGAAGACAATGACTCAATACCTGTTCAACGAATTTTAGTAGAAGAATTTACCGGACACACTTGCGGCAACTGCCCTGAAGCAGCATATATTTTAGACTCGTTAAAAAAGAATATTTACAAAAACCAAATGATTTTGGTGAGTATTCACGCAGGTTTTTTTGCCGAACCCTATACAAGCGGAAGCAAATATTTAGCCGATTACAGAACCCCTGCAGGCGATACATATTTCAATGACTTTAATGTAGGAGGCACTCCCAAAGCCATGATAAACAGAAACAGAAGTATTATAAACAATGGCAATTATGCTTTTACTTCTCCCAGCCAGTGGAATAACGTTTTAAATGCCTTGAAAGACAGTACACCATCCGCACAAATTTTACTTTCATTTATGTATGATGAAAACAGCAGAAATCTTTCAACATCCGTTAAAATACCCGTTTTAAAAAATTTAAGCGGAAGTTATGCATTGGTATTATATTTAATTGAAGACGATATTATTGATTGGCAAAAAATTTATCCCAATAAGCCTGTTCCAGGATATGGTACTGGCGATATTGAGTTTTATAAACACAAACACATGCTAAGAGCAAATATAAATGGCACTTGGGGAGAAACGGTAATTACCTCCACCGCTGCAATTGGCGATACTATAACCAGAAATTATTCTGCATTTAACATCAATTCTAACTGGAATATTGATAATTGCTACGTAGTAGCTTATTTATACAACACTTCAACCAAAGAAATAATACAATCAAGAGAAAAGAAAATTAAACCCTGATTAGTAACCCCAAAAAAGTCTTTAGACTTTTTTGGGGTTAACATTTCTAACAACAAATTTGGGTAAACATATTTTAACTTTATACGTTTAATGATATAACGTATATTTGTTTGATGCTAAAACAAAGAATTATACCTCTACTTTTCATTGCATTTTCAACTATTGCAAAAGGGCAGGATATTCAAACAGAAAAAATATCAGAATTTAAAGCAGGTTTAATTGCCGGGATTAGCACATCCCAAATCTCCGGCGATAATTTATCCGGTTTCAAAAAATTTGGAATGAATGTAGGAGTTTTTTCGCGCTACACCTTTAGCCAAAAATATAGTGCTCAGTTTGAACTAACATTTATACAAAAAGGCAGCAGAAAAACTCCTGATCCGGAGAATAATGATTACAGCTTTTATCGCTTAAATTTAAACTACATAGAAATTCCGGTTTTACTAAAATATAAACACAAACACTTTGTTTTTGAAGCAGGCCCTTATGCCTCTTATCTTATGAATTTTCAGGAAGAAAATGAACAAGGCACATTGCCAATGATACGCCCCTTTTACAAATACGATATTGGAGGCGCTATTGGAATAAATTACGATTTTACCGAACATTTGCAGATGAATTGGCGTTATACCAACTCATGGTTTCCTGTAAGGCCGCATTTATCTAATGCAAACTTTCGCTGGAACAGAGGTCAGTTAAATTCAGTGATTGAATTTACACTTCACTACGAATTTAATTAATGTTTAAACAATGACTAAAAAACAAAAAATTGTAGTAGCTGTTAGCGGAGCAAGTGGAGCCATATACGCTAAAGTTTTATTTGACAAACTATTGACATTAAAAGAACAAACAGAGGCAGTGGGAGTGGTAATGAGCGATAACGCAAAAGACGTTTGGAAATACGAATTAGACAATACCGATTTTGAAAAATATCCTTTTAATTTTTATCAAAAAAACGATTTTTTTGCTCCTTTTGCATCCGGTTCGGCTAATTACAGCAGCATGATTATTTGCCCCTGCTCTATGGGAACCTTAGCAAGAATAGCGTCCGGAATATCTAACGATTTAACTACAAGAGCAGCCGATGTTATACTGAAAGAAAGAAGAAAGTTAATTTTAGTTTTGCGCGATACACCTTATAGTCTAATTCATATCAATAATATGAAAACAGTTACGGAAGCCGGTGGAATAATTTGTCCGGCATCACCTTCATTTTACAGCAAGCCGCAAAATTTTGAAGAACTGGCAAGCACGGTTATAAACAGAACATTAAACCTCTGCGGATTTGAATTTAAAAAATACGAATGGGGAAATTAAATTATATTCATTTTTTTGATAAAATACAAGTTATTTTTTCACTCTTTCTCCACAAATCGTTTGTTAACTACTTTTTAATGGTATTTAACGTTTTTTACGCAACATTTAAAATCTTTGATTCGTTAAAAGAAAAAAAGGTCTTAGTATTAACTAAATTATGATGGGATATGCTTGAACTTACCAAACACATTCTACAACGTGTTAGTTTCGATAAAATATTATTTCGCAAAGAGTTAACCAAAGCTCTTAAATGGTTAAAAAAAGAAGAAGCACTAATGCTACAGGCTTGGTGTATTGCAACTTTTAATTCTGAAGAATTTAGAGCAATTATAAGAGAGGTATTTAAAAAGGTAATTGCCTAAAAGTCGGGGTTTAGAAATTGAATATTTCTTTTCAGGCCGTTAAATTTAGTACGTTTAACGGCCGATTTTTTAAATACTTTATTAAAACTTTCTTCTGTTAAATTTTCAAAATCCTTTTTGGTCATTTCCAGAAGCGATACTGCCGGTTCAAACCTCGGCTCATTATGTGGTTTTGAAAATCTATTCCATGGGCATACATCCTGACATATATCGCAGCCAAAAGCCCAGTTTTCAAATTTTCCTTTTACATCGTTTGGAATTTCATTTTTCAACTCAATGGTAAAATAGGAAATACATTTGCTGCCATTTACCACATAAGGCTCAACAATAGCATCGGTAGGACAAGCATCAATACAACGAGTACAAGTTCCGCAATAATCTTTTATAGGGCTGTCTTCCGGCAATTGCAAATCGAGAATAATTTCACCAATAAAAAAGAAAGAGCCATGCTGCTTATTTATTAAGTTTGAATTTTTACCAATCCAGCCTGCGCCGCTTTTTTTTGCCCAAACTTTATCCATTACCGGAGCAGAATCTACAAACACACGTCCATTTACTTCACCGGCTTTATCTTTAATAAATTCAAAAAGATGATGCAATTTATCTTTTACTACTACGTGATAATCTTCGCCATAGGCATATTTTGAAATTTTTGGAGCTTCTGCATCTGTTTGTTTTTTATCAGTGTAATAATTGTATAAAACAGAAATTACCGACTTGGCACCATCAACTAATAATCGTGGGTCGAGGCGTTTATCGAAGTGATTGGCCATATATTGCATTTCACCATGCATATTTTTATTCAGCCAATTTTCTAATCGCGGAGCTTCTTCTTCTAAAAATGTTGCTTTAGAAATTCCGCAAAAAGAAAACCCCAGGCTTTTAGCCATTTGTTTTATAAGTAGCGCTAATTTTTCTGAATGAAATGTATTCAAAAATTATCCGAATAAAGTATTTTGTCCGCTGTGTGGTAGTTTACCCAAGTGCTTGTAAGCTTTTTCTGTGGCTTCTCTTCCGCGTGGTGTACGATGTAAATATCCTTCTTGTATCAAGTAGGGCTCGTACACTTCTTCTATTGTACCGGGCTGTTCGCCAACGGCTGTGGCAATGGTATTTAATCCTACCGGACCTCCTTTAAATTTTTCGATAATGGCAGATAGTATTTTATTATCCATTTCATCTAAACCATACTGATCTACATTTAATGCTTTTAATGCAATATGGGTAATATCAATATCTATTTTACCAGAGCCTTTTATTTGTGCAAAATCGCGCACTCTGCGAAGCAAAGCATTAGCAATACGTGGTGTACCTCTACTACGAGATGCTATTTCGTAAGCTGCTTCCATGGTAATTGGAATATTTAAAATATAGGCAGAACGTTCTACAATACCTGCCAGTACTTCTTTGCTATAATACTCTAAGCGAAAGTTAATTCCAAAACGCGCTCTAAGCGGTGAAGTAAGTAATCCGGAACGAGTTGTAGCTCCTACCAGCGTAAATGGATTTAATTGTATTTGTATGCTACGGGCGTTGGGGCCGGTATCTATCATAATATCAATTTTGTAATCTTCCATGGCAGAATACAAATATTCTTCTACTACAGGGCTTAAGCGATGTATTTCATCTATAAATAATACATCCCCTTTTTCCAAATTGGTAAGTAAGCCTGCTAAATCGCCCGGTTTATCTAATACCGGTCCTGATGTAATTTTTATGTTTACCCCTAAATCGTTGGCAATAATATGCGAAAGGGTAGTTTTTCCTAATCCGGGCGGGCCATGCAACAAAACATGATCTAAAGCTTCGTTTCTTTGCTTTGCAGCCTCTACAAATACTTTTAAATTATCTACTATTTGTTCTTGCCCTGCAAAATCGGTAAAAGATGTAGGACGCAACACTTTTTCCAACTCTTTATCAGAGCCGGATAAATTTTCGTTTTCGGGATTTAATGATTCATTCATTCTTTACAAAATTACTAAAAAACAAAACCCCGAATAAATCGGGGCTTTGAAAAATAGATTTTATTTATTAACTAATTAAAGGCATTAAATCCGGTTATATCCATACCTGTAATTAAAAGATGGATATCGTGTGTTCCTTCGTAAGTAATTACCGATTCTAAGTTCATCATGTGACGCATAATCGGATATTCGCCTGTAATACCCATTCCTCCATGTATCTGACGTGCTTCTCGGGCAATATTTAAAGCCATAGCTACATTGTTTCGCTTAGCCATTGAAATTTGTGCCGGTGTTGCACGATTTTCATTTTTCAAAACACCTAATCGCCATGTTAATAATTGTGCTTTGGTAATTTCGGTAATCATTTCGGCTAATTTCTTTTGAGTTAATTGAAATGCTCCGATTGGTTTACCAAATTGAATTCTTTCTTTTGAATAGCGCAACGCGGAATCATAGCAATCTAATGCTGCTCCTATGGCTCCCCAGGCAATTCCGTAGCGAGCTGAATTCAAACAGCTTAAAGGACCTTTTAACCCTTTAATATTTGGGAAAACATTTTCTTTTGGAACTTTTACGTTTGAAAACACTAATTCTCCGGTTGCACTTGCGCGTAAACTCCATTTACCATGTGTTTCAGGTGTAGTAAAACCTTCCCATCCTCGCTCTACTATCATTCCTCTAATATCACCATTTTCATCTTTCGCCCATACAACTGCAATATCTGCAAAGGGCGCATTTGAAATCCACATTTTAGCACCATTTAATAAATAATGGTCGCCCATGTCTTTGATATTGGTAATCATTCCGGCAGGATTCGAACCGTAATCGGGCTCTGTTAAACCGAAGCAACCCATTATCTCACCGGCAGCTAATTTTGGTAAATATTTACGTTTTTGCTCTTCTGTTCCATAAGTAAATATAGGGAACATAACCAATGAACTTTGTACAGATGCGGTAGAACGCAGACCACTGTCTCCACGCTCTAATTCCTGCATAATTATTCCGTAAGAAATTTGATCGAGTCCAGCGCCTCCGTATTCTTGCGGTATATAAGGGCCAAATGCTCCAATTTCTGCTAAA
>CALKJP010000029.1 GCA_937995645.1 uncultured Bacteroidia bacterium
TTACTGAAAACAAAAATGCAAGCATTAATCACCCGGTGCTTGATTGTTATATCTATCTTACTCCATACACACGGCAAAGTGTTACTACTGAGGTTGAAGGTATTTCAAGAGCAGGTACAGGGCAATTAGGTACTGCGGCAAACCTGGTTTATACTAACAGAAATTTATTTGATGGTGCCGAAAATTTAGAAGTAAAATTAAGGGGTGGTATGGAGTTTCAACCATCCATCACCAATGTATCTACTCAAAATATTCCTCAAACATCTTTCAGTTATTTTAATACTCAGGAATGGGGCCCGGAAGTAAACCTGCTGATTCCTCAGTTTTTATTACCAATTAAGCCGGAGCGTTTTTCAAAGTACTTTACACCTAAAACAAAGATTACCGCTTTATACAATTTTCAGGAAAATTTAGATTTTACAAGAAGAATATTTAATCTGTCGTATGGATATACCTGGCAAGAAACGGCTACTAAACGACACTTTTTAAATCCTGCGGAAGTAAATCTTGTTAACATCAATCAAAAAATTTCTTTATCAAATTTTTTAGAAGCTATTCCCAATCCATTTATTCGAAACAGTTATATATCTCACATTACTGCAGGTGGCAGATATACCTTTTTATACAATAATCAAGATTTAAAAAAGTCGAGAAACTTCGTATTTTTCAGAGGTTCAATAGAAGGCGCCGGAAATATACTTTACTTATTGTATCAAGCAACTAAGCAAACTAAAGATACATTAAACCGTTATTTGATATTTAATACCCCATTTGCTCATTACGTAAAATCTGACTACGATTTAAGAAATTATTTTGCTGTTAATAATCATCAGCGAATGGTTGCAAGAATAGCCTTTGGATTTGGAGTGCCGCTTAAAAATCTGAATGTATTACCTATTGAAAAAAGTTATTTTGGCGGAGGCTCAAACGGAATAAGAGCATGGATTGCCCGTTCGCTTGGTCCCGGAGCTTATGATGATACAACAGGTATTAATGCCATTCGATTGGGAGATATGAATATTGAAGGAAACCTTGAATATCGTTTTGATTTAATTAAGTTTTTAAAAGGAGCCTTATTTTTAGATGCTGGAAATATTTGGATATTAAAACCCGACCCACTGCGCCCGAATGCTGAATTTAAATTTGATCAGTTTTTAAGTCAAATGGCTTTGGGAGGAGGTGCCGGTATGCGTTTTGATTTTAACTTCTTTATATTTCGATTAGATATTGGTAACAAGATTTACGACCCATCTCTAAAACTTAATGATAAATGGGTATTCAGAAAGATGTTTGATCAACAATGGAAAGAGGAATTTGCCAGAACACATAATAATTTCAAGTATCGTTTTACTACTATTAACTTTGGTATTGGATATCCATTCTAATAATAAAGACTACCTTGTAAAAGGCAGCCTTTATTAGTTATTACTTGTTTACATTAATCAATTCTATCCGACAAAATCATTTTATCTGAATGATTTACTAAACGAGCAGCTAAATTTCCTCTTAAAAATTGACCTAAACCGCTTCTGGCATTGGTGCCTAATGCTATAACTCCTGCATTTACTGATTCTGCATAATGTTGTATCCCTTCTTCTTCTGAATAATCGGCAAAAGTACTTGTAACTACATTGCCTGCATTTACTCGTTCTACAAAAGCTTTTATGCTTGCCATAGATTTATAACTAGGTTCAAAATTTAAAGGTGTTATTATTTTTAAGAAATGCAACTTACTTTTAAAAACATTAAATACAGGCAATAAATCGTTATAGGTTGTAATTGCATTATCAGAAAAATCTGATGCAAAAACAATGTTTGAAATTGAACTTATTGGTTGATATTTTTTAACTGCTAAAACAGGGCAAGTTGCTAAATTTATTACACGTTCTGTATTAGAACCAATTAAAAATTCTTTTATACCTTTTGAACCATGCGAGCCCATTACAATTAAATCAATATCCAGTTCTTTAGCTTTTTCTACTACTTTGTCGTATGTACCTGAAAAATCAACACTTTCAATTACGCGTGTAACTTTTTCAAACATTTTATCTTTTAAAAGCGCTTCAAATTGTTGTTTAGTTCGCTTCATCATGTAAATAGTTTCCGGAATATCAGCATTTACCATACCAATATTGGTATTGCTCTCTGATAATGGTATATCTATAATGTGAATAAGGTATAATGTTGCCTCAGTTTGCGTTGCTATTTCAGCAGCTACTTTAGTTGCTTCATAAGCACAATCAGAAAAATCGGTTGGAACTAAAATTCTTTTCATAATATAATTTTAAAATGTGATACAATCAATTTTACGCAAAAATAATTAACTTGATTTATCTCATGGCTGACAATTGTCAATTTATAAACTAAGATTTATCAGTTTAATGTAAATTTAATAATCAAATACGGCTAATTTATCCGGATTATTGAGCTTATAACTTTTTCGCTGTTGATTATAATAGCAATGAATTAAATTGGTTTGCTCCGTCAAGTAATCGTACAATAAGGTATTTATAATTACAACTTTTCCAAAACTATCAATTTTATTAAACTCAAAATAACACCAAGTAGCTTCTTCTTCTATTTCGTATCCGATAAATACTAAAGGAATTGCCTTATTTCCAATTGTTAGTTTAAAACGCTCTTTAAAATAGTTTTCAAGTATTTTTTTTTGATTATCGTTCTGCTTGCTTAAATCAATTGGAATTTTATTGATTCGATACAAAGCCTCTTGCAAATCATCAGTAAATAATTTGCAACTAACATTTACGCTTTTAGCTACTGTATCAATTCTTACCTCGCTTACACTTACATAGTAAGGGTGCATGGGTTTAAGCGATAAAAATAATAAGCTTATCGAGAAAAGACTTATCAATACTAATGATTTTGAAATAATTTGGTTAATTTGCATATTTACAAAGCTAATAAAATTGAACGATTTTTACATTTGGTTTATTACAGGATTAGAACATATTGCCGATTGGAACGGCTATGACCACATGCTTTTTTTACTGGCTTTGTGTGGCGTGTATTCAATCAACCACTGGAAAAAACTTTTAATGCTCATAACTGCCTTCACCATTGGCCATAGTATTACACTGGCATTAAGCGCTTTAAATCTTATTGTAATAAATAGCGAATGGATTGAATTTTTAATTCCGGTAACAATTTTATCTACTTGCATTTTTAATTTAAAAAATCTGGATAAACCCATAACAAATCCATCTTTAAAATACCTATTTACTTTATTTTTTGGACTTATTCATGGACTTGGATTTTCATATTTACTAAAATCATTGCTTGGTAAGGAAGAAAATATTACCCTACCCTTATTTGCCTTTAATATTGGTTTAGAAGCCGGTCAAATAATTATAGTTGGAGTTATTTTTCTTATTTCACTAATTTTATCAGGCTTATTTAAAATTTCGGAACGCGATAAAAACTTTTTTATCTCCTCCGCAGTTTTTGGAATTGCTTTTATAATGACAAGTGAACGTTTAAATA
>CALKJP010000030.1 GCA_937995645.1 uncultured Bacteroidia bacterium
ATAATACAAATTCATAATACAAATTCATAATACAAATTCATAATACAAATTCATAAGTAAAAAATCCATAAGTAAGTAGCAAGTTAAAATATTTTTTAGAATAGCTATTTTTTTACGAAAATGTAAAAAAACGATTGCAAAAAAATTCTACACTGGTTATGATTCTAATGGTTAAAAACCACATGGAGGATAAAATGGAAAAAAAGTATTACAATAAAATCAGCAAAAAGAACGGCTGGGGATACGCTGTCGTTAGCCGCAATGTGGACGATGAGGGCGTGTACGGTCAGGGATGGACTATCGAGGAGGCTTGGAGAAGCGGACGTGAATTTGCCCCGCTACAGCGCGGAGAGAGACTCAAAAGCAAATTTCAGGTCATACCGGCCACCCCAGCAGCAATGGATTTGTTGCGGGAGTGCGGTTACGTCGATGGTTTGCTGAATATCGTTCGGTTTGACGAAATGACGACTGTCGAGCCGTTAGACTCGGCCTCAATAGATTATCTGCGAGATGAAACTGGAAAAAAATACTTGCCCTATGATTACGTTGTGGACATCTATGAGGGTCACGAGGACGAGGCGGCGGATTACGTGCGGCGCATTAGAGAGAAAAAACAGACTGTTAACTAATAACAACCTATTAGTGTAATTGGTCTAATCATTACAGTATAATCCCGCTGGAATAACCACCAGCGGGATTTTTTTATGGGAATTACACTATATATTACCATATATTTTACAAAAATCCATAAGTAAGTAGCAAGTTAAAATATTTTTTAGAATAGCTATTTTTTACGAAAATGTAAAAAAACGATTGCAAAAAAATTCTACACTGGTTATGATTCTAATGATTAAAACCACATGGGGGATAAAATAATGAAAGCACCTGATAAAAATATCAATAAACTTATTAAACGTAAATCCGGCTGGGGATTCGTTGTTGTTAGTTTGTATGACGATAATGATAGGCGTTTTTATGGTCATGGAACTACTGAAGAAAAAGCGTGGAAAAGTGCCATGAATTTCATGGACAAAAATACCCTTAAAAAAAATTTTCGGTTGATTCGTGCTACCCCTAAGGCAATGAAGTTTTTAAGGACGTGGGAAAGGGATTGGCGGTTTCGTCGGGATATGGCGTATATATATGACTATATTGGCATTGTTCCTTTCAACAAAATGCGCACAGTCCGGATTTCGAGGATAAGTGACAAGCATGGCAATATATGGGATGAACTCGGCAATGTATATGCCCCTGACGATGACGTTGTCGATATCCTTGGCACCTTGTTGGGCACATGGTCGATATCTTTGGAACCTATTGAAAGCCCCGGGTAATATAGTACATAATAAGTATTAACTTATTTATTACCGTCCTGTTTATTACCGTCCCGTTTATTACTGCCACGTTATTACCGCCACGTTATTACCGCCACGGATTCGGGGCAATTTTTTACCACGACAATTTTTACCACGACAATTTTTTAACAACGGCAATTTTTACCAGCATTTAGAAAATTCATAAGTAAACAGCAAGTTAAAATACTATTATTAGAAAAAATTTTTTACAATAATTTGAAAAAAAATTTCAGTAAAAAAATTTCAGTAAAATAGTTTTATTAGTTCTGATAAAATACCTTCCTTATTATATAGGTTTTTATTGATAATTTTTAATTCAAAAATTTTTTTAATTCTATAAAAAAAGTGCTTGCAAAAAAATTCGACACCTATTACAGTTTTTTTAGTTAAAAACTAACAATAAGGAGTAACACCATGGATAAAAAACCAATAAAAAACGAAATTCCTGAAATTGGAGTTTCAAAGTTAGAAAGTGTAACAGAAAAACTATTACGGGCGGGGGATAATGTAATAATTTATTCACAGCCCGGATTTGGAAAATCCGAAATATTGACTGCACTGGCAGAACGGTTAAAAGAAACTGGTATTTTTGATAAAATTGTACCAGTTCAAACAGCGTCTTGCGAGGCGGCTGATTTTAACGGATTACCATCGTTTTCAGAAAAAAATGATAGAAAGATTTTAGAATTTTTCAAGTTAGAAAAATTCAATTTCAATCCAGATGAAAAAATCTTATTCATTTTTGATGAATACAATAGGGGTGCTCTCGATGTCCTGAATGCCACATTAACCCTTTTTAATAGTGGTAATGCCCGGCAATTAGGATTTCATAAAATAGAAAACCCCGTGCAAATCATTTGTTTAGTTAACCCGGAAAGCAGTTACGGAGTAAATAGCATGCCAGAAGCTGTCTTATCCCGGGCGGCTCAAATCTATGTAATTCCGGAATTGCCGTTTTACATACGGTACTTTGAGGGTCGTTACCCTAACAATATGTTTGTACGTTACTTAAAAAGTGAGCATAACATTATTGACCTTAACGACAATAATGATAATCCGGACGATAATACTGATGGGATGGTAAAAATCAATGCCAGAAGTATTGAAAAAGCAATCCAAAAAGTTGAAATTTTAGGGCATAATGACCCGGATATTCTGACAGTTATTGCGGCAAATGTGGGTAAACAGGTTGCCTTATCATTCTTAGAATTCACTGAAAAAACCCGGGTAATAAATGAAATGAACTTTTTGAACGAGAAAAAAGACAAGGATTTTTTAGATACGCTAAAAAATTTCAACGTGGATAACAATGCGGCTTTAATTGAATCCGGCTTAAAAGCCATCCCAAAATTGGGAAAAGAAAATTCAGATATAATGTTATCCACATTAAGTGACATAAAAAAAGCTGGTTATGCAGAAGCGGCGTCTGCCTTATTAAAAGCGGTAAATGATTCCGCAAAGGCAGATATCTTTGTGACTGAAAATGTGAAATTACCAAAAGCCTCAAAAAATTATGACATAATCCAGCAGATTTTTTCATAAGAATAGGGGTAACCAGTAAAAAAAAGTAAAACACAAAAGGCGGTAAAAAATGGCTAACAATAACAACGTAAACGGTAACGTAACACAAGAAAACCCAATAACACAAGAAAACCCATGGATTATATCCACGGACACTAAAAACGGAAATAAAAAGTTTGTGGATTTAATCGATTTCACAAATGAAAAAACTTTTAACACACAAGTGAAAATGTGGTTAAGTGACGTTCATTTTAGGGCAATTGTCGCAACGAATAATTACCAATCATTGGTAAGGTTCGTTTGCCGGTATTCCGGGTTACGGGCAACGTTTACGGTAAATAATGATATGCCAACCGCCTTTTGTTATCCTAATATACAGGATAAACGATTTTTTACTATTGCCATCAATGGTAATTTTTTTAAGGAGCTGGAAACTAAAAATTATCAAACACATAAATTAGACCCGTCTTTATTGGCTGTATTTTACGATTATGCCGAGGCGGCAAAATTTTCGGTAATTGCGCATGAAGTTTTACACTTTGTTAACGGACATTTTTCCGTCCCTGAATTCAGGAAAATACCAGAACTTGCTAACATTGCCTTAGATTGTGCAATAAACCAATTATTACCAATATTAGATTGCCCAACCAATCCATTAGAAGCCATAAATATCCATGGTTTCCGAAAATTATTAAACGATAATACAATCTTAGAAAAGCAAAGCTGTGAGTATTATTTTAATATATTGAAAGAAAAACATAAAAACAATTTACAAAATAAATTAGGAAAAAATGGTAATTCAGGCCAAAATAATACCGGGCAAAATAGTAATAGTAATGATTCCAGTCAAAATGATTCTAATCAAAATGATTCTAATCAAAATAATTCCAATAAAAATAAACGTAATAAACACAATAAAACAAATAACAATAAAGGTAATAATGATGGTACCAATAATACTGGTACCAATAATACAGGTAATAACAATGATAGTAATAATGACAGT
>CALKJP010000031.1 GCA_937995645.1 uncultured Bacteroidia bacterium
AAAGAACTTCCCATGGAGTTTGCTGTTGAAGCGGTTAAGCTTCTGGAAATGAAACTTGAAGGAAGTGTCGGTTAAACATATGACGAAAAGTGAACAATCGAAGGGGAAAGGCAAAATGTTAGAGATACGTAATTTACACGCCAAAGTCGGCGGAACACCCATATTAAGAGGAATCAACCTGACCATCCATCCCGGTGAGATTCATGCCATCATGGGACCTAATGGTTCGGGTAAAAGTACTTTAGCTTCGGTATTAGCAGGAAGAGAAAATTATGAAGTAACCGAAGGAGAAGTTCTTTTTAATGGTAAAAATCTTTTAGCCCTTTCACCCGAAGACAGAGCCAGAGAAGGCATATTTCTCGCATTTCAGTATCCTATTGAAATTCCCGGTGTAAGCAATATTAATTTTTTGCGTACGGCATTAAATGAGATTAGACAATACAAGGGGCAAGAACCAATTGAAGCAAAAGAATTTTTAGCATTGGTAAAAGAAAAACAAAAACTGGTTGAATTTGATGCAAAACTTGCAAATCGTTCAGTAAATGAAGGCTTTTCGGGTGGTGAAAAAAAGAGAAACGAAATATTTCAGATGGCCATGCTAGAGCCAAAGTTTGCAATTTTAGACGAAACCGATTCCGGACTTGATATTGATGCTTTACGCATTGTTGCAAATGGTGTAAACAAATTGAAAAACGATAAAAACGCATTTTTAGTTATCACCCACTATCAGCGATTGTTAGACTATATCGTTCCTGATTTTGTGCATGTATTATATAATGGACGCATAGTAAAATCGGGCACTAAAGAATTAGCTCTTGAACTGGAAGAAAAAGGATACGACTGGGTAAAAGCAGAAGTAGATGGTGTATCGGCTTAATTGTAATTTATGAACACAACTATAACAAAAGACCTTAAGGAACACTTCTTTGAACTTATTCTTACCTCATCAGCTTCAGAAGAAGCATGGTTAAAGGAAATCCGTACAGAAGCATTAAAATCCTTTAAATCGCTTGATTTCCCTACAACCAGAAACGAAGAATGGAAATATACACGTATTACTCCTCTTTTAAACAAACCATTTAAAAAAGGAGAATATTCTCATGTTCAAACATCAAACTATAAAATTGCCGATTTAGATGCAATAATTATTCCTGTTGTAAACGGAATAATCAATCTTAAAGAGGTAATATTACCGAAAGGCATTGAGTTGCTCAACATTCATATAGCAAAAGAAAAACACCCATCATATATTGAACAATATTTTTCAAAAATAACAGATAATAAAAACATCTTTACAGCACTTAACACAGTATCAGCAACTCCCTACATTTTAAAAACTGATAATAACGCAATTATTGAAAAGCCCATTCATTTTGTTTTTGTAAGCAAAGGAAACGAAGTTTTTGTACAGCCTCGCTTTTTAATAATTGCTGGCAAACAGTCTGAATTTAATGTTATAACATCTTTTCATTCTGATTGTAAAAGTGCATTTCTAAATGTGGTAGTAGAAGTAGTGGCTGAAGAAAATTCAAAACTGGAATGGACAAAAATTCAATCAGAAAATAATGAGAGCATACATGTAAGCAGCGAAGATATTTACATGAGCACAAACAGCACATTTACACTGCATACATACACCTTTAATGGAGCAATGGTAAGAAACAATGTAAATGTAGCGATTGATGCAGCCAACTGCGAAGCTAATCTAAATGGTTTGTATCTTTTAGATGGCAAACAACATGTAGATAATCACACCAAAATTGCACACATGAAAGCCCACAGCAACAGTAATGAGATATATAAAGGCATAATGAATGATGCATCAACAGGCGTTTTTAACGGAAAAATACATGTGTATCAGAATGCACAAAAAACTAACGCATTTCAATCAAATAAAAACATTTTACTAAGCGATAACGCAACCATCAACACAAAACCAGAATTGGAAATTTATGCTGATGATGTAAAGTGCTCTCATGGCTCAACTACCGGTCAGTTTGACGAAGATGCCGTATTTTATTTACGAGCAAGAGGAATGGGAGAACAAAGTGCCAGAGCTTTATTAGTAGAAGCATTTGCAAACGATGTAACAGAATCTTTAAAGTCTGAAGCATTAAAAAAACATATACTTTTATTAATACATAAAAAACTATCAAAAGAATTATAAATGACATTTCAGGCAGTATATACCAGCGAAGAAAAAATAAAGGAAATCCGAAATCAATTTCCAATTTTAAAGGAAAAGATTAATGGAAAACCTTTAATTTATTTCGATAATGCTGCTACTACTCAAAAGCCACAAACGGTAATTGATGCCATTGTAAATTATTACTCGCATCAAAATGCTAATATTCACAGAGGCGTTCACACACTGAGTCAAAAAGCTACTGATGCGTATGAATATGCAAGAAAAAAAGTTGCAACTTTTATTAATGCACCCAAATCAGAACAAATTATATTTACCAGAGGAACGACTGAAAGTATCAATCTTGTTGCTTTTTCTTACGCAAGAGCATTTTTAAATGAAGGCGATGAAATAATTATCAGTGCATTGGAACACCATTCTAACATTGTTCCATGGCAAATGGTGTGCGAAGAAAAAAATCTTCAATTAAAAGTAATTCCAATTAATGATAAGGGAGAACTTTTAATGGATGCTTATGAAAGCTTATTGAGTAATAAAACAAAAATTGTTGCTGTTAATCATATTTCCAATGCACTTGGAACAATCAACCCTATTAAAACTATTATTTCTAAAGCCCATGCTTTTGGGGCAGTTGTTTTAATAGATGGTGCTCAATCTGTATCACATCTAAAAATAGATGTTCAAACATTAAATTGTGATTTTTTTGCATTTTCAGGGCATAAAATGTTTGCTTCAACAGGTGTTGGTGTGCTTTATGGAAAAGAAGAATTATTAAACAAAATGCCTCCATTTATGGGCGGTGGCGATATGATAAAAACTGTTACGTTTGAAAAAACAGAATATAATGAATTGCCGCATAAATTTGAAGCCGGAACGCCACACATTGAAGCCGGAATTACAATTGCCAATGCTATTGAATATATTGAATCGGTGGGATTTGAGTTTATAATGGAACATGAACAACATTTATTACAATATGCTACCCAAAAAATTTCAGAAATAGAAAGAATAAAAATTATAGGAACCGCAGCTCACAAAGCAAGTGTACTTTCTTTTATTGTGCAAGAAATTCATCCGTATGATATTGGGGTTTTACTAGATAAAATGGGAATTGCAGTAAGAACAGGTCATCACTGCACACAACCTATAATGGACCGATTTTGTATTCCCGGTACTGTAAGGGCTTCTTTTGCTTTTTACAACACCCTTGAAGAAATAGATATTTTTATTGAAAGCCTCAAAAAGGCCATAGCCATGCTGAAGTAATATGGAATTTGAAAAAAGACAGAAAGAAATAATTGATGAATTTGAGTTTCTTACCGATTGGATGGAAAAATACGAACACATTATAGAACTTGGGAAAAGCCTTCCTCTTATCGAAGAAAAATACAAAACAGATGATAACATAATTAAAGGTTGTCAGTCGCGTGTTTGGCTGCATGCCGATTTAAATAATGGTAAAGTTATTTATACCGCAGATAGCGATGCCATTATAACCAAAGGAATGATTGCCTTAATGATAAGAGCACTCTCAGGACTTACTCCGGATGAAATTATCAATGCCGAATTACACTTTATAGATAAAATAGGATTAAAAGAGCACTTATCTCCTACCCGTTCTAACGGGCTTTTATCTATGATAAAGCAAATGAAATTATACGCTATTGCATTTAAAGCCAAACAAACAAATTAATGTTTGAACATGGAATTAGACAAAAAAGAACTTGAAAAAAAAATAATAGAAGCATTAAAAACCGTATATGACCCTGAAATTCCTGTGGACATATATGAGCTTGGCTTAATCTATGAAATTAAAATAGATGATGATGCCAATGTAGAAATTGAAATGACTTTAACATCTCCTTCCTGCCCTTCAGCAGAAGAACTTCCCGGTGAAGCAGAAGCAAAAACCAAAGCAGTAGAAGGTGTTAAAGACGCAAAAATTAAATTAACTTTCGATCCTCCTTGGGACAAAGATATGATGAGTGAAGCAGCAAAATTGGAATTAGGTTTTATGTAAACACTATGGAAGAGTTAATTGAAAATAAAGTTGATAAAAGCGGACTTATAACCATAAGTCTGGATGAATTTTATACACAAGGTGAACGCGTATTGATTGATATTAAAGATTTACTTTACGAAGGATTAATTTTACGAGAAAAAGACATTAGAGAATTTATTAAAAACGAAAACTGGGAAAAATATAAAGATAAATACATTGCTCTTTATTGTAGCGCAGATGCTATTATTCCCATGTGGGCATATATGCTGCTTGCTTCAGCATTACAACCTTTTGCTAAAAAAATTGTATTTGGAGATTTAAAAGAGCTGGAAGCACAATTATTTATTCAACAAATAGAAAAGCTAAATGCTGAAAAATATAAAGACGAGCGAGTAATTATTAAAGGCTGCGGAAAAATTCCAACACCTGAAGCTGCATTTGTAGCAATTACTACAATACTTCGTCCTTATGTAAAATCTTTAATGTTTGGAGAGGCCTGCTCAACTGTACCAATCTATAAGTCGAAATAGTTTTTTTATTATGATTAATCTAAATTAAAAATCCCCTCAAAAATTTTTGAGGGGATTTTTAATTTAACGCTCAAACATCAACTATTGAACTATTAATTTATTATTTAACATTCCTTCCTCAGATATAATCTGAATAAAATATAAACCTTTAGCAAAAGTTGAAACATCAATATATTTTACATATTGAGATGCTGCAGCTGCATTTTCACTATACACTAATTTACCATCTGCTGCTATGATATTTACTCGAACATTATTTGAATTAGCATTATTAAAGCTAATCAATAATTGTTCTCTGGCAGGGTTTGGAGCAATAATTAAACTATTAGCAATGCTTTCTTCTATAATTCCGGTACATGCATTTACTGTAATAGTTTGAGTTGCCGAACCAGTACATCCATTTGAATTGGTAAAAGAATAGGTAATAGTGTGTGTACCCACTCCGGCAACCGATGGATTAAATTGACCACCACTCACTCCGGTGCCACTATATGTACCTCCGGCAGGACTTCCGCCACTCAATGTTATTGAAGCAGCATTTACACAAACGTTATTGGTAGTTAAGTTAAATGTAACTGTTGGATTACTATTAACAGTTACTGTTACGTTAGCTGTATTTGAACAGTTATTAGCATCTGTTCCGGTAACTGTATAAGTTGTTGTACTTGCCGGATTAGCAGTAACTGTGGCTCCCGATGTAGAAGATAATCCAGTAGCAGGAGACCAAGTATAAGTATTAGCTCCCGAAGCAGTTATACTTACAGAACCACCACTACAAAAACTTGGCGAAGAAGGCGATACAACTACAGAAGGCAAGGCGTTAATTGTTAAAGCTTCAGAATGACTTGCAGCAGGACAAGAACCAGATGCAGGTATATTATTAGTAATTGTATAAGTTCCTGGAATACTTGCAGATATATTTACTACTCCTGTACTTGGGTTTATTGTTAAGCCACTTGGTGTAGCACTAAATGTTCCTGCAGAAGCACCTGTACCAAAAGATGGTGTTAGATTTGCTGCATTCTGGCACACACTCGCAGAACTATAACTAAATACAGCAGATGGATTGGTTGTTAAGGTTACAGTTTGAGTTGATATATCAGGACAAGCCCCTCCGGTTTGGTAGGTAATTGTGTATGTACCAGGGGTACTCATAGCTAAATCTATTTCTCCTGTCATTGGATTAATGGTAATACCTCCTGGGCTTGCCGTAAATGTTCCTCCCGGAGTTACTACTGTAGGTGAAGGATTTGGTCCAGAAAAACATAAAGTATTGGATGAATAGTTAAATGTTGCATCATCCTGCGGATTAACATTTTGAACATGAGATCTGTTATCATAACATGAATTAACAAATCCTCCCATAACATGTAATGTTATTGTATATGAACCTGCTGAGTAAGTATATGGCGGTATGCTTGCTCCCCATTGAATGTTGGTTGGTATAACCCCCAAATCCCATGCAAAAGTACTATCAGGCTCGCTTAAAAAGTAGGTGCTAAATGCCTGGTAATTATACATTCTATGAGTTAAGTTAAACAGAGGGCTTGATAAATTATTAAATGCTACAGGAACCCCATCGCATGAAGGATTGGGTGTAGTTGATAAATTAGGCATTATAATATATTGAACTATTGGAGCAATAATCCCTTCAAAATCATAAGGCCCGCCTGCAAATGATGCAGTAAGAGTGGGCATATTAACCCAAGCGCCTGATGAAGCAGGATAATAATCAGATTTAAATCGCGATAAATTTTCATCAGATTGCTGACCGGGTATTGCATCAGTTATATAAAATTCAAAAATATCTCCCGGACCGGAAGGAATTGGAGCAACAACTATAGCATAATTTGCAAATACAGTTGCCGGTTGATTTAACACAATAGTTCGCATACTGAAATTGGTATCAGATATTGCAATTGTACCCATCTGAATTGGAGAGCCTGTTGGGTTCATATTTGCATCCACATTATATACTGCAGCACCAACAATTACAGGACCTGTATTAGAAGGCTTACTTCTCCCGAATACTTGTACCGCAGGTATTGTTAATGGGCCCATTGAACTTCCGGTGTAATAAAAACTTTGAGCTATTTGCTCATTATCACTCGCCCATGCTTCAAATAAATAAAAGTTTGGACCTCCTAATACTTGCTCCTTCAATAAGGGATAGTGTAATGTGTCATTACAAACAATAGATTTTGGAGCATTTAGATTAATTTGAGCGTTTTTAAAATTATGCTCATTTAAAAGAATGTTTTCATCAGCCCTTGCTAATGAAATGCTTTTTTGTTGGGCATTTAAACTTATACTTAAAGCTAAAGCCGTAATAGATAATAAAACTTTTTTCATAATCGTAGTTTTTTTATTGATATGCAAATATAAAAAAAAATTAATGGGCAAAAAATGCCCATTAATTTTAAAAATAGAATTAATCGTCTAATTTATTTTAACATTTCAGCAAAGTCTTTTTTTTCCTTTTCAATAGCTTTTGAAACTGAAATGGATTCGCCATTATAATATGCCTTTATAAATACGCCTTGCTTTCCTTTAGCTATTAATGCTTGCTTTATTGTATTAGCTTCTGCATAACTATTAAATGCTCCATAAGTATAAACAATATGACCTATTTCATTTATTTCGGTTTTTAACTTTTTCTTATCCAATCCTTTAAAGAATTCTTTTTGAGGCTCATTTCTAAATACACCTAATTGAATACTGTATTTTAATTCCTTATATTCCTGAGGCTGAACAGTTTCAATTCCTTTATACAAAATCGCTTGTGCCATTTTTTGATAAATTTTTGCCTCTTCATACATTTCCATTGCTTTGTAGGTTTCACTTATTAAATGGTACAAAAAGGCATCTGATTGATTAATTGCAGAAGCACTTTCAAAATCCATTAATGCTTCGGAATATTTTCCGCTTTTTAAATACAGATAACCTCTTTTTTTATAAATATCAGCATCATTCGGATTAGTTTTAATGTAATTTTCAAAATTTAAAATGTTTTGCATATCCTGATTACTGATTTTAAATTCGATGTAAAGCGTTTTTTCTTTATTATTTTCGCCATACGCTTTAACAAGGAGGCTCATAATAACTATCATTGCCATCCCGACAATGATGTTGATAGTTGATTTGTAAAAGGTTTTCATAGTAGTAAGTTTTTAAAGTGTTTTTCATTATTTTTAAAATTTAATTTGGTTTAATTTATTATGCATGCATATTTTTATTTTTCTTAAAAAAAATGAAACATTTTATTTTATAGTATTTCAAAATATTTAACATTATAATTTTAAAATATTATCAATTTTGTTTTTATACTGTTTTTGAAATTTTATACTGTTTAAAAAACATAAAGGTTACATTTTTCAAAATTTTATATTTAAATAAACTTTAAATCAATGGTATAACAAAACAAAACAAGGCTAGCGTCTAAATTAAAGCAACAAAATTCTTAGGTTTGTGACATGTTAGCTAAAAAGCAAAA
>CALKJP010000032.1 GCA_937995645.1 uncultured Bacteroidia bacterium
CTTCATCTTTAAATGGATAAATTTTAATTAGCTGCAAGCGTGATATTATGGTAGGCAACAATTCTTCGTGATTATTAGCTACCAATAAAAAAAGGGTTTTATCGGGAGGTTCTTCAATTATTTTAAGCAATTTGTTTGCAGCTGCTATATTCATACGTTCAGGCATCCACATGATCAATATCTTATATTCTCCTTCAAACGATTTTAATGAAAGTTTTTTAAGAATTGCATCTGCCTCGTCAACATTTATTATGGTTAGCTTTTGCTCAATGCCTAATGCTATGTTCCACTTATTGATGTCTATATAAGGATTATCTAAAACAGTTGAACGCCAGATTTCTAAAAATTTATCGCTGGTAACATCCTTTTTTTCATCTTCTGTTTTATTTACAGGATAAACAAAATGCAAATCAGGATGTATAAGCTTAGCGTATTTTTTACAAGAGAGGCACTCTCCGCAAGAATCTTCAGCTTGTTTATTTTCGCAAGCTATATATTGGGCATAAGCTAATGCCAGCGCTAAATTTCCGGAGCCAACCGGGCCTAAAAACAATTGAGCATGACTCACCCTGTTGTCTTTTACAGAGCGAATCAAGCGTTGTTTTTCATCAATATGACCCGGAATTTCGCTAAATAACATATCAGGCAAATTTAAAAGAAATATATGTGTTCAATTATTTTTTAATGATTTTTAGTTTTTTTAAAGAATGAGTACGTTTGCGAAAAATTTTAGACCATGCAAACTGTAAACGATTTTAATTTTAAAGGCGAAAAAGTTTTAATTCGCGTTGATTTTAATGTTCCGCTTAATAAAGAAACATTTGAAGTTACAGATGATACCCGCATAAAAGCAGCCATTCCAACTATTAAAAAGATATTAAATGATGGAGGTGCTGTTATTTTAATGTCACATTTAGGTCGCCCTAAAGGAGCTCCTGAAGAAAAATATTCTTTAAAGCACGTGGTAGCTCATACTTCAAAGCTTTTAGGAGTTGATGTAAAATTTGCATCAGATTGCATTGGTGCAGAAGCTGAAAGCAAAGCGGCTGATTTAAAAGCAGGAGAGCTTTTATTACTGGAAAATCTACGCTTTCATGCTGAAGAGGAAAAAGGAGATGAAATTTTTGCACAACAATTATCAAAACTTGGAACTTTTTATGTAAATGACGCTTTTGGAACAGCTCATAGAGCGCATGCCTCAACTACAATTGTTGCTAAATTTTTCCCTAATAAAAAATGTTTCGGATTTGTAATGTCGGGCGAATTAGCAAGTATAAATAAAGTACTAACATCTGCCGAAAAGCCTTTTACAGCAATTATGGGAGGAGCAAAGGTGTCAGATAAAATTTTAATTCTGGAGCAATTAATTTCAAAAGCCGATCATATCATTATTGGAGGAGGCATGGCTTTTACATTTATGAAAGCCTTGGGAGGGCAAATCGGAAAATCATTAGTTGAAGACGACCGTTTGGAAACAGCACTTTCCATTATTGAAAAAGCCAAACAAAACGGAGTTTCTTTACACTTGCCGGTTGATGCTGTGGCTGCTGATAATTTTAGCAATGATGCAAACAGATTAACCTGCAAGGTAAATGAAATACCTGATGGCTACATGGGATTAGATATTGGCCCTGTAACTGAAAAATTATATGCAGATGTTATTGCTAGCTCTAAAACTATTTTGTGGAATGGCCCAATGGGCGTGTTTGAAATGAGTAATTTTGAACATGGTACTAAAGCTGTTGCCGAAGCTATTGTAAAAGCAACTTCAAATGGTGCTTATTCATTAATTGGTGGTGGCGATTCGGTTGCAGCTATAAACAAGTACCAACTGGCAGATAAAGTAAGTTATGTTTCTACTGGTGGCGGTGCACTTTTAGAATATATTGAAAAAGGAAGCTTGCCGGGTGTGGATGCAATTTTAAAATAGAGAATATTCTATTCCATAAAAAAAGGGCGGTTAAAACCGCCCTTTTTTTATGGAATTATTAATTTTATGGATTGTTCCCCTAAGTTTTCTCCTGATAAACGCAAGTAATAAATTCCTGTTGCTAATCCGGAATATGGAATTTCAAATTCCATTCGATTTTTTGGAATTGTGGTTTGGGCAATTGTTTCTCTACCTAAATTATCTAATAATGCAATTTTTAAATCTTCGTTTTTATCTCCTTTAAAAGCAATAATAATTTTATTACCTGCTGCAAATGCATTTATTGCCAATGGAGTTTGTGAATTAGCTTGAATACTTGCTGGTACTTCATTTAAAACCACAATTGTTTTTTCAAATACATCATCACATAAATTATTAATAGCCTTTAACCTTACAAGGTAAACACCTTCTGAAGTATATGTATAAACAGGATTAGCAAGAGTTATAATTTCTTCTTCTCCATCATCAAAATCCCATTCGTAACTTTGTGCTCCTACCGATAAATTAGTAAACTGAACATTTGCCATACCATTTTGCAAATACACCGTATCAGCACAAGCAAACTCTGAAGTAACAGGATTTGATGCATTTAATACAAAACTAAATGAATTAGCACACATATTAGCATCAACAATTTGTACTTGATACATGGCGGCCATTGCATTAGTTAAGTTTTGACTGCCGGAACTATCAGACCATATAAAGCTGTATGGCTCAGTTCCTCCGGATGGAAATATTTCAACTAAACCATCTTGGGAATTTTTACAAGTTGGTTGTGTAATGTTATAAGTTACTGATATAACAGTAGGATTGATAATTTGAATAGTATCGCTAAAATTACCACATAATGTATTTTGAACATCAACTATATAAAAACCTGCTGCTAAGTTTGATAATGTATCTGATGTTTGAACATTGTTTTTAATTCTTAAAATTTGTCCCGACAAGTCTTTCCATGTATAAGACCATGGTCCACTTCCTGTACCTTTAACAATTACTTCTCCGTTTGATTGATTATTGCATAAAGGATGTTTTATATTCTTTTCAACGGGCATTGAAATATGTAACAAGAAACGTGGTAAATCGGTTGTATCAGGGATAAAGCAAGTATAAACCGAATCTGTTCGCAAGTCTTGAATGTTTCCGTTAGCTAAATCTTCCAACAAAATACATGCATTGGGATAAGGAAAATCTGAAAGATTAGCTGTAATTGTAAAGTTGTTTGAAACATAGGTCCATACTCTAACCGGAATAGTTATACTTTCTGTAAATTCTGCTAAGGTGTTAATAGAATAATCTTGATTATGTGTAACAGTTGAAATACTTGGAACATTTGGATTAAAACTCCATAATTTAGAGGCATCAAATGATATATCAAAACTATCAGTAGCTGCATTGGAAAAACGAATGGCTGTTTCATCAGTAAATCCATTACCTGTAATACTTAACAATAAACCTCTTGGAGGTGCTATGTTATTATTTTTAAATGTTCCGTCAATAGCTGATTTAACACTTTCAGCAGCAATTAAACTAGGGTTAGCTCCAATGGCATGCACCCAAAAAGCCTGTGAAGATGCTATATGAGCAGTTCCTCCATTAACTCCTATTCCTCCTGCATAAGAAGCATATTGTTGTAATGTTGGATTCCATACATATATGGCATCTTCTATATTTACTTTTGTCCATCCGGTAGCATCCCAATTTATGGGCGAAGGATATGGATTAGCTACTAAATTCCAACCATCATGATCTACTCCTGCGGTTGATGAGGTATAAGTTACATTTAAATTAACTGAGCCTTTTCCCGGATTTCCTTTAACATCAATGGTTAACGGGGTGTTATCAATATATGTCCAGTATCCTACTTTGTGTTCTATTAAATCATTAATATCAGCAGGACTTACATATCCGGAATCATTAACTCCGGGTTTTGTCTCGTCATACGAATAAATCGAAACAAAATCGTTTATCGAAAAACCATTTGAACCTGTTAATCCCCATGTCGTAAAATCATCTTGCCAATCATTAAATGTTGCTCCAATTACAGGAGAGCCAATTTCTCTCCATTTTCCTAAAGGATTTGAAAATCCACTATCATGAACATAACGTTGCATAGTTATTTCTCCAGTAATATCGGCTCCGCTTAATAAAGGCGCTATTCGGGCAGTTTCGGTACTATCTGATAATAATACTAAGTTATCATTTGTATTAAGTGTTCCTGATTGAATGGTTAATGTTTTCTTAATTTCTATTGTTGATCCATTAGCAATTAAAGCACCTGAACTATTATTAAGGGTTAGATTATAAAAGCGCGTGTTCCCTTCAATATTTTGTAATGATGTTCCATTTAAAAGTATTGAACCATTATTATGATTAAACGTTCCATTGTTTTTCCAGTTTCCACGTATTTGCAGAGGAGTGGTAGAAGTTCCAAAATTTAATGTTGCGTAGTTTTCTAAATTTCCTAACACTTGATTTGTTCCGGTTGAGAAGTTAGAAGTACCTGTACCATTTATAATTAAGTTTTTACCAATTGTGTAATTACCGGATGTTGGGTTAAAACTTCCCGGACCAAAAACTAATAATTCATTATTTACTGTTAAATTTCCGGTACCTACCAAAAATGCGCTATCAATTCTTAAATCGTTTACTGTTGCATTTACATCAAGTGTTACGGTATAATTATTACTTATCACCACTACGCTATTTGCAGGTGGAGTACAATTGCACGAAGTACCACCAGGCGCTATGGTTGACCACGTAGCATTACCTGAACCATCGCTCCAATTTCCATTTTTACGTGCATAATATATTCTTAATATAGGTGTTGCAAAAGAATTAGTAGTCCCCATTACAAAAACATTATTTAATTGGGCAGAGGTTAAAGCATTTCTACCTCCAAGCGGAGCAGCAATACTGCCTGATGCAGCAACATGCGTTCCAACCGACCCCGGTGAACCTCCTGTATATGTTATCATTCTGTAATGGGTTAAGCTAGAACCACCCGGGTTTGAAAAACCGGCATATTGTACGCGTAAATCATAGCTTCCACCACTAATACCGGTTATAGCTATTGCAGCATTTTGTCCGGAAACTCTTTGTATATTAAATCCTCCATCGTTGTATGTTATATCATAAGCATTTTGAGGATCTGTATGAGTAATACTAATATATCCTGCACTGGTAGGAGCACTTGTGCTGGTTATACTAACGGGGCGATAACTTCCTTGTACACCTACAGGAAAAAGCCCGTACATTGGAGCAGCTGTTGGAGATATTGATGCTCCTGCAGGCCACCAACGTTTAAATGTTCCATTATAAACAATCCTGCTTGATGAATGATTTAATGTAGCAGGAGCATTATCGCCCAATGTAAGCGTATTTCCATTCATATTAAAATGATGCCCTGTTATTGTGAGGGTATTTTTAATGAGAATATTACTGGTACAATTCATAATTATTCCTGCAGATATTGCAGATAAATTGTAAAAAGGATTTGTTTCATTTAATGTTTGAGCAGTAGTACCATTAAATGTTACTGTTGAAGTATTGGAATTAAAACTTCCTCCGTTATTTATCCAGTTATTTCGTACTTCAATGTTACCGGTAAGATTTAAGGCTGAACCGTTTTGAATATACAAATTCCCAAAACGAATTAACGCATTTGGAGTAACACTTGCATTTCCGGTTATGTAGGTGTTTGAGTTATTTCCTAAAATTAAATTTACATTATTATTTTCTATTCCTCTATTTAGATAAATATTAGTAGATGCAGCAGTATAAAATTCAGCATTTGTTCCTGAACCAGAGTTTACTTGAAGCGAAGGCATGGTAGTTCCATTAAAATTTACGGTACCTCCTGCTGCAGTTACTCTTATTCTTCCGCTTCCTCTATTTAGCGCTACTGAATTACTAAACGTTAGTGTACCGCTTGTTGCCGAAATAACTTCTGTTTCTACTTCTGTATTACTCATCCAAGTGATATTTCCGTTAAGCGTAAAACTTCCGGTTGTAACCACAACCCTTGCTATCCTGGAAGTAGTATTACTTGTTCCAACAAATATTAAATTACCATTTACAACTCCACTACCGGCATTAATTAACCATGAATTAGTACTATTGGCATTTAATTGCTTTATAGTTACATTTCCGTTTACAGTAAGAGTAGGATCTCCTGTTTGATTACGTAAAAAACTGGCTGATGCTACATTATTATCTTCTAATGTTAACGATAATGCAGTAGCATTTGAGTTTAAATTATATCTAAATCGGGTTGTTCCACTTGCATTTCCAAAATACAAATGAGGAAAATTTGTGGATGATGACCCTCCTATATTATATGTTGTACTTGGAATACCAAGAAATCTAACAAAATGTGTTCCTCCGTTTAATGTTCCACCATTATTTATCCACGAACGATTAACAATAATACCTTTATTTAATGTTAATGTTGATGAGTTATTGAGCGTGATATCATGTCCAAAAGTTATATTTCCGGCAGAACTATTAATTGTATAACTCGAACTATTCATAAAAAAAGTTCTGCCAAATGTTATATCGGTATTGGCTGTAATAAAATTACCGGTTCCATAAAATCTTGAATTGGATGTTGCATTAAATGTAACCGCTGCAACATTATTAGCTACATCTTTATAAAAATTAAGGTTGCAATTGGCAAATGTTACTACTTGAGATAATCTTCCTGTAAGGTTTTCGCTAAAGTTTATAGTTCCTGCATCATTAAATCTAATAGTTTGTGCCGTTGAAGTAAGGTTTATTGCTGTATTAAAATTAATTGTACCGGTTGAAACTGCAATTTCATTTACCCCTGTAAGATTTGACCAATATGCTATATTATTAATAGTTATTATTCCGGGACCGGCGTTTAAACGATATGTTCTGTTAAAGTTACCGGTATTTATAGATAAATTTCCATTTATAGTTAATGAATTACCGGCTGAAGTAATTTGAAGAATGGCATTTCTGTCTGCTTGACCAATGGTTAAATTATTACAAGCAAAATTACCATCAATTGTAACCGTGTAGGCATTCAAATTACAGGTTATAACAACATCATCGGTAGGTCCTGGAATGCTTGTTGCCGATGCGCCTCCACAACTTAACGACCAAGTAGCCGGATTACTCCAATTACCTGTTTGACGAGCATAAAAAGTTGCTGCTTGTAAAGCATTTATATTAGCAGCCAAAAAAATAAAAATGAATAACAATATTCTCATATTATATGAATTTTAAATTCAACCAAATTTATTAATATTAAAAATTTAGTTCTTGTGACTTTTATCACATATAATTATTTAATCCTCAATGCTAATTTATAACAATTTATTAAAAATTAACATTTTTAATTCGACTAAATCATAATATGTACTGATATACCATAATTTTTATATTGACAAATCAAAATAATTCTAATTGTATAAATTTAATTAAATTCGCACCTCTTATCTATTAGAAACAGCTATATGAATTATCAAAAACTGAACAATATCTTTGGATGGATTGCATTTGCAATTGCCTCATACACTTATTTAAATACTATAGAACCAACTGCAAGCTTTTGGGATTGTGGCGAATATATTGCAACAGCATATAAATTAGAAGTAGGGCACCCACCCGGAGCACCTTTTTTCTTATTGGTAGCACGCTTGTTCTCTATGTTTGGAACGCCTGAAACGGCAGCATATTTAGTAAACATTATGTCTGCACTTTGCAGTGCAGGAGCAATATTATTTTTGTTTTGGACAATTACCGCTTTTGCACAAAAAATTTTAACCGGATATAATACAACGCCTAACAAAAGTCAAACTTATGCCATTATTGGAAGCGGATTAGTTGGAGCACTTGCTTTTACATTTTCTGATACTTTTTGGTTTTCAGCAGTTGAAGGCGAAGTTTATGCCATGTCTTCTTTTTTTACTGCCGTTACCATTTGGGCTATTACTAAATGGGACAGAGAAACCGATATGATTCACGAATCAAAATGGCTAATTTTTATTGCATTTTTAATTGGTATATCCATTGGAGTTCACCTTTTAAATTTACTGGCAATTCCTGCTTTAGTTTTTGTTTATTATTTTAAAAAATACCAACCTACCACCAAAGGTTTAATTATAACCGGAATAGCAGCTATTGGAGTATTAGCATTTATACAAAATGGAATTATTCCTGGAGTTGTAAATCTGGTGGCTCAATTTGAATTAATTTTTACTAATACATTTGGTTTACCCTTTAATAGTGGAACCATTGTATTTTTCTTATTATTGATAGGTGGTCTATCATTTGGACTGCATTATACCTTAAAAAAACAAAAAGTAATTTTACATACCGCTTTACTGGCATTTACATTTATCTTAATTGGTTATTCATCCTTCTTTGTAATTATAATTCGTTCACAAGCAAATCCTCCAATTGACGAAAACAATCCTGAAAATGCCATTACTTTATTGGCATACTTAATGCGCGAACAATATGGCGACCACCCATTACTTTACGGACAATACTACAATGCCCCCTTAGATCCACAAAACCCTTATTCTGATGGAAAGCCTGTTTACATGCGCGATTACAAATTAGGCAAATATGTTATTTCTGACGATAGAAAAAACACTATTCCTAATTACGACAAAGATTTTAAAACCATTTTCCCTCGAATGTACAGCTCACAATCCAATCATGTGGCCGGCTATAAAGCGTGGGCTAATGTTAAGGGAACACCCATAAGAAAAACAAATTTCAGAGGCGAAGTTGAAACAATATACAAACCTACATTTATTGAAAATCTACGATTTTATTTCAATTATCAAATTGGATACATGTATTTCCGCTATTTTATGTGGAATTTTTCAGGTCGCCAAAACGATATTCAAGGATTAACAGGCAATGTAACCGATGGTAACTGGATAAGCGGAATACCTTTTATTGACAATCCAAGATTAGGCGACCAAAGCAAATTGCCCCAAAGCCTTGCAAACAATAAAGGAAGAAACATTTATTATATGCTTCCTTTAATTTTAGGAATTCTTGGAATAATGTATCAATACAAGAAAAATAAATCTGACAGTTTGGTAATTTTATTATTGTTTTTATTTACCGGTATTGCCATAAATACCTATTTAAATGTACCACCATTCCAACCACGCGAAAGAGATTATGCCTACGTAGGTTCTTACTATGCATTTGCCATCTGGATTGGTTTAGGAGTACTATATTTATATGAATTATTCAGCAAAAAAATACAAGCTCATTTATCGGCAATTATTGCAACAGCACTATGCCTTGTAGCAGTTCCTGGAATTATGGCAAAAGAAAACTGGGACGATCATGACCGTTCGGGAAGATATACCGCACGCGACTTTGCAAAAAATTACCTCGATTCATGCGCCCCTAATGCTATCATATTTACAAATGGAGATAATGATACCTTCCCGCTTTGGTATGTTCAGGAAGTAGAAGGTTATCGCACCGATGTACGTGTGGTTAATTTAAGCTTATTGCAAACCGACTGGTATATAGACCAAATGAAGCGTAAAGCATACCTATCAGACCCTGTTCCATTTTCATTAACCGAAGATAAATATCGCCAGGGAACAAGAGATTATTTACCAATTTATGATAGAGGATTACCCGGATATGTTAACATTAAAGAAATAATGGATTTTATTGCTAATGATAGCCCTCAGGCAAAATTGCAAATGCAAAGCGG
>CALKJP010000033.1 GCA_937995645.1 uncultured Bacteroidia bacterium
AACCCCTTCACCATCTGCTAAAAAACTGATGGATGAAAATGGAATTACTGCCAACAAAATTAAAGGAACCGGCAAAGATGGCCGTATTACTAAAGGCGATGTGTTAAGCGCCCTTTCAGCAGGATTTAGTTATGAAGACAAGAGCGGTTGGGAAGGTTCGCGCGAAAGCAATCGCCAAAAAATGACCATGCTTCGCAAAAAAATATCCGAACGCTTAGTAGCCGTTAAAAACGAAACCGCCATGCTTACTACTTTTAACGAAGTAGATATGAGCAGCGTAATGGCTTTAAGAAATAAATACAAAGACAAGTTTAAAGAAAAGCATGGCGTTGGCTTAGGCTTTATGTCGTTTTTTACAAAAGCAGTTACCGAAGCATTAAAGCTTTATCCGGCTGTTAATGCCATGATTGATGGCGATGAAATTGTGTATCACAATTATGCCGATATAGGTATTGCCGTAAGCTCTCCAAAAGGATTAATGGTGCCTGTGGTGCGCAATGCAGAAAGCATGAGTTTAGCCGAAATTGAAAAAACGATTGGCGAATTAGCCGCTAAAGCTCGTGATGGAAGAATTACAGTGGATGATATGACCGGAGGAACTTTTACCATTACCAATGGCGGAGTGTTTGGCTCATTAATGTCAACACCAATTATAAACCCTCCGCAAAGCGCCATTTTAGGAATGCACAATATTCTAGAGCGTCCAATTGCCGTAAACGGACAAGTGGTAATTCGACCAATGATGTATATCGCATTATCATACGACCACCGCATTATTGACGGAAGAGAATCGGTTAGCTTTTTAGTGAAAGTAAAAGAGATGATAGAAAATCCGCATAAAATGCTCTTTGGCGCTAAAGACCCTTCAGAAATTTTACTGGGATTATAAAACTGAAGCCCTCTCATTTGAGAGGGCTTTTTTATAGAAGAAAAAATTTTCTACTTTTGAAACATCAACAGGCAATGATGTCTGCCTTAAACCGCTCCATTTTTTGAGCTGATGGCATCTACTGAATAAACTAAAATAAGTTTAATGAAGTAGTATTTTAAAAACATGAACAGACGCATTGCCAAGCTAAATCAATTAAATCTTCCAAAATGGATTTTGCTCATCGTGCTTATTGGTAGTTTAGCCGGCACAGCATCAGCTGTATTTTTAATATCGCTCGATTGGGTAACGCATTATCGCGAAAATAATTTTTGGCTCATTGCGCTTTTGCCACTTGGCGGTTTGCTTATTGGTTTAATGTATCACTACCTGGGGCAAGATGTTGCCAAAGGAAATAATTTGCTGATTGAGGAATATGATAATCCTCAAAAACGAATTCATTATAAAATGGCTCCACTGGTGCTGATAGGCACCTTAATTACGCATCTTTTTGGCGGCTCAGCCGGTAGAGAAGGCACGGCCGTGCAAATGGGAGGAGCAATTTCCGACCAGTTTACCCATTGGTTTAAATTAAATGCACAAGAGCGAAGGAGTATTATATTAATGGGAATAAGTGCAGGTTTTGCTTCGGTTTTCGGCACTCCTTTGGCTGGTGCCGTATTTGCTTTAGAAATCATGCTTTTTCAGCATCATAAAAAGTATGCAATTGTTCCTGTTTTATTGAGTGGATATGTTGCGCATTATGTTTGTTTATCATGGGGAGCAACACATACGCATTATAACATTGATGTTGTACCATCAATTTCATTTGCTAATATAAGTTGGGCAACATTAGCAGGAGTTTTGTTTGGTTTGTGTGCCATGCTTTTTTCTGTTATATCACACTTTTATAGTAATATTTTTTCAAAAATTAAATATGCTCCCATTCGTCCACTTATCGGCGGAGCTGTATTAGCCATAATTTTTTGGCTTACCCCTACTCAAAAATATATGGGCTTGGGAGTGCCGGTTATTGTTGCCTCTTTTTCAGAGCCTATGCAGCCATATGATTTTTTCTTAAAAATTCTATTTACGGCATTTACGCTAAGTTCTGGATTTAAAGGAGGAGAAGTTACTCCGCTGTTTTACATAGGAGCTACATTGGGAAATATTTTAATATCGTTTATACCATTACCAATGTCTCTTATGGCCGGAATGGGTTTTGTAGCAGTTTTTGCAGGAGCTACTCATGCTCCGATTGCTTGCGCCATTATGGGTATGGAACTGTTTGGAATTAAGCCCGGCATTTATTTGATAGTAGCCTGCAGTGTTGCTTTTTTCTTTTCAGGCAAAAATGGAATATATACTTCTCAAAAAATACCATCTTTAAAAAACATGCTCTACAAAAAATTTTTTAATGTGAAAAAACGAATTAAATAAAACAAGAAAACTATGCTTTAAATAGTGGTGTTTTTTAGCCAATAAATTATCTTCGCAGTTCTAATTAAATAATAAATATGAGCGATAAAATTAAAAAATTGGAAGAAACCATTGCGTTGGCAAAATTGGGTGGTGGTAAGGCACGTATAGATTCTCAGCATAAAAAAGGGAAACTTACGGCACGCGAGCGCATTCATTTTTTATTGGACGAAGGTTCTTTTGAAGAAATAGGCATGTTTGTTACTCACCGATCCACAGAATTTGGGTTACAGCGCGAAAAATATTTAGGAGATGGAGTAGTAACAGGATACGGTACCATTCATGGCAGACCAGTATATGTATTTGCGCAGGATTTCACAGTTTTTGGAGGGTCTCTCTCCGAAATGCATGCCAAGAAAATTTGCCGAATTATGGATTTAGCCATGCAAAATGGTTGTCCTGTAATTGGTTTAAACGACTCAGGCGGTGCGCGTATTCAGGAAGGCGTTGATTCATTAGGTGGCTATGCCGATATATTTTACCGCAATACCTTAGCATCAGGGGTGGTGCCTCAGATTTCAGCTATCATGGGGCCATGTGCCGGTGGAGCAGTTTATTCTCCTGCATTAACCGATTTTATTTTAATGGTTCAAAATACTTCTTACATGTTTGTTACAGGGCCAAATGTGGTAAAAACCGTAACGCATGAAGAGGTAACTTCTGAAGAATTAGGCGGAGCTAACACGCATGCAACAAAATCAGGGGTAACGCATTTTGCCTGCGCCAACGGAATGGAATGTATTCAATACATTAAAAAATTATTGTCGTATATCCCTCAAAATTGTGAAGAACTTCCTCCTGCATTGCCTTACGAACAATCGGAAAGTGAAATTCGCCCTGAGCTAAATACCATTGTTCCTGATAATTCAAATACACCATACGATATTCGTGATGTAATTAATGGTGTAATTGATACTGATTCATTTTTTGAAGTACATAAAGATTATGCAGAAAATATTGTGGTAGGTTTTGCCCGCTTAGGAGGAAAATCAATTGGTATTGTAGCTAATCAACCTGCATATTTAGCAGGAGTTTTAGATATACACGCATCGGTTAAAGCTGCACGATTTGTGCGTTTCTGCGACTGTTTTAATATACCGCTTTTAGTGTTTGAAGATGTTCCTGGATTTTTACCCGGAACTGATCAAGAGTGGAACGGCATTATAACCAATGGAGCAAAATTGTTATTTGCCTTCTGTGAAGCTACTGTTCCAAGAATTACAGTTATTACCCGTAAAGCTTATGGCGGAGCGTATGATGTAATGAATTCAAAACACATTGGGGCTGATATGAATTATGCTTGGCCAACAGCCGAAATTGCCGTGATGGGAGCTAAAGGAGCCGCTGAAATTATTTTCAAAAAAGAAATTTCGGAAGCAGAAAACCCTGAAGCAAAACTGAAAGAAAAAGAACAGGAATATTTAGAGCATTTTGCAAACCCATACAGAGCAGCAGAAAGAGGTTTTATTGATGAAGTTATTAAACCCGAGCAAACACGTGAAAAATTGATAAAAGCATTTAAAATGCTTGAGAATAAAGCCGTAAAACTACCACGAAAAAAACACGCAAATATTCCATTATAATTTTTTTGTCAAATGAATGTATTATTATTAGGATCTGGTGCTAGAGAACATGCATTTGCATGGAAGCTGGCGCAAAGCCCGCTTTTAAAGGAATTATATATTGCACCCGGAAATGCCGGAACCGAAGAGTTTGGCGAAAATATTAATATTAAAGCAACAGATTTTCCTGCTATTAAAAAACTGGTAAAGGAAAAATCAATCAATATGGTGCTGGTAGGCCCTGAAGACCCTTTGGTGGCTGGTATTTACGATTATTTTATAAATGATGCCGATTTAAAAAATGTTCCGGTTATCGGCCCGTCTAAAGCGGGAGCACAGCTTGAAGGAAGCAAGGATTTTGCAAAAGCATTTATGCAGAAATACAAAATTCCTACAGCCCGCTATCAAACTTTTACAAAAGACACCTTAGAAGAGGGATATAAATTTTTAGAAAATTTAAACGCTCCCTATGTATTAAAAGCTGACGGATTAGCAGCCGGTAAAGGAGTGGTTATATCACCTACACTTGACGCTGCAAAAATCGAATTAAACGAAATGCTTATAAATGCCAAGTTTGGCAATGCTTCATCAAAAGTAGTAATCGAAGAATTTTTAAAAGGTATTGAGCTTTCTGTTTTTGTATTAACCGATGGAAATTCATACAAAATTTTACCCGCGGCAAAAGATTATAAGCGAATAGGCGATAATGATACAGGATTGAATACCGGTGGAATGGGAGCCGTATCTCCGGTGCCTTTTGCCGATGAAGTATTTTTGAAAAAAGTAGAAGAAAAAATCGTTGTTCCAACAATAAACGGATTAAAGAAAGAAAACATTACTTACAAAGGTTTCATTTTTATCGGTTTGATGAATGTAAACGGAGATCCTTTTGTAATTGAATACAATGTGCGCATGGGCGATCCGGAAACAGAAGTAGTGCTACCAAGAATAGAAAGCGATTTACTCGATATATTAGTTGCGGTTTCTAAAGGAAAGCTGAAAGAAAAAGAAATTACAATTACTCCCAAAACTGCATTAGCCCTTGTGCTTGTATCCGGTGGATATCCGGGCGATTATGAAAAAGGATTCGAAGTTGTAGGACTAAATGAAGTTGAAAACAGCATCGTGTTTCATGCAGGAACTATAAAAAAAGATACTGATATTTTAACTAATGGTGGACGTGTTATTACAATTACTTCTTTAGGAGATACAATTAAAGAAGCAAGAGATAAAGCTTATTTTGATGCGGATACAGTAAACTTTATAGGTAAGTATCACCGAAATGATATTGGACTTGACTTGATGAAAATAGCTGCACAAAAAGTATAACTAAAAACGAAACGTTATTTTAACGTTCCATTTTTTTCAGCTTCTTTATTATATCTGGCTTGTTCTTTAATCCAGTAAAAGAAAAGACCAAATCCAATTAAAATGAAAATATAGTTTGGTATATTCCCCATAACTGGAAGAATTTTAAATGTCCATTGAAAAAAGTCGCCTAGACCATATACAAAATCATTCCACATAACGTTAAGATTTAATGATTATCAACGAAGCAAAACTAATGGATTTTTATTAATCTCAAAAAATAAAACTAAAAAATCTATCTTTTCAAATGCTTTATCAGCAACAAATTTTTTAATTGAATTAATCTGATGTAGCTTTGCTATTGTAATGTTAATACGATTTTTCAGACAAAGTCATCCGGCATCTTTAATTATTTTACTGCCCTTAATAGCAGTATTGTTATGGATTCCTGCTTTTTTCACCAAAGATTATGTGAATACCCGTAACAGTATGCCATTAATGGAACTTGTTTCAAAACCATTTGCAGAAGCTCCTTGGATATTATCATTAATTGGATTGTTTTTGAATATTGGATCAGCCTATATTTTTAATTATATAATAGAAAAATTAGATGTGCTCGAAAGAAAGAGCAATCTACCTGCTTTACTATTTATTATTTTAGCCTCAAGTTTTCATTCTTTTTTAAAATTTCATCCTTTACAGCCGGCCGTTTTTCTTTTATTAATTTCATTATACAGAATTCTTCAAAGCTATCAATATTCATCAGCACTTAGCAATGCTTTTGATGCCGGTCTGTTTTTGGGCATTGCAATATTATTTTATTTCCCTTTTTTTTGGTTTATGCCTTTTTTATGGGCTTGTTTATTAATCGTTCGACCTTTTGTTTGGCGCGAATATGCCTTATCTGCATTTGGAGCTTTATTGCCCATTGTGTTTGCTGTATCGTATTACTATTTAGTTGATCGTTTACCATTTCTTTGGTATGATAAAATAGTCTTTTCATTATCTGAAAGAAATTTTACATATCCAACAGATAGTTGGTTATGGGTTGCGGTATTAATTATGGGTTGCATTATTTTGCTATTTTCTATCGGAGCACTTTTAAAGAGGCTAAATAATTCGGTAATAAGAGCAAAAAGCACCTTACAAACTTTTTTGGTTTTCAGCTTCTTTTCATTATTTGTTGTTTTTATTAATGGTACTCAACAATCCTACATTTTTTATCTTTTTATTCTTCCAATATCATTATTTTGGGCTATTTATCTTACTTCTTTAAAAAAACATTGGCTGGCTGAACTTTTACTGAGCATTTATTTGATAATTGTAATAATAAATCAATATTTCTCATAAACAAACACTTGAAAAAATTAATACATTTTGCTTTTTTCAGCAGGGCAATATCAGTAAATTTGTAATTCATCATAAAAATATAAAAATGCGCTTTGGAGTAGTAACATTTCCCGGTTCAAACTGCGATCATGATATGATTTATGTATTAAGAACCATTATGGGGCAAGAAGTTGAGTCTTTATGGCATAAAGACAAAGATTTAAAAGGCTGCGATTTTATTGTATTGCCCGGAGGTTTTTCCTATGGCGATTATTTGCGCTCTGGTGCTATTGCACGTTTTTCACCAATTATGGAAAAGGTAATTGAACATGCAAATAAAGGCGGATATGTAATGGGCATTTGTAACGGGTTTCAAATACTATGCGAATCAGGATTATTGCCCGGAGCATTACTGCATAATAATAACCAAAGGTTTATTTGCAAAAATGTATTTATCAAAGCTGCAAGTAAAGATGCTCTGGTAACTAAACATATACCAAAGAATGAAGTATTAAAAATTCCGATAGCTCATGGAGAAGGTCGCTATTATACCGATGAAAAAACCATAAAACAATTAAAAGAGAATAATCAGATTTTATTCCATTATTGTGATGAACAAGGTAATGTAACTAAGGAATCTAATCCCAATGGTTCTTTAGAAAATATTGCAGGAGTTTGTAATAGCGGAAAAAATGTATTTGGTATGATGCCTCACCCTGAGCGTGCTGCCGATGAGGTGTTAAATAATACAGATGGTAAATTAATTTTCGAATCAATTTTAAATATCATAAATGTATAAAGGAGGAAACGATTATGGAGCAAAACCCTATTGTAACTGTTAAGAAAAAAAATCTACAAGTAATTATTGACTATTGTATAGAAAGTAAATTAGAGTTTATTGTAAAGCCAAGATTGGCTGGCGATGAGTTTGATGTTGAAGTGTCAATTAGCAGCATTCATCAGGCAATATTATTCGGAATGTTTTTAAGAGAAAATCGTTTAATGCCTAATGGAATGCAGCATGCTGTTACTACTGCTAATAAAACCAAGAGTGTAAAAGCATCTGTAGAAAAACATCAAGAAAATATAGTTTCTGCAAATTTTGTTGATAATGAAGTAAAAGAGGAACCGATTGATTTATTTGATGAAACATTAAATCTTAATTTGTAAGCAATTAATGTTTAACAATAAAAAAGCGACCCCAACAATGTTGGGGTCGCTTTTTTTATAAGCTATTCTCAATAAAATTATTTTTGAATTATCAGTTTTTGCTGGAAATTTTTATCAGCGCCTATAGCATTTAAGAAATATACACCATTTGATAAGTAACTTAAATCTAATTGATTTTTAAGTGTTGTAACAGTTTCGTTTACTACACAAACGCCTCTCATGTCAAATATTTTTACTTGATATTCCGCTGCATCGCTAAAATTTAACTTAACTAACCCGTTACTAGGATTTGGATATACCTGTAAAGTTTTGTTGTTTGCAACTTCAAAAATACCGGTTGTATTCATTCCATAACGAGCAATATACAAATCAGAACCGCCCGCTACAGTTAAGGTAAATGGAGAGAAACCTGCTTGTGCTCTGTATGAACCAAAAATAAACATGTTATTGCTGTTATCGGCAATAATACCTGCATTTGTTTCGCTGTTTAATCCTCCGGCTCTTGCAGAAGAAATTACATTTCCTAATGAATCATAATAAGCAATAAAAATATCTTTTTGTCCTAAAGATGCTCTTTGTTCAGGATTGTTTGTTGCGGTTGAAATGCCAAAATCAATAACGCTTTCAAAAGTTCCACTTAAATAAATTCTTTTATTTGTACCTGTGCCGGCAACATATAATCCATAAGGAGCGTTTGCACCAGCTCCATTTGCTGTTTTAACAAACAATTGTACATCGTTTGAATTCATCTTTGCAAAAAACACATCTGTTTTTGTAGCAGTAGGTAAAGTTGTTGTTCCAAAAGTTACTCCAGCACCAGAGTAGTACCCGGCTATATAAGTTTGACCTAAATTATCAATATAAATTTTAGTGATGCCATCATTTCCTGTACCACCTGCATTTCCTGCAAAAATTAAGGCTCCTGTAGAGTCATATTTTGCTAAAAACGCATCCGATTCACCGTTGCTGGTAAGGGTGGTCATATCAAAGTCTGCACTACCTCTAAATTCTCCTCCTATATAGAAATCACCGTTGCTTCTAATTTTTAAATCGGCAACCGAAATGTTGTTTAATCCATTTCCGGTAGTTAATGACCATGCTTGAGAACCATCATTATTATACTTTACAACAAATAAATCATGATTGCCATTGCTAATATAGTAATCTGTTCCGATAGTTATATCAACATTGAACATGCCTGTAACAATAAAGTCTCCATTACTAAATAAGCCTATTGCACCTCCATCTTCAACTCCCGAGCCACCAATTTTTTTTGCCCATGTTACAGCACCGTTAGCATCAAGACGAGCTACAAATAAATCTTCTGCACCGCTTGATGGGGCAATTTTTATACTGCCATTTGTAAGAAAGTTAAGGCTATCTGTAATGTTTGTGTAGGATGCTAATACGTAAATAACATTTCCTGCACCATTTACGGCAATGGCTTTTGCTTTTTCATCGCCACTAAAAGTATTTCCTTGTCCAATTTTTCTTGCCCATTGCAATATACCGGCAGGGTTGTATTTAGCAACAATTACATCGCTTGCTCCTGAAGATTGTACATTGGTATTTCCAAATGTGATTCGTCCTTGAAAAGTTCCTGCAACATAAATATTGCCACTATTATCTCTTGCTATACCGGCTGCTTCTTCCCAGCCCATATCAGCTCCCGCTGAGCGTGCCCAAATAAATTGTTCTTGGGCTTTTACTGCTTGGGAAAGGAATAGAAAACCTGCTAAAATTGCTAATGAGTAACTTCTTTTCTTCATATAAATTCTTGTGTGTTAACTATTGTTGTATTATAACTGACAAATTTAAACTTAAAATTAAAAAATCAAAAAATAACAATGTATTAATCTTTAAACCATCCTGAATACATGATGTAATTATTCGCAATACGCTGAATTTCACGTTCAAATAGTTCTTTACTTACGGTTTTAACTTTTTTAGCCGGAACTCCAGCATAAATACTTCCACTTTCTACATGAGAGCCTTCTAAAAGTACGGCTCCTGCTGCAATTATAGAATTGCTTTCTACCATACAATTATCCATTACAATAGCGCCCATACCTATTAACACATTATCATGAATGGTACAGCCATGTACGATGGCTCTGTGACCAATTGATACATTATTTCCAATATTAGTGGGGGCTTTTAGGTAGGTGCAATGTATTACGGCTCCATCTTGTACATTTACTTTATTGCCCATTTTAATGTAATGCACATCGCCTCTTATAACTGCATTAAACCAAATACTGCATTGGTCGCCCATCACTACATCGCCTACTATGGTAGCGTTTTCTGCTATAAAACAATCTTTGCCAAAAATGGGTTCTTTACCGTTTACTTTTTTAATTAATGCCATATATTAATGTTTAGAGTCTTTTTTACAACACGCATGTAAATTTTCATAAGCCTTTGGGTCGGCAGGGCTTTCATCTGCATCGTATCCGGCATTATTTATGGCTTTTTTAATTTTTTCGGGAGTGGTTTTTTGGGGATTATAAGTAATGGTAAATACTTTTGATTCTACATTCAAATCAGCTTTTTTTACTCCTTTTTCATAAGCCATGTTTTTTTCGAGCGTATTTTTACACATATCGCACACGGCCGATGTTTTTATGGTTATAGTTTCTAATTTTTTTGATTTATCCTGAGCTTGCAATGTGATTGAAAATAAAAATACAAGCAGTGAAAGCAGTAGTTTTTTCATATGGATTTAAGGTTGATTTTAATACAAATATACGAGCATTTAAGCGATTATTTACAGTTGTAATGATGACGTATAACTACTTTTAACAATTCGCGCTGAATAATAAGTTGCGTAAGTTCCGATGCCGGTTCGTTTGATTTTTGAATAGTTTCGCCATAGGCTTTCTCGGGCAAATCAATACGGTAAATGAGTTGCTGGAGTTTGTAAGGTTGTGTGTTTAAGAGGTTATCAATAATCGGGAAAACAGCCTCGTACAGTTTTTCGTACGACAGGTCTGTTTCTGTAAAATTTAACGAATAGCCTTCACCGGAAAAATCTTTTTCTAATTGAGCTGCCGTTTTTGATACAAAATCAGCATTTTTTTTATACAACGAAAGGTCTATTTTTTCGGGCTGGCTCATTATTTATCTATGCGTAAATACTCAACAGGAGCGTTGTTTTCTAGATGCGAATTTACAATTTCGGCCACATGCTCTTTTTTAATTCCTCCATAAAATACGCCATCAGGATAAACTACTACACTTGGTCCTTTTTCGCAAACATCTAAACAACCGCATTTTTGAGCACGCACTTTTATGGGCAGTTTTTTATCGTTTATTTGTTTTTTAAACTCGGCAATAAGCTCTAAGCCCTGAGCTTCGCCACAACTTACGCGTGGAGCATCGGCAGCTCTTTGGTTGGTGCAAATAAATATATGTTTATGGTACAGCATAATGATGATTTTTTTAATTTGCACAAAAGTACGTTTTGATTGTTAATTGTTGTGTAACAAAATTTACATTTTATATGGAAAAAGTATTAATTAGCGGAGCAAGCGGATTGTTGGGAAAAGCCATTTCCGAAAAATTGCAAAGTAAAGGCTTTGAAGTATTAAGCCTCAGCAGAAGCAGAAAAAATGATAAAAACGCTTTTTGGTGGGATGTTGATAAAGGTGAAATAGAAGAAGAAGCTGTTAAAAAAGCCGATTATATTATTCATTTGGCTGGCGAAGGTATAGCTGATAAAAAATGGACCGATGAAAGAAAAAAACAAATCATTGAGAGTCGCACAAAAACTACGCAACTGCTTTTAAAAGCTATAAAAAATACAGGAGCTAATATTAAAGCATTTGTATCGGCATCGGCAGTTGGATATTACGGGGCTATTACATCAGAAAAAATTTATACCGAAAACGATTTACCGGCAAATGATTTTCTCGGAATTTCTTGCATGGCTTGGGAAAACAGTGTGGAAGAAATTTCTAAATTAGGCATACGAACCGTTAAATATAGAATAGGGGTAGTGCTGAGTAAAGATGGCGGAGCTTTGCCTAAAATGGCGGCACCTTTTAAATTTTTCATGGGGGCGGTATTGGGAAGTGGCAAGCAATATATTCCTTGGATACATATAAATGATGTAGCAAATGCATTTGTTTTTGCCATACAAAACGAACATTTAAACGGAGTCTATAATTTAACAGCACCAGGAGGAGGGGTAAGCAATCGCGATTTTTCAAAAGTATTAGCTAAAGTATTAGCTAAGCCTTTATTTTTACCTTCTATTCCCGAATTTGTTTTAAAACTGATTATGGGAGAAATGGCCGATATTGTTTTAAAAGGCAGCAGGGTTTCGAGTAAAAAAATAAGCGATACGGGCTTTAAATTTGAGTATGATAATTTGGAGTTAACTCTAATAAATTTACTAAAATAAAGATAAAATTACTGCAACACCAATTTTTTAACCATGCTTTTTTGCCGGTTGTTGGTTACTTGTATCAAATAAACCCCTTTACCGTAAGGCGATAAATCTATTTGGGTTTGATTTGAGTTAATTTGTTGTTGCAACATTAATTGGCCATAAGTATTGTAAATTTTAAAATTTGTACTTTCTGCAATGTCAGGCATTTCAATAGTAATTTGCCCATGTGTAGGGTTGGGG
>CALKJP010000034.1 GCA_937995645.1 uncultured Bacteroidia bacterium
GGTATGTCAGCACCATCTTTTTTTATGGGACTGATTATTGCCTGGGTATTTGGGCATTTATTAAGCGATTATACCGGATTAAACATGGTAGGAAGTTTATATACCATGGATGATTATGGCAATGGAGAATATATTGATTTAAAAAATTTAATCTTACCAGCAATTACATTAGGTTTGCGTCCTTTGGCAATAATCATACAACTTACACGCAGCTCATTACTCGATGTTTTAACACAAGATTATGTGCGAACAGCACGTGCAAAAGGCTTGAGCTTTTACAAAGTAATATTTAAGCACGCTTTGAAAAATGCTTTAAACCCGGTAGTTACCGCTATTTCGGGTTGGTTTGCAGGATTAATGGCAGGAGCCGTATTTGTAGAATGGGTATTTGGCTGGAAAGGCATTGGTTCAGAAGTGGTAAATGCTTTAGATAAATACGATTTTCCGGTGGTAATGGGAACCGTATTAATTATTGCAACCTTCTTTGTAATTATCAATGTGTTTGTAGATATAATCTATGGTTATTTAGATCCTCGTGTGCGTGTAAAATAGCACTGTTAATTTTCTGTTGAATCTTGAGCGATTGTTTACTTTTATTTTATATTCTTTTTTACTTTCTTGCAAAGAGAAAATTTTTATGACAAATTAATGAGAAAAAAAATTGTTGCAGGAAACTGGAAAATGAATCTATCACTTAATGAAGCATTTAATTTAATAGATGCTTTGGTAGAGAATTTACAATTAGGTATATTAAAAAATACAAAAGTGATAGTTGCGCCCAGCTTTGCATTTTTACATCCTATTTCAGGAAGATTAAGAAATACCATTGCATTAGCAGCTCAAAACTGTTCAGAAAATAATAATGGTGCATATACAGGCGATGTTAGTGCAGAAATGTTAAAAGATTGCAATGTAAGTTATGTAATCTTAGGCCATTCTGAACGAAGAAAATACCACTTTGAAAGCGATGAGCAAATTAATTTAAAACTAAAGAAAGCACTTAGTACCAATTTAATACCAATTTTTTGCATAGGAGAAACCATCGAAGAAAGAGAAAGTAACAAGTATTTTCAGGTAGTTAAAACGCAGCTTATCAAAGGTTTAGCAGACATAAATTTATCAAACGCAAGCAATATAATAATTGCTTACGAACCCGTATGGGCTATTGGAACCGGTAAAACTGCCACTCCCCAACAGGCACAAGAAATGCATGCTTTTATAAGAAACGAAATTAAAAATCTTTACAATGATTTATTGGCAAATACAATACACATTTTATACGGAGGAAGCTGCAATGCACAAAATGCGTTAGAACTTTTTAAATGCGAAGATATTGACGGAGGTTTAATTGGAGGAGCATCCTTAAAAGCAAATGATTTTATAAAAATAATTGAAGCAGCAGAAAAAGCATGAATTATATTGAAGTAAATTTTACATTAAATCCCATTCAGCCTTATACTGAAATATTAATTGCCGAACTAAGCGATTTGCCCTTTGATAGTTTTGTAGAAACAGATACAGGTCTTTTAGCTTATGTTCCTGCAAAATATTTTAATGTAGAAGAATTAAAATTGTTGGAATTCATTCAGCAAAATAAAGCAGAAGTAAATTTTACCATAAAAGAAATTGAAACCGAAAACTGGAACAAAAAGTGGGAAAGTAATTTTCCTCCTGTTTTTGTAAATGAGAAATGTACTATTCGCGCTCCTTTTCACCAAAAACAAAAAGAAATTGAATTTGATATTTTAGTTTCACCTAAAATGGCATTTGGAACCGGCCATCATCAAACTACAGCTCAGGTTGCCAATCGCTTATTCAGTATTGATTTTAAAAACAAATCATTACTGGATATGGGCTGTGGAACAGCAATATTAGCAATTATAGCTCAAAAATTAGGAGCTAACCCAATTACTGCAATAGATATTGATGAATGGGCTACTGAAAATGCAGTTGAAAATTGTGCATTAAATCAATGTGATAACATTGAAATTTTAACGGGCGATGCATCGCTGCTTCCCGGCAGAAAATTTGATATAATAATTGCCAATATCAATCGTAATATATTGCTGCAGGATATGCATCAGTATGCCGATTGTTTAAATAATAATGGTATTTTATTGCTTAGCGGCTTTTATGAAGAAGACATACCTATGCTATTGGAAGTAGCTGCCAAATATGGCTTAAAAGAAACTCATCGTGCATCAAAAGATAAGTGGAGTATATTGGAATTAATAAAAAGTATATAATTCAATAAAAATTTATGATAAAAAGAATTTTTAAGCTAATAATTATTGCTCTATTAATTCAGGCAAAACAGGAGGCAAGTGCTCAGATAAAACAATTTTCAACCGATTCGGTAGAGTTTATTAAAGAACTGGGCGGCTTTTTTATGACCGAACGTAAAAAAGAAGGTGAAGCCTTTGTTATTGCATTTCGCGCAGAATTTAACTCCCCAAAATTTGACGAAAAACTAAAACAAAATGTGTATGCTACCTGCAGCGCAATGTTAAAAAAACGTTTACGTGCTTATCCCGATTTTGAAGCCTATTTAACCACCATGGTAAGTTTTGTTAACGGCAAATATTCGCGCGAAAGTTTTGATGCCTGGCAGCAAAGTTTAGATAAGGTTTTAAAAACAATGAGTACATCAAAATTTCAAAACTTTTTAGAAGCAAGTACATCACTTTTTGCAGAAAATTTAATATATAAATCATCAACAGTAGAGTGGAGTAGCAGTAACAATAATTTTACCTTTAACTTTGATACAGTTCCTTACGTTACCTTTCCATCACTCGATTTAAAATGCTATGCAAAAGGCGATAGCATGATAATTTACAATACAAGCGGAGTGTATTATCCATTAGAAAACAAATGGGATGGAAAAAACGGTACCGTTTATTGGACACGTTCAGGAATAGATAAAGATAAAGTATATGCTGAATTAAATAAATATTCAATATCCCTTAAAACAAGTTCATATAAAGCCGATTCTGTAACTTTTTACAATAAAGAATATTTTGAAAACAGAAAACTATTAGGAAGTTTCGAAGACAAATTATTAGCAAACGTTACCGAAGAGAAAGCATCCTATCCACGATTTGAATCCTACGATAAACGATTAGAAATAAAAAACATTATTGATGGGGTAGATTACGATGGCGGTTTTGCAATGAATGGCTCCCGATTTCTTGGAACAGGAAGTAAAGATGAAAAAGCCATGCTTACATTTTATCGAAAAGATAATGTTTTTTTAGTAGTATCATCCCGAACCTTTGTAGTAAAAAAAGATCGTATAAACTCTGAAAGAGCATCAGTAGCTATTTATTTAGAAAAAGATTCTATTTATCATCCGGGATTAAACTTTAAGGTTCTTTCAAAAGAACGTGAAGTAACCCTTTACAGAGACGGAAAAGGGATAGCATTATCACCATTTTATAATACCTATCACCAGCTCGATATGGATGTAGAAGCCATTTACTGGAAAATGGATGAACCTATGATGCAAATGCAAACCGTAAAAGGAAGTTCCCAATCGGGTGCATATTTTGAATCGTCTAATTATTATTCAGAGAAGCGATATTTAAATTTAATGGGAATGGATGCCATTCATCCATTAGTTGCCATCCGCGAAACAGCAAAAAAAGTCGGATCTGATATTATATATGCTTCTGATGTTTCAAAACAAATTAAAATTGGAATTGATCAGGTAAATCTTATGCTTATAAACCTTTCCAATCAAGGATTTATAGCATACGAAATTGATGAACAAAAAATAATTATTAAAGATAAATTATATCATTATTTGCTTTCCAATGCCAAAAAAAGCGATTATGATATGATTGATATAAATTCAGAAAGCCCTAACGCCCCTAATGCAACTTTAAGTTTGTTAGACTATAATTTAACAATCAGAGGTGTTCCCATTATTTATTTAAGCGACTCGCAAAAAGTAATGGTGCGCCCTTACGATAAAACAATTGTGATGCGCAAAAACAGAGATTTTACATTTAATGGAATTGTAAATGCCGGATTATTTGATTTGCACGGTAAAAATTTCGATTTTCATTACAATGATTTTAAAATAGATTTAAACAACGTAGATTCATTGGTAATTCGAGTAGCCGTTGGCGAACCCGATGAATCAGGTTTTATTCCGGTACGCAGAGTAAAAACTGTTTTAGAAGGCATTAAGGGTGATTTATTAATTGACGATCCGGGAAATAAAGCAGGTTTAAAAGATAAACCCCAATACCCAATTATTAATAGCCGCAAAGATGCTTTTGTGTATTACGACAGACCAAGCATCTTAAATAATGTATATAAGCGCGATAAATTTTACTTTAAAGTATATCCATTTACGTTTGATAGCTTAGACAACTTTGTTCCTCAAAGCATGGAGTTTGAGGGCATGTTTTCTTCAGCCGGAATATTTCCCGATTTTGAAGAGAAACTAAAACTCCAACCTGACTATTCATTAGGATTTATTAGAAAAACACCTCCCGGCGGTTATAAAACCTATGGAGGAAAGTCCACTTTTGAAAATGATATTAATTTAAGTCATAATGGATTAAGAGGCGATGGTACATTTAAGTATTTAAACTCTGTAACATATTCAAAAGATTTTATTTTCTTTCCTGATTCGATGAATACCATTTGTACACAAACTACAATGGAAGAACTTAAAACACCCATAGAGTATCCACAAGTTGAAGGTGAAAGTGCTTATATACATTATGAACCATACAAAGATTTTATGCGCGTTGATAAACGCGATAAAGCCTTAAATATGTTTAAAGGACAGGCCGAATCGCATGGCTCATTGTTTTTAACTCCTAAAGGATTAGAAGGAAAAGGACTAATGACCTTTGCCAAAGCCGAAATGGAATCGAATTTGTATAAATATAAATCCAACGAAATATTTGCCGATACAGCCGATTTTAGATTAGCAGCACTTGAAAATGCAGAAATAGCCTTTAAAACAAACAATGTAAACGCACACATTGATTTCACCAATCGCAAAGGTTTGTTTAAAACCAATGGACAAGGTTCGTTTGTTGAGTTCCCGGTTAATCAATACATCTGCTTTATGGATCAATTTACCTGGTTTATGGACCAAGATGATATTGAGTTGAGCGCTTCTGAAACAGCAAATAAAGTATCCGACCCAACCAATAGCGGATTAGATTTAGCCGGATCGCAGTTTATTTCGGTGCATCCCAAACAAGATTCGCTCACATTTTTTGCACCAAAGGCAAAATATAGCCTAAAAGATAACATCATTTTTGCAAAAGGAGTAAAATTCTTTAATGTTGCCGATGCCATGTTGTATCCAGATAATGGAGAAGTTACCGTTGAAAAACGCGCCTATATGCGCCCGTTTAGTAATGCAAAAATTACAGCCAACTTTGTTACTCAATATCATCATTTCTACAATGCATCAGTAAACGTATTAGGAAAGAAAAGCTACAATGGTTCGGCTTATTACGACTATATTGACGAAAACGATACAAAACAACCCATTTATTTTTATAATATAGCTACCGATACCACAACTCAAACTTATGCCAAAGGAACTATTTCTGATACTGCAAATTTTAAATTAAGTCCTTTCTTCGAATTTAAAGGAGATGTAGAACTTCAGGCTAGTATAAAAGATTTAACTTTCGATGGTGTAACACGAATTGTGCATGATTGTAATTTAAGTAAAAACTGGATGAAATTTAAAGGAGAAATTGATCCTTTAGAAATTTACATTCCTGTTCCTGAAGAACCTCGCGATGAAAATAATGATAAGATGTTTAACGGTATTATTTTCTCGAATGATTCAATACCGGTTTATTCCTCTTTCTTATCAAAGCGAAATAAAGTAAGCGATGAAGCGATAGTAGCTTCCAGCGGATTTATTTATTATGATAAAGGAAGCAGAGAATATCGTATTGCATCAAAACAAAAATTAAACGAACGCAGCCTACCGGGTAATTATTTAGCGTTAAATGTTGGCGATTGTAAAGTTTATGGAGAAGGTAAATTAAACTTTGGGGCTAATTTTGGTTCGCTTTCAGTAAAGCCTTATGGTAATGCAATTCATAATTTAAATGATAACTCTGTAGTTTTTGATCTTGTAATTTTAATGGACTTTTTCTTTGAAGAAAACGCCATGGAAAAACTTGCTGATCAATTAGAAAAATCAACATCGGCAGAAGCTGTAAAACTTGACCGTCCGGTTTATGAAAAAGCGCTAAGAGAAATTTTAGGAAAAGAAGATGCAGATAAAGCAATTTCTCAATTAAACCTTCAGGGTTCATTCAAACGATTTCCTGATGAATTAAAATTGCCATTTGTATTTAATGATGTAAAAATGAAATTTGATCAAAATACCAAATCATATCGTTCGCTTGGAAATATTGGTATTGGGAACATTTATAAAAAACAGTTAAATAAGATGGTTAATGGTAAAATACAAATAACCAAAAAACGCAGTGGCGATATTTTAGATATTTATATCGAATTGGAAGGTGGTATCTGGTACTACTTTAATTATACACGAGGTGTAATGCAAGCCATATCTTCAAACGAAGAATTTAATAAGGTAATTACAGAGTTAAAGAGCGATAAACGTAAATTAAAAACAGAAAAGGGGCAACAACCTTATCAGTTTATGATATCGAATGTGCGAAAGAAATCTGATTTTGTAAAGAAATTTGATAGTGCCGAAGAGCAGGGTGGAGAATAAAATAATACGAGTTAAATAAATCCGAATTAAGTCATAGCGATTTGAACTTTTACAAATCTTTATAGTTGGGTGAGTTGGATGGCGGGGGTATATGAAATATCCGCCACCCAGACGACTATTAAACATGTTAATGCTTAATTCTGGATAATTAAACCCAATTTATGCATTAGGAATTTACTATAAGTATCCATAAAGCCAATTACCTCTGAAGTAACTGTTATAGAAAAATAACCACAGAGAACACAGAGAAACACAGAGAAAATAAACCATTAAAAACTTTTCCAATGTCGTTCATTACCATCGAGGTAAAACTAATTGCTTGAACCCAAGAGCTTATTTCCATCAATTGATGGTTAAATACAAATGCTTTGCAGTATAACCGGTTTTATTATTGCATAATTTGGGTTGAATGTTTTATCGGACAACAATGATTATATATATAAAAAACGCCTCCCATTAGGAGGCGTTTTTTTGACTTAATATTGTTTACTTTTAACATTAAAATTTTTAACATGACCGAACCACTAGCTGATAAGGTAATAAACAATTACCATTACTCCTGCAACAAAGAAAAAGTAAATTTAAATCTGGTTGCTACTGAATTAAACAAAACCTACTGGATTAAAAATTATACGGAAATAGAAGTAGCAAAAAGCATTGAACATTGTATTGCTTTTTCTGTATTTAATGCAAATAAGGAACAAATAGCTTTTGCACGTGTAATTACCGATAGGTTTACTTTTGCTTATTTGTCGGATGTGTTTGT
>CALKJP010000035.1 GCA_937995645.1 uncultured Bacteroidia bacterium
TAATGATGGTATTTACACTGTAATTGTATTTGCAACATCAGCAAAGGGATGTGTTTATTCCGATACACTTTTTAATCACATTATTGTTTATAATACTCCTGATGCTTCATTTATATACTCACCTCAAAGTCCGGTAAAACCTAATGAAACTATACAGTTTACTGATCAGTCGACTGGGGCAGATAACTGGAACTGGACCTTTGAAAATGGTATAACCTCTCAAACTCAAAACCCTGTTTATTCATATTTAGAATCAGGAGTTTATAATGTATTACTTGAAGTAAATAATAGCTTTGGATGCAGCGATACTTTTTCATTGGAAATCATCATTAGAGATGAGTTAAAAGTGCCGAATGTATTTTCTCCTAATGGTGATGGGAAAAACGATTTATTTGTAATTGAAGGATTATATGGAAGTGGAAATACCTTAGAAATTTTTAATCGCTGGGGAATTTTAATTTATAAAAGTGATGATTATAAAAACAATTGGAATGGTGATAATCATCCGGATGGAACTTATTACTTTATTTTTAAACCCATTGATAAAGAGGAAGTAAAAGGGACGGTAAAAATTTTGAGGTAATTTTAAACAGGAATTTGTCCAAACTCAAAATGCATCCAATCGTAATCTTTTTCAGGACCATAACCTATAAAACCATGTTTGTAGAAAATATCAATCATGGTTTTATATTCAGGTTTACTAAATTGTGCTAATGGTTTTTTTGTTTTTAAACCATTTCTATTAGGATCTAAGTCAATTGCAATTGCCCAGCTATGACGACTCCATCGGTTAGAACCTCTCATTTTTCTATAGTTATAAACTCCTCCTAAAATATCAATTCCTAATTCTTGAATTTTTTTTAATCCGTATTGGTTTAAAATATCATTAAAAACATTTTGTAATGGAGTTGCTATTTTTTTATGACATGAAATCTTATTAACAGTTTTATTTAAGTCCCAAGCAATCTTTAAACTATATGGAAGATTAATAGATATAAGATTTTTATCACCTGGTAATAAAGGTTCACCAAAATATTTAAAAATTTCATCGTCAGTTAAAATCCTATTTTTCATTTTAATAATTATTTAAAATTTATTCCTTTCCATTTATTGATCGCATTTGTTCTTCTGCTCTTGCATTTTGATTGCTTTGGTGTGTTAAAATGCTTACATATTGTCTGGCTTTTTTATTGTTGTTTTCTGTGTACGATTTTCTTGCCCATTCAATTGCTAAATCAAGTCTTCCTTCAGTTTCACAAAAAACAGCCATATTATATTTAGCTCTTCCTGCAATTTTGGGATCAGCATTATTAGCTTCTTTTTTCCATATATCTGCCGCACCTTTCCAATCGTTGGTTCTAGCTTTTCTTGCAGCTAATTCTAAAGCTTCGTTTCCTTTTTTGTAAAAACCGCGACTAACATTTGTCCACATCGGACTAATCCTGTTGGCATATAAACCGCCTGCATATCTACCGGTTCTGTTTATGGCTTCTCTTCTGGCAATCAAAGCATTAATTGCAACCTGAGGCGATGAACCCTCAGCAGTAAAATTCATAAAATCATCGCCTCTTATTTCATCCCAGGTGCGGCGTGTTTTTGGATCATAAATTCTCCATGCAGTTTTAACCACCATGCGCATGTTAGCTCTAAACATCGGAACTTTTTGCATAGTTCCATCCGGTCCTTTTATTTGTTGTTCAAAAGCTTCGGTTGTTATTTGTGCATCCGAATCAAAAACTTCTAAAAGTACTAATGCATCAGCACCGCTTTGCTGACAAATAGATTCTACCTGAAGCCAAGAAAGAGGGGGAGGCATTTGTCCTGTTCCTAACGCATGTAATTCATTAATAGGTGAATTTACTAATTGGAAACGGGGAGATTGCATTAGGGTTTGCCTAAAACCTTCAATACACATTTGCGAACCAATTTTATCGGCTTTTATGCCTTCACCGGTAATAATTCCTTCAATAATATTCCATGCCTTGTTTTTATCGTCAGGTAAAGAGCGATTAACAACTGCCAGTTTTTGAATATGGTCAGGTAGGGTTATATCTGCCGGTCTTAAAACAGGTATTGTTACATAACTGAAATTAGAACAAGAGTATAATATAACAGATAAAACAAGTGCGCTTAATAATGGGTATCGGTTAATCATAAATATTAAGTTGTTTAAAATATGTTTGTTGACAAAAATACCAATTTATGTGCCAATATTAAAAGTTTACAAATGTAAACATGGCATTTGCTTCGATTTTGTATAAAAAAAGAATAGTTAGTTTACAAATGTGTATGCATAAGTTTATAAAACTAATAATCAATATATTGCACTGTTTAATGTGGAGTTATAGTTTATAAAAATGTTAGCATTTTATCACTGTTTTTAAGAGCTAATTAAAACAAAAAGTTTACATTTGTAATCTGTAAAATTCATGTTTATGCTTGATAGAATTAAGGAAATTATGCAGCAAAAAGGACTAAATCCTTCAGCTTTTGCAGATGCAATTCAGGTGCAACGATCATCTATTTCACATATATTAAACGGAAGAAATAAACCAAGTTTAGAATTAATACAGAAAATAATTTCGGCTTTTCCTGATATAGATATTGAATGGTT
>CALKJP010000036.1 GCA_937995645.1 uncultured Bacteroidia bacterium
TTATATCCACTTGCTAAATTCGGGCAATATGATAGATTATTGGCTATATCAAATACCCCTGTTGTATTAGAAGAAATACCAACTAGATAATAATAATAGTTGTAAGAAGAAACATTATATGCTGTATTATTATAAACAGTATTGGTACCTAAGGTAGAATTTTTATGTGCATAAAAGTAAATACCATGACAATCATAATAAGTGTTTTGTCCTTTTGCTAAATAATTATTAGAAACATAAAAAAACTGTGCAGTAGAATTTAATAAAACAGCAGTATAATAAACGTTAATGTTTGCATTATTTCTAACAAAATTACCCACTATGTAAAGAGTATCATTAGTTGCAACTGCATCAGTGCCATAGTAAATTAAATTATAATTACTAAGAGTATAAAACATTTTAGTGTAATCAGAATTAGAAATATCATTGCCTATAATATTGCCATAGCGTAAAGCCACATAACCATTGCTAATTATGTTTGACACTACATTTACATCAAAATAATTAAAATTAAAATCGATATACCCATCCATCAGTTCACAATTCATAATATTTACTTTACAGCGTGTACCAGCCGGGCTGTTACCGGTAGCCGTAATATATCCGCTGGTGTTTTTCATATGCATAATGCTAACTGTTCTTCCAATAGCCGGGGTAATGGTAATATTACCGGTCAGTCCCCACATAACACCTTCCTGATTGGATAGTAATTGTACTGATTTGGTAATGGATAAATTTTCTGCATAAGGCACGTTACCAGTTTTGGGCTGGATAAGAATTCTGTCGCCATCGTTGGCAGCCGCCAGTGCAGCCGTAATGGAAGAATAACAACCACCGCTACCGGCTTCGTTTACGCATAAATCGGCAGCTAATAAGTTAGCAGTAAATAAGCATCCTGTTAAAGTACTTAAAAGTAATTTTTTAGTGTTCATAGTTTTAATTTTAAAGTTTATCGATAATTTGGCACAAATTTTAAAATTTGATTAAAATGTTACCATACTGCATATGCAGTAAATTTTAATAAAATGAGAAAAATCTTACTAAATATAATTTTATTGTTAAAACTGCTGATTTTACCTGCTGTAAACAATAAAGTACAAGCTCAGGATTCGGAAACATTAATTAAAAAAGGAGATAGCTTACATGATAGAACTAATTTCTCAGAAGCCTATCAATTTTATTTAGAAGCCTTAAAAAAGGCAGAACAAGAAAAAAACGAAAAAAATATTGCTATTGCAAACAGGGCATTAGCTACTTGCTATTATTACCAACACGATAAAGTTAATGCATTAAAAAAAATTTACGACTACTACAATGCAGTTAAAAAATATAAACTTGATTCTTTATTATCTGATGCCCTTTATATGGTAGGGGTAATCTATATAGAAGAAAAAAATTTAGATTCTGTAAATAAATATATCTACCCTGCAATAGAATTAATGAAGAAAGAAAAAAACTATCAACGATTATCCAGAACATACTCTGCATTAGCTGAACTTCATATAAACGTAACAAAAGACGATAAAAAAATTTTAAACTATTTAAAACTAGCACAACAATATGCCGATTCTACTGATAGCAACCTTATGAAAGCCTTTGCCGCTACAAAACATTACAATTATTACTTTAGAAATATTAAAGACTATAATAAAGCCCTTTATTATATCAACCGTGCCGAAAGTTTACTTTTTGAAAGTGGTGCCCATGAAGGATTAATGAATGCATACAGAGGAAAAGCAGAATGTTTAATTATGCTGAGAGATACTTTGGCCAAAGAATATATAAGCAAATGGTTTAACTACAAAGACTCTATATTTGATTTACAAAAAGCCAACGATTTAGCCAAGTATGAAGAACAATTTGAAGCCGAAAAAAAAGAAACTGAAAACAAGCAATTAATGCAAGAAAATGAACTTAGAAAAAGAACCATCTTTATTCTGATGCTAATTATTTTGGTTATTGTATTACTTACAATGTGGTGGATTAACAGAAGCAATATTAAAAAGAAACAACAACAAATGCAGTTGATACAAAAAGCACAAAAAGAAAAAGAACGCATAGCACGAGATTTACATGATAATGTGGGCGGACAACTATCGTATTTAATTACCAATTTAGAATGGTTGGCTAATCACCCGGAAACCATTAATAATACCGAAGAATTAAAAAAACGTTTACTCAATTTTAGCGAAACCGGCAGAAACGCCATACTTACACTAAGAGAAACTATTTGGGCAGTAAACTCAGAAAAATTAAGTATTATAGAGTTTGCCGACAGGTTTAAAAATTATGTTTTAAAACTTCAAATTCCCGAAAGCATCAAAATAAATTTTATCGAAAATTTTGAAAATCCTAAAAACATACTCATGCCCGAACAAGCCTTAAATATTTTCAGAATATGTCAGGAAGCGCTGCATAATGCCTTAAAACATAGTAAAGCAAGCGAAATAAAAATATCGTTTATAAGTAATAAAGAATGTTTATTCAAAATTATAATTTCTGATAACGGTATTGGCTTTGATTATAACAACAGATACAAACAAGGTCATTACGGAATGAAAAACATGGAAGAAAGAGCCAAAGAGGCTAATGGCGAAATTGTTATTAGCTCAGAAAAAAACAACGGAACAAATGTATCAGTTTGTATAAAATATCCTCATGCAAATGATGTATTGTAATATAAAATATTTTCAATGAGCTTTGCCAAAAAAAATATTACCTCCATGATAAAAGTGGCTATTGTTGACGATAAGCAACTAAACAGAAATACGCTTAAAGAAAAACTTCTGTCGAAAAACAATATTGATGTAATTTTTACGGCAAACAATGGTGAAGATTTTTTAGAAAAAATGAAAGAATCTAAAGAACTTCCCGATATTGTTTTTATGGATATTGATATGCCGGTAATGAACGGAATAGAAGCAGTAAATTCGGCATCGGAAGTTTATCCCAACACAAAATTTTTAATGCTTACCGTTTTTGATGATGATGAAAAAATTTTTGAAGCCATAAAAGCCGGTGCAGTAGGTTATTTGCTAAAAGATGAAAACCCCGACCGATTGATAAATGCCTTATACGAAGTTATTGAATTTGGCGGAGCCCCCATGAGCCCCCGCATAGCACGCAAATCGCTGCAAATGCTTTCAAAATCAAAAGTAGCATCTAAAAAATCTGAAGAATCTGTTTTATCGGATAGAGAAATGGAAATTTTAAAAGGGTTGATAGAAGGAAAAGATTATAAGCAATTAGCCGTTGAACTAAATTTAAGCCCAAATACCGTAAGAACACACATATCGAATATTTACAAAAAACTGCATGTAAATAATAAAACTCAAGCCATTAAAATTGCCATGAAAAAAGGCTGGTTTGAATTTTTGTTTTA
>CALKJP010000037.1 GCA_937995645.1 uncultured Bacteroidia bacterium
AATTTCAGGGGTTATGACATTATCTGAAAGTTTTGCATAGTTAATGCTTTCATCGCCACCTTGCATATAGTTGGCAAAATTTTCACTTATAAATCGGTAAAACAGTGTACCAAGTACAAACTGTTTAAAATCCCATCCATCTACGGAGCCACGTACATCGTTGGCTATTTTCCAGATTTTGGCTTGCAATTCTTGTCGTTGAGCAATGCTTGTCATAAAGTATATTTTTGTATAGAAGTTTTATTTACAAAATCAAGGCAAAATATAAGAATAAATTTGTTGTTTAATTGGTTTATTGAGCCAAGCATGTTAACTTATTTAGGTATTTTTCCATTCTACTAAAACGATAAAAGTGTAAGCAAAAATAGATGTTAATTCTATTTATCCCGGATTTGTCATTAGAATTTGAAAATTCCAATGAATTTTTGGGATAAAACTATTTTGGGGATAATAAAGCAAATAATTTTAAAGAAGGAATTTACCCTCATTAATACAAAAATAAAGCGTAATTGGGGAGGAAAAAATGGAAAAGAATAAAAGTGGAGCCGGAGGGATTCGAACCCTCGTCCAAACAAGGAACAAAATAGCTTTCTACATGCTTAGACTATAATTGGTTTTCGACCTGAATACGGATTATAGTCGCTCCAAAATTCAGGCTTAGCTGCTAATATTGCATTTAACCCGCAGCAAGTTAAAGCAATCTTATCTTTTGCGATGCCCAATTCTAAAACGCCGATAAGAAAGGCTTTTTAGAGGACAAAGGCGCTTAATACCTTGTATTAAGCAGCCATGGCGTAAGTTTCTTCGCCAATTAAAAGGTTGAGGGTTGATATTAACGAGCCATATCCACAACGCTCGGCATGCTTACTAAATTATTCATCTTGCTGTCAAAACCTGTCGGCCCCATATTTTCAAATAACGTTTGCTTATTGTTAGCAAAAACAATGCAAATTTAATTAAATGGCAGCTTCTTTATATAAATTTGTCAAAATTTACCGTCTATGAGCACTATAAAATTAGGAATTTTACGCGAAGAAAAAACACCGCCTGACATGCGCGTACCACTTACACCGCGGCAATGCGAAGAATTATTACGTATGTATGATAATCTTGAAATTTTTATTCAATCAAGTGCAATTAGGTGTTATACCGATGATGAATACCGTTCATTTGGTTTAAAAGTTGTAGAAGATATAAGCCATTGTAATATTTTGATGGGAGTAAAAGAGGTTCCTCCGCATTTATTAATACCCGGAAAAAAATATTTATTCTTTTCGCATACTATTAAAAAACAAGAGCATAATCGTAAATTAATGCATGCTTTAATAGAAAAGAAAATTCACATGATTGATTATGAATGTTTGAAGGATACCGAAGGAAACAGAATTATAGGATTTGGCCGTTATGCAGGAGTAGTAGGAGCCTATAACGGTATTCGCGGATATGGAAAAAAGTACGATTTGTTTCACTTAAAACCGGCACATCTTTGTCGCGATAGAGAGGAAATGGAAGAAGAATTAAGACGTGTAAAACTTCCAAATATTAAAATTTGCCTTACCGGAGGTGGCAGAGTAGCAAATGGAGTAATTGAAACCTTAAGTTCACTTAAAATCAGAAAAGTTACTCCTTATGAATTTTTAAATTGCCATTATCGCGAACCGGTATATTGCCAGCTTCATGCTAAAGATTATATTAAGAAAAATAATGAAGATAGCTGGGATTTAAAAGATTTTTACGAACATCCCGAAAACTATCATTCTGTATTTGTGCAATACACAAAAGTATGTGATTTATACATCTCGGCTCATTTTTGGGATCCCCGCTCTCCGCGTTTATTTAGCAAAGAAGATATGAAAAAACCCGATTTTAGAATAAGTGTTATTGCCGATATTACTTGCGATATAAATGGTTCTGTTCCTACAACCCTTAGAGCATCAACAATAAAAGAACCTTTTTACGGATATAATCCGGAAACCGAAAAAGAAGACATTCCATTTTCTGCTAATACCATTACTGTTATGGCTGTTGATAATTTACCTTGCGAATTGCCACGCGATGCCAGTGAAGATTTTGGAAATGATTTAATAGAACGAGTACTTCCTTATTTATTGGGAAATGATACATTGAAAATTATTGAAAGAGCAAGCATTTGCAAAGACGGTAAGCTATGTAAAGATTTTGAATATTTAAGCGACTATGCTTATTCGTAAAGATATTGCTCTAATTTTTCTTTTAGTTCAATATCGTTTAGATTCGCATAAATATTTCCACCGGCTATAAAGGAAACAGAACCCGTTTGTTCTGAAACAACAATAGCTATGGCATCACTAATTTCAGTTATTCCAACAGCTGCACGATGACGCATACCTAAATGTGCCGGAAAATCAGGATTTTCGGTAACCGGTAAAATACATCGTGCAGCTTTTATTTTATTGCCGGTAATAATTATTGCTCCATCATGCAAAGGACTATTTTTAAAAAAAATACTTTCCAATAATCGTTTAGATAAACGAGCATCTAACATTTCGCCGGTATTTATATAAAATTTTAAATCATTTTTTTTACTAATCACAATTAAGGCCCCGGTAAATGAAGCCGACATTTGATTGCATGCTTTTACAATTACATCTAAATTGGTTGTTTGATTTTTTTTTTCGGGATTTAATAATGTGTTTATTTTGCGCCTTAATATTCCTTTATCAAATATTCCGGTTGATCCTAAATAAATTAAAAAACGTCTTAACTCTTGCTGAAATACAATAATTAAAGCAATAGCTCCTAAACCAATAAACTGTCCTAAAATGGCGCTTAACAGCTTCATGTCGAACAATTTTACAATCAGCCAAAGCACGTATAATATAAGCATACCGGTTAAAATATTTATTGCTACCGTTTCTCTTACCAGCCGGTATAGCTGATAAAGAAGGTAGGCAACCAGTAAAATATCTATTATGTCAATCCAGCGGATACTTAAAAAATCCATTATACAGCTACATTATATTCGCGCAAGGCATCATTTAACGAAGTTTTTAAATCGGTACTCGCTTTACGTTTGCCAATAATTAATGCACAGGGTACTTGATACTCTCCGGCAGGAAATTTTTTGGTGTAAGAACCCGGAATAACTACCGAGCGTTCAGGAACTTCTCCTATGTATTCAATCGGTTTTTCCTTACTAACATCTATAATCTTTGTTGATTTTGTAAGAACAACATTTGCTCCTAAAACTGCTTCTTTTTTAACTCGTACGCCTTCTACCACTATACAGCGCGAACCAATAAAACAGCCATCTTCTACAATAACCGGTGCTGCCTGTAATGGCTCTAAAACGCCACCAATACCAACACCGCCACTTAGGTGAACATTTTTTCCTATTTGCGCGCAAGAACCAACAGTAGCCCATGTATCAACCATAGTGCCGCTATCTACATAGGCTCCAATGTTTACATAAGATGGCATCATTATAACTCCTTTTGCCAAGTAAGCTCCATAACGCGCAACAGCATGTGGTACAACACGAACCCCCAATTGCTCATAATTGCGTTTTAATAACATTTTATCATAAAATTCAAATGGACCAACTTCTATGGTTTCCATTTTTTGAATGGGAAAGTATAAAACAACAGCTTTTTTTACCCATTCATTTACTTGCCAGCTTTCTCCCTTTGGCTCTGCTACTCTTAATTTTCCTTTATCTAAATATTCTATTACTTCTCTAATAGCTTCTTGTATTTTTGTATCTTTTAATAATTCTCTGTTATCCCAAGCTTGTTCAATAAGCGTTTGTAATTGTTCCATGTTTTTAAATTTTGCTTTCAAATTTATGCTTTATTCTGCATTATCAAGCATCCATTGAGCATCTCTGTTAATGGATTCCTCTAAAGTAATATAATTTCGTTTAGCTTTTTTCCAAACATTTTTCAGCCATATTTTATCGTTTTTAATTTTCATTCGATAAAAATCCAGATTTTTTACTACTTCATATTCGTTTGCTGCATGCCAATTGCAAGTTTTATTGCTTGAGTATCGTAATAAGTATCTTCCATCGCCATTAAAAAGTTTCTTAATAAATACTTGTTTTAAAGAGTCTAATGATTGAAGGCAATTTCCTGAAATATTAACTAAGGCTTCAATGCGCGATTCGTTTTGTATTAAAATAATTCCTTCGGGAAATTGATGAATAAATTCAAACAATTGCTCTGTAGTATTTTTTCCGTTTTTGGCGCCTTCCATTAATAATATTTGATTAAATGGCAAATCAGCATCTAAGGCTAAAAAGAAAGAGGTCTCCCAACCGCAAAAATCTAAAATTAAACCATCTGTTTGTTTTAATTCTGATTTTAAAATGGTATTAATTTCATGCGCATTGGTATCGTACAAATGAGGCACGGCTTCGGTTTGCAAGTAATTTGAATTTAAAATTTGTGCAATAGCATTTTCTGTTATAGGAGCAAAGAAAAATAATTTTTCGAAGGGTAAAAAATGCAGGTAAAATGATAAAGGTATAGCAGTTACAATAATTAATGTTGCAACAAGCTTTTTAATTTTAATCTTCATTTTTATCTTATCAGAAAAATAATACGATAAATAAGGGGTTACAAAAAATAAGGGTATAGCCGAATAACGATGATGCATTAATAATGAACCATTATGTGTTTTTTGTATGTACATTATCATAATACCCATAAATGGAATTAACCATAACAGATGCTTTAATTTAACCAATTTGTTTTTTAGGGAATAAATAAATGTTACAACAGAGATGATACTCAACAAAGGGGTTAAAAATAAAAAAACCGAAAAAGGGAAAAATATAATACGCATTCGTTTATCCAAATCGCTCACTTGCTCATTTACACCTTCCATAACCGTATTCCAGTAATTGGCTGCATTAATACTGTAAAGTGGGTCTCCTTTAGCCAAATAATTTCCAAGCATCCAGTAAATGGGAAAAAACATAGAAAAAACACCGAAAATAAATGCATTTTTTATTCCTGAGCGCATCCATACAATTAATCCTAAAAATGCGATAAATACCCATCCTTCGTAGCGGATTCCGCATGCTATGGTTAAAAATATTCCTGCCCAAATGGCATTTTTTGTATGTTCTTTTTGTTTAAATAGTTTAGAAATAAAATATAGCGAACATGCTACAAAAAAAATAAAAGGAGTTTCTGCCAATGCATGAAAGCTGTTTCTGAAAACAATAGGGGAGAGCTGATAAAACAATGTAGCCCAAAATGCACCTTTTTCATTAAATTCATTTTTTATGAAATAATACATTGGAATGGCTGTACCAGCTGCAAAAGCAATGTGCAATAGTTTTGGTGTTAAAACATCAAACGGAAATACCCATAAAAAAACAGACATGATGTAGGTATGTAGCGGAGGCCATACTGCTGTGCTTATTAAATGCGGATGTTGTAACCACTCCCATGCTATGTAAATACGGCTGTAAACGTCCGGATCAACCACATGCGAAAATGGCAGAAATACTAATCGGGACAATAAGCCTATTAAGCAAATGGCAATCCATGGCCTATTTTTTACAGCTTGAAACATAGCAACAAATTTGCAATTATTTAATTTAGTAATGACGTATTGGCATAAAAAAATATCGGAACATTTTTTGTAAATTATTCTATGTTGCCAGCAAAAGAAAAATATAGCCTTTTAAAATTAATTGCGTTTCCTGTATTACTCAACCTTGTTTTATATAGTATAAAGCTATATGAAACAATAAATAATGTTCATTTTACCTACTTAGGAGTTTATCCAAAATCAATAAAAGGATTGTTAGGAATAATCACTCATCCTTTTGTGCATGGAGACTGGACGCATTTATTAAACAATTCAGTTTCCTTATTTTTTCTAAGTTGGGCTATTATTTATTTTTATAAAAAAATAGCATTTCAAATTATACCGCTATTGTGGTTGGTAACAGGATTTTGGTTGTGGATTTTAGGCAGAGAATCCTATCACATAGGTGCAAGTACACTGGTGTATGCATTTGCTTCTTTTTTGTTTTTTAGCGGTGTATTTCGTAAAAACAAATCACTCGCAATTGTTTCATTGTTAATTGTGTTTTTATACGGCAGTATGGTGTGGGGTATTTTCCCTATGAAAGCACAAATCTCGTTCGAGGGACATTTGGCAGGATTTTTAGCCGGTTTAGCTTTTGCTTTTTATTACCGAAAACAAGGACCTCAGAACGATACATATCAATTATTGGCAGAAGATGATAATGAAGATGATGATGAAATCCCTTATTGGCAATTGCCTGAACAAGAAAAATCTACTCAAATAAATTATCATTATAAAGAAAAAGAAAAAAGTTTTTAGCCAATAGCCATTAGTTAATATGATAATTTGATAATTTGATGATGCTGCTATATTAGAATTTAGAGTTTGGAATTTTACAATTTGTAATCTGCAATTTTAAATTTCATGCAAATTCAGAATTGTAAAACTCGAATACCGTAATTTCAGGCATTATACCTACACGTCCGGCATAGCCAATAAATCCTAATCCCCTGTTTACATATAATTTCTGATTATTTTCTTCATACAAGCCCGCCCATTGCTTATACACATATTGCACCGGACTCCATTTAAATCCCGGAATTTCTACGCCAAACTGCATACCATGCGTATGTCCCGAAAGCATTAAATCAACATCTTTATATTCTTTCTTTACCTGATTATCCCAATGCGATGGGTCGTGCGATAATAGAATCTTAAACGGAATTTGTTCCGTTCCTTTATACGCTACATCCATTTTTCCATATTTAGGGAAACGTCCCATACCCCAGTTTTCAATGCCGATAATGGCTAATTTTTCACCATCTTTTTCTAAAATCTGATGTTCGTTTAAAAGCAATTTCCACCCTAACTCTTCATGCACTTTGTGCATGGCTTTTAAATTTTGCTGCTTAGCAGCTTCACTTGGCCATTGAATGTAATCGCCATAATCGTGATTACCTAAAACGGAAAAAACGCCTTGTTTGGCTTTCAATTTTTTCAATGATTCTATAAACGGATAGGCTTCATCCGTTTTTTCATTTACCAAATCGCCTGTAAATAAAATATAATCGGCATCCTGTTGATTGATTAATTCAATAGCTTTTTCAAGTGGCTCTGCAGAAGTAAAGCTTCCTAAATGCAAATCAGAAATTTGAATAACTTTTAAACCGTTAAATACAGTCGGAAAATTTGGGGAACTTATTTTTTCATAAAAAATTTTAAAATCAAAAGCACCTTTAATCATACCGTAAATCATAGTAGCAAAAGGAATACCGGCAAACAATACCGCAGCTTTTGATAAAAATTCTTTACGACTGATGGCATTATCAGTTTTTGTAATTTTTTTTACCGTCCAACGCCCGGCTCTCCAAAAATCATCTGCAATTAAAAAAGGGAGTCCCATCATTTTTGAAAAAACTACAATAAATAAAAATGACGTAAGGTAAATTTTAAAAAATTTAGGCCATTCAGAAATAGGGATAACTAAAGCTGCCAAAATGTAAAGTAAACTTATTACCGATGTTATATAATATATTCTCCAAATCCAGCGTTTAGTAGTTTTAATGGTATTTTTAAAGGTTGTTTTAATAGCTTGAAAAAAATAAATTTCGATAACAAGTGCCATTAAAAAAAAGAAAACGATACGCCATGCCATAATTTTTTATTATTTTAGTGAATTAAAACAAACCATTATTATGCAAAAGTGCAAAATATTTTATGCCCAGTGTGTTAAATTAACATTTGTATGCTTAACAAGTTTAATATTTACATCGTGTTATACTTTATACAGACCCAATACCTTACATGTGCCTTTGTTTAAAGAAAAAAATGAATTATCGCTTAATGCCGGAGCCGGTATTAGCGGAACCGAACTTCAAGCAGCATATTCAGTAACAAATAATTTTGCAGTTATGGCAAACGGAAGTTTTTTTAATGCTAATGTGGCAGAGCCTACGGGTATCTATCGAAAAGAAAATAACTTTGGAGAAATTGGATTAGGTTATTTTCAGCATTTAGGTGAAAATATTATTGGAGAAGTGTTTTCAGGATTTGGAGTAGGTAAAGCATTTAACCAAGGTAATTTTTGGATTGGTAATAATTCTTTTAATCGTGCCAATTACACTCGCTATTTTGTTCAGCCTTCTATTGGTTTTATATCAAATTCGTTTGAATTGGCTGGCAGTATTAGATGGTCGTATGTTGATTTTTTTAATTTTAAAACCGAATCGTCTATTCAACCTCTAGATAAATTACCCAATAGAAGCTCTTATCCTTTTTTAGAACCTGCTTTAACAGCTCGAATAGGATATAAGAGTGTAAAAATTTTCGGACAAATTGGTACCTCTTTTTCATTAGTTTCTATTCCTTATGCATATGCTCCTTTAATTTTTTCAACAGGATTAAATATAAAAATTGCACAACGATACAAAACAACTTCCACTACTAAATAATAAACTTAAAACTATGTTTTAATAAGCGACATAAAGTACATGCGCCCGTTAATTTTATTATTTTTTTTATTGGCTTGTTGTTTTAATTCAACATCTCAAAATGATTTAAAGCAAAAAGAATCAGCACTTGTTTTACTTTTAGATTCTATAAGAAAAGCAAATACAGAAGATGATAAAGTTTTATTAAGCGATGCTATTGCATTAGAGCTGGAATTAATGCTTGCAGAAGAAAACTCGATGCAATATCCATTTGATTCGTTACAACTTATTTCAAAAATTATAGCACCTGATAAGTCGTGGCGCATGTTTAACTGGCATATCGAAGATGATAAAAAGCAGCATAAATACTGGGCTATTATTCAATATAAACATCAAAATGTATATCGAGTAGTTAGTTTAATAGATGCTTCCGAAGAATTAAAAAGCCCTGAAAGTAAAACCATAAAAGCACCACAATGGTATGGCGCACATTACTATCACGTATTTATGCCAGAAAAAAACAAATATTATCTTTTAGGATACAATGGCAGAAGTAATATTATCAGCCGGAAGATTATTGAAGTAATGAGTTTTGATAACAAAGGAAATATCATTTTTGGTGATGATGTTTTTAAAACAGAAAAAGGAAATCCTAAAAGAATGATTTTTGAATATTCAAAAGAAGTTAGTATGTCGTTAAAATATTACGACAAAAACAAAACCATTGTTTTTGATCATTTAGCTCCCAGAGAACCTCATTTAGTAAACAGTAAACAGTTTTACGGACCTGATTTATCATACGATGCATTTGAGTATAAAAAAGGTAAATGGGAATTATTGCAAAATATAGATGTACGAAAATATGCTGTGGATAATAAAAAATTGAAATACAATAATCCGGAATAAAACTTAAATAGTTATTGAATTATTGAATTATTGAATTATTGATTTAAAGATTTGATGATTTGATAATGAGTAAATAGCCCACAGCCATAAGCCATTAGTTGATTGGAGAATTTACTCATGAATTAATTTTTATATTATGGAATTAGTGAACTCTGGCGGGTTTGATGAATGAATGTATTTTAGAATTTAGAGTTTAATATTTAGAATTTTCAGTCTGAAATCTGCAATTTTATTAATTCAAAAAACAATTTCAATAAATTTCTGTTAGTCTCAAATAATATCAATCTGTAATCTGTTATTAAGACAGATAAATATCAATCAATCCTTCCGGAGCATCAATTAGCAATTGCTTTTCCTGTCTGTTTACTTTTTGAATTATTTCGTCTGTTACAGGAATTAAAATTTCTTTCCCGCTTTCATGCTGTATTTCTAAAATGGCTTGTTGTGGCATATCAAGCACGCGAAGAACTTTTCCAATATTGCCTTTCACTGCATCAATAACTTGATAATTGATTATTTCATGAAAATAAAACTGCGTATCTGAAAGCTCAGGCAAATAGGAAAGGGGAAGGTACAGGTATTTATCGCTAAGGGCATTAGCCATTTCCTCATCATCAATCCCTTTTAGTTTTAAAATAGAATGGCTGTTTTCAAGTAGTTTTAATTTTTCAACATCAAATCGAATCAGTTTGTCATTAATTTCAACAAAAATTTCTTTGATGTTTTTATAAGCAGAAGGGGAGACAACATCCCAAAAAGATATTAACTCCCCTTTAAATCCATGTGCTTTAACGATTTGCCCCAGTTGGAAACAGTCGTTTATTTGCATCATTATATTTTATTAAGCTTCAGCTGTAGTTTCTTCTGCAGCAGTTTCACCGCTTTCAGCAGCTGGTGCATTTTGAGCAGCTTTAGCAGCTATTCGCTTATTTCTGGCTTCGGCTTCAGCAGCCATGCGCTTTTTGTATTCTTCAGCTTTATAGCTTTTTAACTTATCTTTCTTTCCAATAATTTTACCGGATTTTTCTTCTAACCATTTTGCAAATTTAGCTTCAGCCTGCTCTAATGTTAAAGCTCCTTTTTTAACCCCTCTTAAAAGGTGATCTTTCATTAATACTCCTGTGTAAGACAAAATAGCTCTGGTAGTATCGGTTGGTTGTGCTCCTTTTTGATACCAGTCTAATGCTTTTTCAAAGTTAATGTCAATGGTTGCAGGATTTGTGTTTGGATTGTACAAGCCTATTTTTTCAATAAACTTACCATCACGTGGTGCACGACTATCTGCAATAACGATATGGTAAATGGCATGACCTTTTTTACCATGTCTTTGTAGTCTAATTCTTGTAGGCATTTTGTTTTAAATTTATTGGTTAATAATTTTTAAGGCGGCAAATGTAGCAATAAGCTTTAAAATAAGCAAATGTTCAATATATTAATGCTTCTTTTTGTCCTAAAATACTTGTCTTGGGTTGAATTGTTAAGATAACTTCGTTGGGATTACCTGTAAAACCAAGTAGAAAACTATGGCACTTATACCAAACCGGTTTTTCTGGAAATGCTGGTACATTAAGCTCTTTTAATGCCCATTTTTTTGGGTTAATTGTGTAGGGGGCATCATAGCAATCGTTTATTATATCATCAAATGCAGGAGAGAAGTAGGAGCTAACATTTTCGCCCAGATATAATTTTGCTTTTTCTGTATTGCCGCTGTATAAATTCCACGACATGTAAGATGGCCAAAGATTAAAACTATTTAAAAATGGCGTAATTAAAATTACGAGTATAATGATTGATTTTTTGTTTTTTTCTTTAATAAACGATTTAATACGATAGAATAAATTATCGTTGTCGGAATTGTAAAACAATAAAAATAATGCTAAGGACATAAATATATTCCATGGCCAAATTACATTATTGTAATTATGCCCCAAAGGACCTATTGATATTAGTATCAGTACATGAATTATAATTATTGTATAAACCGCCTGCTTAACATACTTGCCACATAATAAAGCTATTGCGCATGTAATTTCAACCAAAGGTATAAGGCTTCCTAATGCAAATAAAGTTGAATAAATAAAATTCTTTTCTGTGTAAAATGGTTGAATAAACCAATTAACAACACTATTAAAATATTCGGGGTTTAGCTTATGCCAACCGGAATAAAAATATACGCTTGAAATTAAAATTTTTAAAAATCGGAATTTATCATTTTCTGATAACATGAAATCTGTAATCCCGATTATTAAAACGTATAAGTAAAACCATGGTTGAATACGATTAATATCGGTAATGATTAACATTCCGGTACTAATCCAGAATAGCCATTTTGCAAATTTTATAT
>CALKJP010000038.1 GCA_937995645.1 uncultured Bacteroidia bacterium
GCTTGTCAATTTAATAAACTCAAAACCCTTTCCAATAAACCCTTTCCAATAAATAATTAATAAAATTTAATGTAACTTTTAATCTTAATAATTACATAACCTTTAGTTTCAAATGAGTTAAAAGAGAGGATTCAACTTTGCAATCGAAATTAATAATTATTTTTTTTTAACCTTAAATTACAACAAAGATGAAAAAATTTTACAGTTTAATTGGTGGTTTAGTTATCTCGGCAGGGATAAGTGCACAAACCATTGTTAACATTACTGATGCTTCTCTGCAAGGTAATCAAACGTATAACTGGACTAATGACAAAGTTTATTTGTTAGATGGTTTAGTATTTCTTGAAGATGGAGGAACGCTTAATATTCAAGAAGGTACAGTTATTAAATTTACGCCAAGAGCTGATTTAGGAAATCCATCCGCTTTAGTTATTTGCCGTGGGGCAAAAATTTATGCCAATGGTACGGCTGCAAATCCTATTATATTTACAGCAGAAGACGATGATGTTAATGATCCAACCGACTTAGGACCTAATGATGTATCGTTATGGGGAGGTTTAGTTATTTTAGGCAAAGCTTACACAGAAAAAAACGGTAATACAGAAGTTAATGTAGAAGGTATTCCTACATCAGAACCGAGAGGTATTTATGGGATGCCAGCAGGACAAGCTGTAAATAACGATAATTCAGGAGTATTGCGTTATGTTTCTGTTCGTCATGGAGGTCGCGAAATTGCTTCAGGAAGCGAATTAAACGCAATAACTTTAGGTGCGGTTGGTAGTGGAACAACAATTGAATATATTGAAGCTTATGCCAATTCTGATGATGGTATTGAATTTTTTGGGGGTAGTGTAAATGTAAAATATGCATGCGTTGCATTTGTAGAAGATGATTCATTTGACTGGGACGAATCGTGGACAGGTAAAGGTCAATTCTGGTTCTCAATTCAAAGAGCTGATGTGGCAGATGCAGCATGGGAATGCGATGGCTCAACTCCTGACGATGTTGGTATTCCTTCAAATCCTATAGTATATAATGCAACACATATTGGCTCAGGAGTAGGTGCACCGGCATCAAATCCAATAGGATTTTTGTTACGTGCCGGTACGCAAGGTCGTGTAGCTAACTCTATTATGGCTGATATGAAAGGCAAAGGAATTGAAATTCAAGATAAAGCTGCCAATACCACATCAGATGCATTTGCCCAATTAGAAAACGGTTCACTTAAAGTTTATAATAACTTATTTTGGAAAATAGGTGCTAACACAACACTTGATACGGTATCATCAACCTCAGTAATTCGTTTTACTTCAGGAAGTGCTCAAGCTAACAGACAAGTTATTGCAGATTCATTAAATGCATGGAATAATACTGTTGTGCCTTCTTCAATCAATCTAATTAAAAGTATAAGCAGAACTCAAAACAATTTATTAGACCCACGACCAAATTTAGGCACTCCGGCTTTAACTTCTACATTAGCACCCTTACCAACAGGCGACCCATTTTTTACAAACGTAAACTTTAAAGGCGCTTTTGGTCCAAATTCAACAGACCTTTGGATAAGAGGCTGGTCAACATTACACAGAAACAACCACTTATTAGATGTAACATCTATTAATGAAAATGAAGACAACTTTGCTAGTGTTTCTGTATATCCTAATCCAGCTAACAACACATTTACAGTAGCATTTAACTCTGAAAGCCCTGTAAATATTGATATTATCAATATCAACGGGCAAATAGTTAAATCTATTAATGTAAATACTGTTGGCTTCAATACTCAGTTGGTTGATGTTAATGATTTATCAACCGGAGTATATATTGTACGTTTATCAAACGGATACAACGTTCATACACAAAAGTTAGTAATTGAATAATACACATATATTCACACATTGGGCAGGTAACAAACCTGCCTTCTGTGTGAGTAATCAATCAAGGTTAATAAAACTTAAATTAATGATTACCGAGATGTTTCAAAATAGAAAAAAAACTGTAATTTTTATATTGTCAATCTTTGTTAATTTCAACATATTTGCCCAACAAGCAACATTATCCGGTAAAATTATAGACAAAAAAACCGGAGAAGAATTAATTGGAGCCAGTGTAATTTTAGAAGGCACAACCATTGGTGGAACAGCCGATTTAAACGGAAGATATACCCTTAAAGCTTCCCCCGGAATATATAATGTTATTTGCTCATACATTTCATATCAAAAAATAACCATCAAAAATGTTAAACTTGAAGCAGGAAAAGTTACAACCCTCGACTTTTTAATGGAAACCGATAATGTTGCATTAAAAGAAGTTGTTATTGAAGCAGAACAGGTTAAAAATACCGATGCTTCAATAATTGCCATGCAACGAAAATCATATGCCGTTCAAGATGGTATATCTGCTCAACAAATAGTTAGAAGTGGTAGCGCCAATGCAGCAGAATCAATGAAACAAATTACCGGTGCCAATGTAGATGATGGTAAATATATGGTAATGCGTGGATTGGGCGATAGATACTCTATTGCACAATTAAACGGATTACAAATGCCAAGTAGCGACCCTTACAGAAATGCCGCCAGCTTAGATTTAATTCCCTCAAATTTTGTGGACAATTTAATAACCATAAAAACTTTTACTCCAGACCAACCCGGAAGTTTTGCAGGAGGAAACGTAAACATTACTACCAAAAATTTTCCCGATAAATTTAATATCAGTTTTACTGCAAGCCCAAGCTATAACACTCAATCATCGCTTATTAATAACTTTTATACCTACCAAGGCGGTAAATACGACAAATGGGGATTTGATGACGGAACACGTTCTATCCCAGAAATTGTAAAAGATGACAGTGTAAGAAAAATTATGAATCAAGGAGCTTATTTAACAGGAAATGTAGTTGCACAAACTGCATCTTATTACAATAATCCCGATCAAAAAGCAAGAATTGATAGTATTAATAACACCAGAACATATCAAAGAGAAATTATACATAAAACAGCTAAAGCTTTCAACAATCAATTTGTGCCTACACAAACAACAACACCTCTTAATAATTCATACACATTTAGTATAGGTAATAAAATTAAAATAAAGGAACAAGAAATTGGATTTACAGCAGGAACTAACTATTCCAGAAACTTTACATTTTATGAAAACGGTAGAATCGCTACTCTAATTAATACCAATCAAGATTCATTATTTGCCTACCAAGATTTATACGAAACCAAAAGTGTTGAAAATCCTCAATTAGGAGCATTTATAAATCTTGCCTATAAACCTCATAAAAACCATAGTATAGGCATAATTGGTATTTACACCAATGATGCAGAAAAAATTGCACGCGTACAAAAAGGTACATTTGTAGGACAAGTTTCAGACAGCCGTGCAAAATTTAACACACGTTCACTTGAATTTATTCAAAGAGAACTGAAAAGCGGGCAAATAAACGGGAATCATGTATTGCCAAATTTACTAGGAATTGAAATTGATTGGGCGGCAAGCCATACATTATCAAAACAAAGCGAACCCGATTTAAGATATTTAGCTTTTACAACTGTTGCCGATTCTGTTGACTCTATTGATGCTAATGGCGATTTTGTTATGCGCTATTTCGATACACTTTATTACATGAACAATGCAGAATTTAACAATCCATTCCATTTTTACAGAAATCTAAATGATGTTGTAACACAGGCAAAACTGGATTTTACTATTCCGGTAAACAAAGACAAAACCAATAAAATTAAATTCGGAGTTTACGGAAACCAAACAGACAGAAACTTTGAAGAATACCGTTTTCAAATGATACCCCAACCATCACGCAACATCACCTATTACAGAGGCGATTTTGATGGCTTTTTAGATAATAGCAACTTTGGGGTAATAGATACGGTATTTGATTATTCACTTGTTGGTAATGACCCTAATAAACCAAGATATAACAATGGAATACGTCAATATCAATTCGGGCATTTTTATATTAACCAAGTTAATAATAAAAATTTTTATACCGGCTCACAACAAGTCTTTGCAGCCTATTTAATGGGAATTTTTAATATTACTCAAAAGTTTAAATTTATAGGCGGAGTTCGATATGAAACTACCAATATGAGTGTTAAAAGTAAAAACATTGATAGCTTAATTGTAAAACTAAGAGACCCCGTTACAGATGAAATTATAGAAGCCGACACACTTTATACACAAGGAAAAATAAACATTGCAGATATTTTACCATCCGTAAATTTAGTGTATGATTTAACCGAAAAATCTAAAATAAGAATTGCTTACTCCAAAACCATTGCACGACCAAATTTAAGAGAACTTGCTCCATTTGAGCAGTTAGATACCAAAAATGGATTTTTTGTAATGGGAAATCCTCAATTAAAACGTACGGTTATTCAAAACTTCGATTTAAGATATGAATTTTATCCCAATGCAGGAGATTTAATTGCAATAAGTACCTATTATAAAGACTTTGTCGATCCGATTGTAAAAGCATTTAATCCAACAGCAACAATTCCCGAATTAAAATTTATAAATGTTGATAAAGCTCAAGTATTCGGATTTGAATTTGAAATAAGAAAAAAATTGGATTTTATTTCAGAAAAAGTTAAAAACTTTACATTGGCTACCAATTTTACACTTATTAAATCTGAAACAGATATACCCCCGTTGGAAATTGAAAGTTCAAAATTTATAGACCCTACTTATAATCAAACAAAGCGTCCATTTGTTGGCCAATCGCCTTACATTGTAAATGCAATATTGATGTATAACAATCAAAAAATTGGTCACGAATCTACATTATCATTTAACGTAGCAGGAGCTAAACTATACAATATTGCCCTTTATGCCACACCCGATGTTTATGAAATGCCTGTACCAATGTTAAACTTTAAAACATCGCAAAACATTGGTAAGTTTGTTGTATTATCTTTTACTGCACGTAACTTATTAAACAGCGAAATAAGAAAAACACAAACACACAGAGGTACAGTTTATAACACCGAAGCGTTCCGTTTAGGAAGAACATATGGAATTAGTTTAACAGTTAGAATAAAATAAAAAACAGCATTTTCTCTTATAAAAAATCCCGCTGAAATTAGCGGGATTTTTTATTCATTAATAAAATTAATGTTTCAACTATCCATTTCTAATTTATAGCCAATACCTTTAACAGTTACAATATATTCATCACCCAATTTTTCTCTTAACTTTCTAATATGTACATCAATGGTTCTGTTTTTTAAATCCATTTCATACCCCCATACCTTTTCTTGTATTTCCTGACGTGTAAAAACCTTTTTCGGTTTTGATGATAGCAAAGCAAGTAATTCAAATTCTTTTCTTGGCAATATAATACGTTCACCTTTTTTAAACAACAAATACCTTTCACGGTCAATTTTTAAATCGCCAACGCTGGTATCAGTTCGATTATTTTCAATCTTTTTGCTTTGAATACGATTTAAAATCGCTTTTAATTTATATGAAATTAAACGAGCACTTGCCGGACGAAAAAAATAATCATCTGCACCTGCCTTGTAAGCTTCTACCTGTATAAATTCTTCTTTTTCTTCAGAATAAAACAAAATATATGGCTGCTTTATGCCATGCGTATTTCGTATTTCAAAGCAAGCCTCAGTACCATCCATATCAGAAAGCTTGATATGAATAATAATCAATTCGGGCATAATTTTTTTTGCGGTTTCTATAAGCTGAGTCCCTTCTTGAATTTCGTAAAATAAAACCGAAGATGGTTGATAGGCTTCTCTAATTTCTTTAAAAATCTGAGTAGATGAAGCAGCTATAATAATGCGAGTATCATTAGACATACGGTATAAATTATACATGTAAAAATATACCGTATAGGTTAGTTTAAAGTTAAGAAGAATTTAAGTGAATGCTATTAAAAAAAGTTAAAAAATTGCAGCTTTATAAAGGTTAATAAAATATAACTTACATTTGTTGCGAAATATGCTTAAAAGGCAACTTATATATCTGCTTTCATTCCTTATTCTGCAATTATTTTTATCGCAGACGATTGCACTATTAACCTTTAACGTTAACCATTCTAAGGAAGCTCTTACATCATATCATTTTGCAGATTCAGGCAAAAATAATATTCAGGAATTTAATATTAGCACACTTGCAAATTTATTATCTGTAAATAAAGATGAGAATAATAAAGAGGAATCAAATCTTGATATATTAGGCACATTTGCTTACAATTTACTTTGTGGTTTATGCTATTCTGAATACGAAAAAAACAGCTTTTTTTGTATTCCACATTTCAAATTCAATACGCTTCTATTACCTGTTTACATTATAAACAAAGTTTTCAGACTATAATATTATACCCTTCTCTCGCTTCCGAGAAATCAAATTTTAACAACTTGAATCCAAGTTGAATCTATTCTATATCCATTAAATAAATATTTTTTATATGAATGATGTAAAACAACATTCAACAAATAAAGTAATTGATTCATTATTTGAAATTCACAAAATATTACATGACTTAAAACATTTTTTACCAAGTCAAAATCCTTTAAAAGATTTTATTCATCATAATACCCTTCATGCATTTCAGCATGACAATTTTCATGAAGCATTAGAAAAAGCAGCAAAAATTTTTGGATACAAAACCTACCTTTCCCTTAGTGAGTATAGAAAACTTTACAACGAACAAAAAATAAACAAAGAAATATTCAAAAGAATAATTACTGAAAAATACGGTGAAGAAAATTTTGAAATTTGGAGCAACAAACTGCTAACACAAAACTATAACGAAGATATTGATGCGCGCATAGGGAAATTAAGAAATAAATGGAAAGATATTTATCAAATTAATCTCGATAAAGCTACACATGCAACATTATTTAGAATTACGGGAAGTTTTATAGATCAAGGCATTTCGATATGGAATTTTCCGATTAACGATAAAAGTTTTTTAAATGCTTTGCGCGAAATAGAAAAAAACTCGCTATCAAAAATATTTTCAAGTAATCGAGTACAAAAACTATTTTTTAATACACATCTTAAAATTGAAACCCTGCTGGAAATACTTGTACGCGATAATTTGTTGTTTGAACATTATTTATTTGATCAACAGTTTGCCCATCCCGGTTGGTCGGGTATGGTAAGTGTATTGGAAGATAATCCGCACTTACTTTTAGATAAAAGAAAAATATCATTATCCGAGTTTATTACATTTGAGCTTTTATTAGAAATAGACGCGCTTGATAAAAATTTTGGAGAAGAAAAATGGTCGCCTTTATCAAATAATGTTTCAACATCAATTAATCCAATAAATATATTTGAAGAAATTAAGCATACCGAACTTTTTGAAGTGTATGCACTCTGGCAAGAAATATATGAATGGACATATTACGACCAAGTATTGTTAGGACTATCATCTGCTCCAATTATTAATGATAACAAAAATAATTATGTACAAGCCATTTTATGTATTGACGATAGAGAATGTTCTTTTAGACGCTATTTAGAAGAACAAATTCCAAACTGTGAAACTTTTGGTACAGCAGGATTTTTTAATGTTGAATTTTACTTCCAGCCCGAACATGGAAAATTCTATACCAAAGTATGTCCTGCTCCGGTTACACCAAAAGTTTTGATAAAAGAATATGAAGCCAAAAAACGCCACCACATCGAATGGCATTTTAATAAAAACGGGCAAGGTGTTGCAGGGGGATGGATAATTAGTCAAACATTAGGATTTTGGTCGGCTTTAAAACTGGCTAAAAACATTTTTAAACCATCAGATTCTCCCATTCATGTTTCATCTTTTCAGCACATGGATAAAAATGGGAAACTACAAATTGAAGCAAAAGAAAATGCCGAACACGCTCACTCACTTCAACTAGGTTTTAGCATCACTGAAATGGCCGATAGAATGGAAGGATTATTAAAAAGTATTGGCTTAACCGAAAATTTTGCAACACTTATATAC
>CALKJP010000039.1 GCA_937995645.1 uncultured Bacteroidia bacterium
TAAATGAAGATTACCCGAGTGGAATAATCAGAGCCAAAGGACTATTTTGGTTGGCGTCACGTCCAAATGATGCTATAAATTTCAGTCAGGCCGGTGGTTCTTCCAGAATAGAAAGAGCAGGTGTTTGGTGGGCAAGTATGCCATATGGAGAGCGAATACAATATCCCTCATTTGTTGACAATAAAGATTACATCGAAAGCAAGTGGCACAAACAATGGGGCGACAGAATGAATGAACTTGTTTTTATTGGACAAGATATGGAAAAGGAAAAAATAATCGCAGACATCGAAAAGTGTTTGTTACAAGAAAATGAAATAAGATTATTTGAAAATCAAATTCTTTTTGCAGACCCATTTCCGAAAGACATTTAAATTTACAATGTGCCACCGCTTTTGGGGCACATTTGCTTTTTTGCAAACGCACAAACTTAAACAATGAACGTAAAAGAATTCTATTTGCTAATGCATAAACGATTAAGAAATTGTAATTCAACTCCTTGTACTGGAATTGTAAACAATTTTTAAATTAGGATTACCCTTATGGAATCATTCGTTCACATTTGAGATTGCTCCAATTGATTAATTCGGGGTTAAATATTATTTGGTCTTTTCTTTATAAATGGCTTACGACTATTTTTCGAAAAATATTTTTTGGAATTTTTCAGCGGCTCATATTGGGGCGAATCTCCCAGCCCTTCTGGCAAAGGATTTTTAATAATTTCATAGCCTATCAGATTTTCTATTTGTAAAAACTTTTGCTGATCGTATTGATTTATAAAGGTTATCGCTTCTCCTTTAGAAGCTGCTCGAGCTGTTCTTCCTATGCGATGAATATAATCGGCTGCATCGCTTGGAACATCATAATTTATTACTAAAGAAATATCTTCAATATCAATACCTCTGGAAAGAATATCGGTAGCCACTAAAATTTGTAATTGCTTATTTTTAAAGCTTCTAAGCACCTCTTCTCGCTCGTTTTGTTCCAGATCAGAATGAATGGATTTTGCCTTCAATCCTGCTTTGCGCAAATCGCGCTCTAAATCCTTTACTTTTTGTTTGGTAGAGGAAAATATTATAACGCTGCTCCAAAGTTCTTCTTTGCCTTTAAAAAGGTTTAAAATTAAATCGTTTTTCTGGTTATCATACACCATATATGCCGTTTGACTAACTCCTTCAGCCGGTTTTGATACAGAAATATTAATCTGCTCCGGATTATTTAAAAGCTTCGTTGCAAGTACTCTTATTTTTGGAGCCATGGTTGCTGAAAACATCAGTGTTTGTTTGTTTTTTGGAAGGATTTCGGCTATTTTCAAAATGTCATCTACAAAACCCATGTCGAGCATGCGATCGGCTTCGTCTAAGATAAAATGCTGCAATTTATCCAGCTTTACATAACCCATGTTCAGATGCGATTTTAATCTTCCAGGTGTAGCAATAATAACATTGGCTCCTTGCGTTAATGCACGCTTTTCCTGTTCAAACATACCGCCATCATTTCCTCCATAAATTGCTAATGAGCTTACCGAAGTAAAATACGAAAATCCTTGCAATGCCTGATCTATTTGCAATGCAAGCTCGCGCGTAGGAACAACAATAAGCGTGTTGGTTGTTTCTGTTGGGTTTACAGAAAGCTTATGTAGTATAGGCAGTAAAAAAGCGGCCGTTTTTCCTGTTCCTGTTTGAGCACAGGCTATAATATCTTTGTTTTGTAAAATAATGGGAATAGCTTTCTCTTGAATAGGTGTTGGGGTTTTAAAACCCATTGCGTCCAAACCATCCTGAAGTGTTTCGCTAAAATTAAATTCTTTAAATGTCAATCGTATTCTTTTTTATTTTACAAAGATAGGCTTAATATTCCGATAAAGCTAAAAGCCCACAAATGTTAGCTTTTACAACAATTGCGGGCTTATTTTCTTAGGGTTTTATTTCTGACATTACAAAGAGACTTTAATCTTTTAACATCGCTAGCGTCTGGTTAAAAATAGTACTAGGACGCATTACTTTTTCTAACTTATCAGCATCTGGGTGGTAATACCCTCCTATATCAACGGGCTTTCCTTGTACATAATTTAATTCGTTTACAATAGCGTTTTCGTTTTCGTTTAATGCCTTAGCTATTGGAGCAAATATTGTTTTTAAATCGGTATCTTTCTCTTGATTTGCTAAGGCTTCTGCCCAGTAAAGTGTTAAATAAAAATGGCTTCCGCGATTATCTAATTCTCCTGCATCTCTTTTAGGCGATTTATCGTTTTGAAGGAATTTTTCAGTAGCCGCATCTAATGTTTCGGCCAAAACCATTGCTTTTTTATTGCCACTTACCTGGCTTAAATGTTCGTAAGAAACCGCCAGAGCTAAAAATTCTCCCAGCGAATCCCAGCGTAGGTGATTTTCTTGCAACAGTTGTTCCACATGTTTTGGTGCAGAGCCTCCGGCTCCTGTTTCAAATAAACCTCCCCCATTCATTAACGGTACAATAGAAAGCATTTTGGCGCTGGTTCCTAATTCTAAAATGGGGAATAAATCGGTTAAATAATCGCGCAAAACGTTACCTGTAACGGAAATGGTATCTTTTCCTGCCTTTACACGCTCTAAGGTAAAATTAGTTGCATCAACAGGTGATAAAATATGTATTTCAAGACCTATTGTATCGTGCTCTTTTAAATATTCATTTACCTTTTTAATTAGTTCTGCATCGTGCGCTCTGTTTTTGTCTAACCAAAAAACGGCAGGCATTCCGGATAAACGAGCTCTTTTTACGGCTAATTTAACCCAGTCGCGCACCGCAGCATCTTTTACATTACACATTCTCCAAATATCGCCTTCTTCTACTTCGTGCTGCATTAAAACATTTCCGGCTGCATCAATAACACGAACCGTTCCTTTTGTTTTTATTTCAAAGGTTTTGTCGTGTGAACCATATTCTTCGGCTTTTTGTGCCATTAAGCCAACGTTTGGCACAGTGCCCATTGTACGAGGATCGAATGCTCCGTTTTTCTTGCAAAAATCAATGGTTGCACTGTAAACACCTGCATAGCTGCTGTCGGGTATAACAGCTTTTGTATCTTGTGCTTTACCTTCTTTATTATACATTCTGCCGGAATTACGAATCATTGCCGGCATAGAAGCATCTACAATTATATCGTTTGGAAAATGTAAGTTGGTAATTCCCTTTTCGGAATTTACCATAGCAATATCAGGACGGTTGGCATAACATGCCTCAATGTCTCTTAAAATTTCTGTTTTTTTATCTTCAGAAAGAGTTTCAATTTTTGATAATAAATCTGCAAAGCCATTATTAACATCTACTCCTATTTGTGTAAGGGCTTCGCCATGCTTTTCAAATACTGGCTTAAAGAAAACTTTTACTGCATGTCCAAAAATAATAGGGTCTGAAACCTTCATCATGGTTGCTTTCATGTGAAGCGAAAACAATACTTCTTGTTTTTTTGCATCTTCTACTTGTTCGTTTAAAAAATTAATTAATGCTGTTTTGCTCATAAAAGTAGCATCTGCTATTTCACCTGCACTAACCTTTACAGCATCTTTCAACACTGTTACAGTTCCATTAATATCAATATGCTCTATTTTGAGAACATCATCCTTTTTAAGTGTAATTGATTTTTCGTTATGAAAAAAGTCGCCTGTATGCATTGTTGCCACATGCGATTTTGAAGTTGATTCCCACTTACCCATGCTATGCGGATTATTTTTCGCATAATTTTTTACTGCCCGAGGCGCTCTACGGTCGGAGTTCCCTTCGCGAAGTACAGGGTTTACAGCACTACCTTTTATTTTATCGTATTTTGCTTTAATGATTTTTTCTTCTTCTGTTTTAGGGTCTTCAGGATATTCCGGCAGCTTATATCCTTGCGATTGTAATTCTTTTATTGCTGCTTTAATTTGCGGCACTGAAGCACTAATATTTGGTAATTTTATAATATTTGCTTCGGGCTTATTTACATATTGCCCGAGCCATGCCAAATCATCGTTTACACGTTGTTTTTCCGACAGGTATTCCGGAAAGTTTGCCAAAATTCTTCCTGCTAAAGAAATATCGCGGGTTTCGATTTCTATTCCTGCTTTTTGGCTAAATGCCTTTACAATTGGTAGAAAAGAATATGTTGCTAAAAGGGGCGCTTCATCGGTAAGCGTGTAAATGATTTTTGATGCCATTTTTAATGATTTTTTAATGTGTTGAACCGAGTCGCAAAAATAAGATTATTCGCACTTTAAGCAACAATGCGCATAAAAAAGATTTAATCAAATATCTGCTGAAAGACTTCTAAAGATTTTACTTCGCCAAAATTTTCTACATGCAGGCGATAATAGTTTAAAATCAATTTCAACAATGTACGTCTCTCAAAATTATTAAGTTTTATTTCTGATAAAATAGTATATCCTTGCTTTAATAATTTTTGTAATTGGTTTTTATCAAAATTTTTAGCTGGTTGATTACTGTTGTTTGTTAATACATCTTTTTGAATATCGCTATAAAATTTTTCGGTCTCATCTTCTGTTATAGAAAACCCCAAATAATTGCTCAGTTTTAGCAAAAACGACAGGTGAAAATTTACAACTCCATCTTCTTGTAAATCTAAATGCATAAGCGAATTTTTAATAAATTCATATTTGCGCTCATCCGGAAATGTTTCACGTATGGCTTTGCCTAATATTTCTGCTAAAAAAACAGCTATACTCGCTTTTAAAAATTGGCTTTGCAGACTTTGGTAGGCATGTGCCAGGCGAATTTCCTTAGGCGTTTTTATTTCTTGGTTTTCTTTATGGTAAAAAACTATTTCGAGCAGAGATAGCGGCTGAAACAAAGAGGCTTTTTGTGTTGATTTTTTTCGGTGTGCGCCTCTAATCATCAGCGTTTGCAGGCCATAATGGCGGGTGTATATTTTTACAATTATGCTGGTATCCGAATAATCGAAACGGCTTAAAACTATACCTTCGGTTTTTACCAGCATATTTAATATTTTTTTTTAAAAACAATTTTATGGATTATTTTTAAATGTTGATATTTATATTACATAAACTCAAACAGCCTCTTTGTTTTCAAAAATGAGAAAATTAGAACAGATAGAACAATTTAGATCAATTCATTATTTAACCAAATGAAATTATTTGCTTATATTACTTTATTTATAACAGGGCTTTTACTTTCTGTTTTTGCTTATGCACAGCAAAATAAAATTGACTCCCTCAAGAAAGTTCTCCTCTCTGCTAAGGAAGATACCAATAGGGTGAATGCCCTGAATGAACTTGGCCGGGAACTGATGTACAGCAACCCTGACACTGCCATTCGCCTCTCCAACCAAGCCCTTGCTATTCTCACCCGGAGCGAAGCCAAGAATCTCTCCGAAACGATAAAACAAAAACTGCTCGCCAACACATACGCAAACCTTGGTGCTTATTATTACCTCAAAGCCGATTACCCCAATGCCCTCAAAAATTATTTTGCCGCCCTTAGAATTGATGAAAAACTGAATAATATGGAAGGAATTGCCAGCCATCTCAGCAAAATCGGAATTGTCTATAAGAACCAAGCCGATTACCCAAAAGCATTGGAATTTTATTTCAAAGCCTTGAAAATAACAGAAGAACTCGAAAATAAAAACGGAATTGCTACCACGCTCGGCAACATCGGAAATGTTTATAAAGAGCAAGCCGATTATCCAAAAGCATTGGAATATTATTTCAAGAGTTTGAAAATAAAAGAAGAGCTCGAAAATAAAAACGGAATTGCTACCACGCTCGGCAACATCGGAAGTGTTTATCTCTCTCAAGCCGTTTACATAAAAGCATTGGAATATTATTTCAAAGCCTTGAAAATGGCAGAAGAACTCGGAGATAGGAATCTAATTGCAATCCAACTCGGCAACATCGGGAGTGTTTATCTCTCTCAAGCCAATTCCCACAATGTTCACCCTGTGGAGCGTGATTCTTTGCTCAACAGGGCGTTAGACTATTATTTCAAGAGTTTGAAAATGTCAGAAGAACTCGGAAATAAAAACGGAATTGCAACCACTCTCGGCAACATCGGAATTGTTTATTACTCTCAAGCCGATTACACAAAAGCATTGGAATATTATTTCAAAGCATTAAAAATGTCAGAAGAACTCGGATACAAAAAATTGCAGGCATTTGCTCTCGGTAATATCGGCTCGCTTTATACCAAAAAAGGGAAATTTGCAGAAGCAGAAAAATATTTGAAACACTCGCTAGAACTATCTGATAGCTTAGGCAATTTGGAAGGAGAGAAAGAAACAAATCAATACCTCTCACACTTATACGATACGCTAAGCCAGTTGGCAGTGGGCAGTGGGCAGTGGGCAAAAAAGGCAGAATACAGTAAACTCGCCTTTGAGCATTACAAAAAATACATAGCTGCCCGCGACAGCATCAACAGCGAGGAGAATCAAAAGAAGCAGGTGCGCATAGAAATGAACTATGAATTTGAAAAGAAAATGGCAGCAGAGAAGGCAGAGCAAGAGAAGCGGGAATTAAAAGCAAGGGAGGAAGCGAAAAAACAAAGGATTATTTTGTTTTCGGTTAGTGTTTTTTTGCTTCTTGTAATTGTATTTGCTGTGTTTGTTGTTCGCTCTCTTAAAAATACAAGGCGACAGAAAGCAATAATTGAAACACAGAAAAAAATTGTAGAGGAGAAGAACAAAGACATCATGGACAGCATCCGCTACGCCCAGCGCATACAAAATGCTATCCTGCCCAATCCGCAGGAATGGATAAGATTACTGCCCGATAGTTTTGTATTGTACTTACCCAAGGATATAGTAGCCGGTGATTTTTATTTTCTGGAAGAAACCGACAAATACATTTTTGTAGCCGCAGCCGACTGCACGGGACATGGTGTGCCGGGGGCTATGGTGAGTGTGGTATGCAGCACAGCACTTACCCGTTGCATACGCGAAGAGCATATTTACCACACACAACATATTTTAAACCGAACCCGACAAATAGTGATAGAAAAACTTAGCGGAGAAGACAATCTACAAGACGGGATGGATATTTGTCTGGTACGGATAAAGAAAGGCACGTATAATATTCAATACAGCGGAGCAAACCGTCCGCTATGGATAATCAACCCGCAGGGAGAGTATATAGAAATAAAACCCGACAAGCAACCGATAGGGAAATATGAGCAAGAAAAACCCTTTACCTTACACGAACTTAGTATTGAAAAAGACAGCCTGATATACCTTAGCACCGATGGCTATGCCGACCAATTTGGCGGAGAAAAAAACAAAAAAATGGGTGTTAAAATGCTGAAAGAGCTTTTGCTTTCAATTAGCAATAAACCCCCTAAAGAGCAAGAGGCAGAAATTGCAGCTTTTTTCCAAAACTGGAAAAACAATATCGAACAGGTGGATGATGTAACGTTGATAGGGATTAAAATCAGTTGATTAATTTATTACCAAAATTTTTGTAACATATGTTTTTGCTCCGTCTTCGGTAGAACAATATACCATATACACTCCGCTTTTTACTTTTTCTCCAAATACATTTTTTCCATCCCACACAGCTTGTCCGCCAAGCGCTTTAGTACTGTAAACTAATTTTCCTGAAATATCAGTTATCTTAACATCCACATCTGTTACTAAACCCTTAATAGCTATTGTTCCTTCATAATCTTCTCTTACCGGATTAGGATAAGCATACACGTTTTTAAAAATATCCTGCCCATCGGTTGCATCAGATTTATAAGAAACAAGGCCTTTGTCTGTTGCAAAAAAAACTTCTCCGTTTATACCATTAACAGCAATACTTTGAATAGTATTAGACGGTAATGGACTATTTTCTGTATTAAATGCCGTTAGTTGTTTAGTACCGTCAGGCGACATTAAAAAAACTCCTCCGCTCTCTGTTCCAAGCCATTTTCGATTAGCGCCATCAATAGCTATGGCGGTTACTCTTTCTGTTTCCAATAAAATCTGTATTTGTCCTTCTTGTTCCAGCTTTATTTGTTGAGCATCAACAGGGCCGTTAAACAAATTTGAAGTATTGTAAATTACTACAACGCCCTTTTCGGTTCCAATCCAAATTTGACCTTCTCGGTCTTCTGTAATGCACATAACTTCCAGCGATGGTAAATTGCCTGTTCCAGACTGATTATTAAGCCATAAAAACTTATCATCAGAAGGGTCGTCTAATGTATTATTGTGATTAAATAAAATGATTCCGTTTCTATGGTTTTGAATCCAAAAGTTGTTGTTTTTATCAATAATAAAAACTCCTGGATTGATTAAAGTTGTTGCTGCCCCTAAATTAAAGGTCTTCCAGTTTCCTTGTTTATCCATAACATTCAAATGGTTGGGGGTACCGGAGCCGGTTGCCCATAAATTTCCGTCTTTATCAAATTGCGAACAAGCGTTTCCAACCCAATAATAGCTGGGATCGTTTAATTTAGAAAGCGTTGAATTTTTTTCATTATAAATTTTTTTTAATTGATAATTCTCAATTTCTATCAGCCCCCTACCCCAACTTGAAACCATAACTCTTTCTGGATTAGCAGGATCGGGGTTTACAAAAACTTTATCAAAAAGAGTATCGAATTGTGCAATTTCATTATTTGAAATGCTTTCCCAAAAATTATTTTTTAAAATAGATATTCCATCGCCAAAATAAACATTTGAACGATTTGCGGTATAACTTCCGGGGGCTAAATAAAGAGATCCATTGCTGCCAAATTTTAAATGAAAAGAACGATTAGAAATAGGACCATTTGGAATAAAACGTTCTGTCAAGCCGTTTAAATCGGATTTAATAAGCGCCTGCTTTGCATCTGCAATCCATAGTGTTAGCTGATTATCAAGAACAGCAGATAACGGTTCGGGACTCGCACTATTTAAATAATAGTTATATATATGAAATTTTACATTTAAACTTTGATCATATACTTTAATATTATCATAAAAAGCAAAAATTAGGTGATTTTTATCATTTTTTATTCTAAAAGTTGATTGATTTTGTGTTAAATTATCATAATACCAGTTGATACCATCATAAACAAAAAGGCTGTCAGAATTAAAATTTTGCGATTTTTTATTTACATATATTTTTCCATTAAACTGTACTATGCAATTATACTTTTCAAAAGGCAATTGAGCTTCTTTATTCCAAACATTAAAATTTGAAAGTGATGGTGCATTTAATGGGGCTTTAAAAACACCCTCATCGGTTGCTGCAAAAATATATGAAGATGAAAGTGTTATATCTAATACATTAACATTTGTACTATTTATTCCAATTAAATAGGTTTCTTTTACTTCTTCCCTTTCAAGATCAAGCACTACTATGCCAAATCCACATGCCAGATATGCTCTTTTATCGTGTATGTAAATTCTGTTAATTGTTTTATTTCCGATTATATTGCTGCGCTTAATGTCAGATACATTTATGATTTGCTTATTTTTAATTAAATCTACATTGCTATTTTTATATGTTATTATAAGTGTTTTTGTTGTTTCTGAATAAGCAATATCCGTAATTTCAGACTCGGCTAAACCCGTTACACGCGAAATTCGTTCAATTACTTTTTCTTGTTTATTAACTTTGAATACAGCATTTTCGGAGGCACAATATACATCATCTCCTGCATCAGCAACGGCAATAGATTTTGAATATGGAAAATGATCGCGCCATTTACCTATTTCAATTTCTTGTGAAAAAAGATGCAACGAAGTGAAAATAAAAAGAAACAGCAAAAATCTGAATATCATTTTTATTGATTTAATGAGCAAAATAAGATTAAAAATAACGAATTTAACGATGAAAAATTGTCATAAAGACAATTTTAAATACTCAAAAACTCATTTTATGGCCATATTTTAACGATTATGAAGCAAAACAACCAAACACTAAGACGACACTAAAATCGTTTATTATAGAGCATTTATGGAATTATTATAAGTCTCTGGCTTACAATTACTTACGAAAAAAACTATCTTCCTAAATAAATTGTTAAAATACTTATATCAGCAGGGCTTACTCCAGATATTCGGGATGCTTGTCCGATATTTCGCGGTTTAATTTTATTGAGTTTTTGAACAGCTTCAGCTGATAAGGATTTAATGGTAGAATAATCAATATCTGGTTTTAATGGTATAGACTCTAATCTTTTAAGTTTTTGAACATGTTCTTTTTCGCGTTCAATATATCCTTCGTATTTCATTAAAATCTCGGCTTGTTCAATTGTTTCTTTATCGAATTCGTCTTTTATAAATCGAGCATTTGATGCAAAATTTATAATATCATAAATGTTAATTTGTGGACGACTTAAAACACTATACATTTTAACTTTTTGATTTAAAGGAACTGTTCCTAATTCGGTTAAATGAGTATTAATATCTTCCGGCAAAATACTTTCATTCTTAAAAAATGCTATTATTTTATGAACATTTTTTACTTTTTCTTCTACCCTATCAAATCTTTCTTTAGATGCCAAACCTATTTCATAGCCTAACGGAGTTAATCGAATATCTGCATTATCTTGTCGTAAAAGTGTTCTGTATTCAGCTCTTGAGGTAAACATTCTGTATGGTTCTTCAGTTCCTTTGGTTATTAAATCATCGATTAATACACCTATATATGCCTGTGAACGATCTAAAATTATTTCTTTTAAATTATTTATTTTTTGATGAGCATTTATACCTGCCATCAAACCTTGACAGGCCGCTTCTTCATAACCGGTTGTTCCATTTATTTGTCCTGCAAAAAATAAATTTTCTATCAGTTTTGTTTCTAATGTATGTTTTAATTGAGTAGGAGGGAAGTAATCATATTCAATAGCATATCCCGGACGAAACATTTTTACATTTTCAAAGCCGGGAATTTTTGTTAATGCATTATATTGTACATGTTCTGGTAATGAAGTAGAAAATCCATTTACATAAATTTCAATTGTATTCCAACCTTCCGGTTCAACAAAAATCTGATGTCTTTCTCTTTCTGCAAAACGGGTAATTTTATCTTCAATAGAAGGGCAATATCTTGGACCAAGTCCTTGAATTCTTCCGCTAAACATTGGAGATTTTTCAAAGCCTGTTTTTAATATTTCATGAACAGCTTCATTTGTATAGGTGATATAACAGCTTTTTTGTTTCGTCAGCCTTGGTACAGAATCTAAAAAAGAAAATTTTTCCGGTTGTTCGTCACCCGTTTGTTCTTCCATTTTTGAGTAATCAAGGCTTCTACCATCAATTCTTGGTGGAGTTCCAGTTTTCATTCTTCCAGATTCAAAACCTAACTTTACTAATTGCTCTGTTATGCCAGTTGCCGCCTTCTCTCCTGTTCTGCCTCCTCCAAATTGTTTTTCTCCAATATGTATTACACCGTTTAAAAATGTACCATTAGTAAGTATTACAGCTTTCGATTTAATTTCTAATCCCATTGAAGTAATTACTCCACAAGCCTTACCATGTTTAATTAATATCCCCGACACCATATCTTGCCAAAAATCTACATTTGGAGTTTCTTCGAGCATTTTTCTCCACTCCAAAGCAAAAAGCATTCGGTCATTTTGAGTTCTTGGACTCCACATTGCAGGACCTTTAGATCGATTTAACATTCTAAATTGAATTGCCGATTTATCGCTTACTATTCCCGAATACCCTCCTAAAGCATCTATTTCACGAACAATTTGTCCTTTTGCAATACCTCCCATTGCCGGATTACAGCTCATCTGTGCAATGGTCTGCATATTCATAGTAACCAATAACACAGAAGAGCCCATATTAGCAGCTGCTGCTGCAGCCTCACAACCGGCATGTCCGGCTCCTACAACTATTATATCATATTCTTTCAACATATTTCTGTTTTTGTGTTTCACGTGAAACTTTTAATAAAAGAACTTATGTTTCACGTGAAACATTATTTGATGCCTTTAAACTCTCTCCAAAGTTGATTAAATGATTTACTTGAAATTTCAGGCAAAATACGTCTTTCTCCCCAATTTGATTTAAAAAATTGTTTAATCATAAAATTTTTTAAAGATGAACCGCCCTTTTCCATAGTAGATCTTTTAAGCATAGCCTTTTTATAAAAATACATAGACCATGATTCGGATTTACTGTATAGTCCCTTTTCAATACTTTCTTTACGATTATATAGTAACATATTATGTATTGGAATTTTTACAGGACAAACTTCTGTACACTTTCCACATAATGAAGAGGCGAAACTCAAATGTTTGTATTCTTCTAAATTTATTAAATGAGGGGATATAACAGAACCAATTGGTCCACTGTAAGTAGTAGCATAAGTATGACCACCTATATTCTTATAGATAGGACATGCATTTAAACATGCACCACATCTAATACAAGCTAATGCATCTCTTTTTTCATCCTTTGCTAAAATATTTGTTCTTCCATTATCCAATAAAATAACATAAAAATCATCAGGTCCATCAGTATCATCTAATGCACGAGGACCTGAAATAATAGAATTATATACAGTAACATTTTGACCAGTTCCATGACTAGCTAAAAGCGGCCAATATAAATCCAAATCTTTTAAAGATGGAATTATCTTTTCAATTCCAACAATAGCTATATGAACTTTTGGAAAAGACATACTCATAAATGCATTACCTTCGTTTTCTGTAATAGCAATAGAACCTGTATCAGCAATAATAAAATTAGCACCTGTAATTCCTATAGTAGCATCAATGTAATAAGATTTTAACTTATCTCTAACAAAGAGTGTTATCTCTTGTGGGGTTGAGGTGGGAGAAAGATTAAATTTTTGATTGAACAATTTAGCAATATCCTCTTTTGATTTATGCATTGCAGGAGTAACAATATGATACGGAGGTTCTCCATCAATTTGTTGAATATATTCCCCTAAATCTGTTTCAACAACTTGTATTTTGTTTTGTTCTAAATGATGATTTAAATGTATTTCTTCTGTAATCATCGATTTAGATTTAACAACAAGCTTTGTTTTATACTTTTCGGTAATAGATAATATTTCTTTTATAGCTTCCTTTTCGTCCTGAGCCCAGATAACTTTACCTCCTTTTTTAATAAAATTAAATTCAAAATCTGATAAAAATTTATCTAAATTGTATAAAATTTTTTTCTTTAATATTGAAGCTCTTTCTTTTGCTAAATGTAAATTTTTAAATTGTTGTTTACCTTTTATAACAGCAGAATCGTACTTACCAATATTATATTGTATTGTTTTACGATGTGTTAAATCAAATGCTTTTTTTTCAGCATCAGATAAAAATTTATCAAGTGTATTATGAGCCATATTTATTTCGAATTAATTTTATCTACTGTAATTTTTTCGTTCATATTAACCAATCTCCATACTAAATAATAAATATGTTTAACTCTATTTTCCATTAAATTTATATTTATTTTTTGAGGGGTATCTGTTGGTTTATGATAATCATCATGCATTCCGTTGAAAAAAAATATAACAGGAATATTATTTTTAGCAAAGTTATAATGATCAGAACGATAATAGAAACGATTAGGATCTGTTGAACTATTATACTTGTAATCAAATATAAGTTGTTGATAGGTTGAATTTACCTCCTCATTTATATTATGCAATGTGCTGCTTAATTTATCAGAACCAATTACATATATATATTTTTCATTATTTATATAAATATTATCTGATCTTCCTATCATATCGATATTTATATTTACAGATATATTCTTTAATGGAATAATAGGATCTATATCAGTATAATGTTTTGAACCTAATAAACCGATTTCTTCGCCAGAAAAAGTAATGAATAAAATATTTCGATAAGGTATAAAACCTGATTTACATGCTTGTGAAAAAGCTGTTGCAAGATTTAAAACAGCTGAGGTGCCTGAAGCATTGTCATCAGCTCCATAATAAATTTTACCTTCTTTTATACCTAAATGATCGAAATGAGAAGAAATAACAACCGTTTCATCTGTTTTCCCTTTTATAAAGCCTAAAACATTTTGAGTATGAATGCTTCTGAAAATGGGTTTAATTATAAAATTTATATGAGAATTTTTATAAAACTTTAGATTATCATTTATGAAAATTATAGGAAATTTTGAATTTATTCCATATTTAAACATAGATAAGCGTAATTTAAACATTACATCTTCTAAATTAAAATCGGGTTTAGTAACAAATAATAAATTTATTTTATACTTATTGGATAATTCTATTAATTCTAAATAAATATTTATAAGTTCATCTAAATTATCAGATTTATAATTAAAATAAACAGATGATTCACTACACTTTTTACTTATATCAGATATATTATTTATTGTATAAAGTTTATTTGTTTTAAAAGAATTAGGTAAAATATACTTATTATAATTAAATAAAAAATAATCTTTTTGATTAGTATATATAACGTTATTAACTGATAGTTTTAATTCAGGGTCATCCATTTTATTAAAATAATAAACTTGAAAATAACCTGTATCGTTAACTGGTCCAATTAAATCTAAATTAATAAAATGATTTCTAATATAATCAGCTGCTAAATATTGTCCTGTTTCACCGGTGCCTCTTCCTTCAAATTCTGCTGATGCTAATTTAAAAATATGTGCTTTTAATTCATTCTCATTAATTAAATAAACAAAATTATCAGCAATAGAATCTTTATTGGAAGCTAAAATGCTTACAGGAAAAAAAACAAAAAATAATATGAAAATATTTAACAATTTAATTCAATTTTATTAATTCTGTTTTGATGACGACCTCCTTCAAAATCAGTTGAAATAAAAGTCTTAACTGCTTTTTTTGCTTCTTCTGTATCAATAAATCTACCGGGTAAAGCTAAAATATTAGCATCGTTATGTAAGCGAGCTAATTTTGCAATTTCTTCATTCCAGCATAAAGCAGAACGAATACCTTTATGCTTATTAGCTGAAATATTTATACCATTTCCACTTCCACAAATAACAATTCCTAAATCAGCTTGTTTATTTAATACATCAATTGCAACAGCATGACCAAAATCAGGATAATCTACACTTTCTTCTGAAAAAGTTCCACAATCTTTGTAATTTATATTTAAGGAAGAAAGATATGTTTTAATTTCTTCTTTTAATTTATAACCTGCGTGATCTGAACCAATTGATATTAGCATGTGTTGATAAGTATAAAAAGGTTAATTATAAATAAATTAAACTACAAAGTTAATACCTTATTAACAAAACAGAACAATATTATTAACTAAAAAAAATGTTGTATCATTAAATTATAATTTAATAACAATTACAGTGTTAGTAAAGGTTAATAAACTAAGAAAACAAACTAAAAAAATTTGTTGCAAATATTATTTTAAGCTATATACAACATTTAAAATGAAAAATACAATAAGGATAATATAAAATTAAAATCATTTTTTCAACAGCATTGTTATAATTGCACTTACAACCGCCCCAGTTGAAAAACCTCTCCAATAATTGTAATATCGCACAGTTGCTAAATATTCAATGTCTGC
>CALKJP010000040.1 GCA_937995645.1 uncultured Bacteroidia bacterium
TTGGTATTGTAGGAGGAATTCCAATAAATAAAAACCACGAACGACTTAGTTCTTTTATACGAATTATTTATGAACCGGGGCATAAACACAAATAATAAAAAATTTAATTTTCTAATAATATTAAATACTTAATATAGCCGATAATGAAGCAAACAATTCTATCATTACTATTACTTATTTTAGTAAAAATAAGCTTTGTTGTTCGCCCATTTATAACAGACGATGCACGTGTTGTTGGGTATCGACTTGCGCAATGAGAAACCTGGGCCAGATTTGATCGCCATTCCGGTCAATGGTGGCACATGGCTGCTTACGGTCCTTCAAAAAAATGGAATTAAGTGCCGGATTGGTTTTTGGTTACGATAAACCCAATGATGCAAGCGCACATTTCAGCTATGCCATGCCATTATTGCAAGGAAAATATTTATTTAAAGAATATGCACCAGGAAAGGGTCCGGGATTTGGTTTAGTAGCAGGAACATATCTACCCAATGGCAAAGGTGAATTTGTACCACAAGGCTATGGGGCATTTTCTTTTTTAACCATATCGCAATGTTTTGGCAAAGGTGAGAAAGTATTAATTCATGCCAATTTGGGTGGAAATTATTTATTTGTAAATAATAATAACACCTTTGTAAACACTCGGGGATTTGGAACGCAAATTAAGGCATACAAAGGCATGCATTATGTAGGCGAAATATTTTCTAGAGAACCTTACATTCCCGGTGCAGGCTTATCGTGGCAAACCGGATTCAGGCATTTTTTCAGCGATTTAGTAAAAATTGATGGTACCATTGGTAAAGGAATTGGAAAAACCAATCATCTGCCCTTTTGGGTTAGTTTTGGTTTACGCTATGTAAGCACAGCTTTTGAAAAAAAGAAAAAGAAATCTAAGGTTTTTCCATGCCTTTAAAATCAATACATTTGTTGTAAATTAAATAGCAAAAAATTGATTTTAAAAAACATTTCTCGAACCGTTTGGCTGCTCTCGCTTGTTAGTTTATTTACCGATACGGCAAGTGAAATGCTCTATCCGGTAATGCCCATTTATTTAAAATCAATAGGCTTTTCGGTAGTATTAATTGGAGTTTTAGAAGGAATAGCCGAAGCTACGGCAGGTTTAAGTAAAGGTTATTTTGGCAAAAAATCTGATATTTCGGGCAAACGCTTACCCTTTGTTCAAATAGGCTATGCTTTTAGTGCTGTTTCAAAACCTTTGATGGCCTTATTTACATATCCGATATGGATATTTTTTGCCAGAACAATTGACCGCCTCGGAAAAGGAATTAGAACCGGAGCACGCGATGCGCTTTTATCAGATGAATCAACTCCGGAAACCAAAGGAAAAATTTTCGGGTTTCATCGTTCAATGGATACGCTTGGAGCTGTATTAGGTCCGCTGATTGCACTGATTTATTTATACTATCATCCGGAAGATTTTAAAACCTTATTTTTTATAGCATTTGCACCGGGAGTGTTAGCCATTGCTTTTACGCTTATAATTAAAGAAAAGAAAAAAAATTTGAATACGCATAAAGGCAAAAATTCATTTTTCTCTTTTTTAAGATACTGGAAAGAAAGCCCAAAAACATACAAAAAGCTGGTAATTGGCCTTTTAATTTTTACTTTAATAAACAGTTCCGATGTTTTTCTATTGCTCAAAGCTAAAGATGCCGGATTAAGTGATACTGAAGTAATCGGTGTGTATATTTTTTACAATTTAGTTTATGCATTATTTGCTTTTCCGTTAGGAATTATTGCCGATAAAACAAGTTTAAAAAAAATACTTCTTGCAGGTTTATTAATATTTTCGGGAGTTTATTTAGGCATGGCTCTTTCTCATAGCTTAAGCACGATACTTTTTCTTTTTTTCTTATATGGTATTTATGCCGCTGCAACCGAAGGAATATCGAAAGCATGGATAAGTAATATTGTTAATAAAAACGATGTTGCAACAGCAATTGGAAATTTTACCGGGTTTCAAAGTATTTTTACCATGCTTGCAAGTTCTTTAACCGGTTTAATTTGGTACACTTACGGAGCTGCAACGGCTTTTATTATTACATCCATTATTACACTATTGATAGTAGTTTATATATTAATCAGTGTACCAGCTCCAAACAATAGAAATTAGTGCTTGGCATTTAAGGCTTTAAATGCTCCACTCAAACCATCAATTATATCACCTGCAATTAATGCCTGTAAAGAATAATTAGTAGCAGCAATATCGCCAGCCATACCATGTAAATAGACACCTAACACAGCTGCTTCAAACGAATTATAACCCTGAGCCAAAAAAGATGTTATAACACCGGTTAAAACATCGCCACTTCCGGCAGTGGCCATTCCCGCATTTCCAGTACTGTTAAAATAAACTTTTCCACTTGGCGAAACAATAGCCGTATGTGCACCTTTTAACACAATTACCAAATTGGTTTTTATAGATAATTCGCGAGCTTTTTGTAAACGTTCAAAACTATCGTTGCACTTACCTACCAAACGTTCAAATTCTTTTGGATGAGGAGTTAAGATACTTCCCTGAGGTAAAAACGAAAGCCATGTTTTGTTTTCAGATAAAATATTAATGGCATCTGCATCAATTACCAAAGGTATTTCAGAAGTTTGAATTAATTTTTTAAATACCTGAACGGTATCTTCATGCAAACCAATGCCCGGTCCAATTCCAATTGCATTATAATTAGATAAATGAGGTATTTCAGAAATATGTCCGGAACTGCTGTCAATGCTTACCATTGCTTCCGGAAAAGCAGCATGAATAGAAGCAACATTTTTTTTAGCTGTATGAATACTTACCAAGCCGGCACCGCTTCTTAAACATGCTTTGGCAGCTAAAATGGCAGCACCTGCTTTGCCATAGCTTCCGGCAATTAATAAAGCATGTCCGTAAGTACCCTTATGTGAAAATTTTTCGCGCTGAAAATCGAAATTTAAGCGTATATCCTCTTCGGTTAAATAATAAAATAGGCTGTCTTGAGCTTGTATAAATTCATTATCAAGGCCAATATCGAGTATATGAAACTGCCCGACATATTTACCTGTTTCGGGGAATAAGAAAGAAAATTTGGGTAATTGAAAAGTAAGCGTATGGGTGGCTTTTACAACATTTTTTAACGAAGCTAAATCGCTGGTATCGCAAAAAAGCCCTGATGGAATATCGATAGAAATAACTTCTTTTTTTGACTGGTTAATCACTTGAATAAGTTCTGCATAAAAACCTTCTACCGGTTTGTTTAAACCTGTTCCAAAAATGGCATCAATAATTACATCGTTTGGTTTAAATGCTTCAACTTGATTTAATGTTTGAACATAGTTTATTGTAAGTGGTAGTTTTTCTATTCGTGCAATATTGATTAAAAAATCTTGAGAACCCTTTCCCTTCTCTCCTATTACATAAACTAAAACATCATATCCGTTTTGATACATTAATCGGGCAATAGCTATGCCATCGCCCCCGTTATTGCCTGTTCCGCAAAATATAAGTAAATTTTTGTCAACCCCGATGTTTTTTTTTAGCCAACTCACGCAAGTATTAGCAGCACGCTCCATTAAATCTACCGAAGCAATAGCTTGCTTTTTAATAGTAAAAGCATCGGCTGCTCTAATTTGTGCTGCAGAAAGAATTTTCATATTACTTTTCTTTGAGTATTAATATTTGATGTAATTCAATAATTTGAGGCAATACCAATTGTTCATCATTATTGTAAATTACAAAATCTGCTTTGGCTAAACGTTCCTCTTCTGTCCATTGATTATTCATACGCTCTTCTATTTGTGCACGAGTTAGATTATCGCGCTTCATAATACGATTTATGCGAATTTCTTTGGGTGCACTTACGGTTATTACTTTATCCATTTCTTTATAGGCACTGCTTTCAAACAGAATGGCAGCTTCTTTTAGGGTGTAAGGCAAATATTTGTATTTTTCGCACCATTGCATATAAGCTTCACCTACTAAAGGGTGAATAAGGGAATTGACAAATTTTAATTCTTGCGGGTTTGAAAAAATAATTTGAGCCAAGTATTCGCGATTTAATTTTCCTTCTGCTGTATAAATTTCATTTCCGTATTTTTTTATGATAGTATCTTTAACATCTTTATGATAATATAATTTTTTTGCCTCATCATCTGCATAAAATACAGGCACACCCAACAATTCAAACACTTTGCAAATTATAGTTTTACCACTGCCTATACCTCCTGTTATACCTATACGTTTCATTTATTTTTTCTTTATCAAAATGTATTCTACTTCGTTGGGTTTTATTTGACTGATTCTTACAAATGCCGGATATTTGAATAACTTTAAAGGTAATCTGTTTTTCTGATTATAGTTTTCAAAATCTACTTGCAGATTCCATTCATGTTGCTGCACTAATTTATATTTGCTAAAGGGAACTTGCATAACTACTTGTACTTTATCCGGTATTAATACTACATCAAACCCATCGGGCACATTTACAGGTTCTATTGCAAGTTGTATGGAAGTTTCAGTATATCGTTCTACAGGAATTTTAACATTTACTTCTTTATGCGAAAAGCGATAATAAACCGGAATAGTAGTTGGAATCTTTAATGTTAAATTAAATTCTTTATCTTCTGAAATATCATTTAATACAATTTCTTCGGTTTCTATTTCTTGTAAATCTTTTATATTTTCTAAAGGGCCATATATTTCTATATAAGACGGTGTAATAATAATGGAATCTTTTATTTGAAACTGCTTTTTAAAACTTAACTGTGCATTGAGTTTAACTTTTAGCCGTTTAACTTCTTTATCTGCAAAGTTAAAAAATACTGTATCTGGGCTTATGAATAATATATTTCCCACATCTTTTAATTGATTTCTCAATTCTTCTTTGCGGTTTTTTAATGAAATAAAATGTACGTCAGAATTTCCCTTTAAAAATCCATGTTCACTTGCATAATCTATCATCAGCGTATCTTGTTTGGAATTAAATCGATGTTGTAACAAGGAATATCCCTTAGCTTCAATATCAACCGAAATGTGTACGGGTATAATATTGGTGTAAATTTTATTTTCAGGAAGGTTGATATACTTTACCGGAAAATTGATGGTAGTTTTATACGTGTCTGACAGTTTATTTAAAAACCATAGAAAAACCGAAAAAACTACACAAATCAAAAAGAAAAAAAAACGGGTACGTGCTTTTAAATCGCTTTTGCGCTTAAACCAAATAGCCCATATTTTCTTTTTGCTTTGTGGCATCTTTGTATTATTCTTTTGTAAAAATATTGAGAATTTATCAAGCTCAAAATAACTTAATAAAATTAGCGAGAATTGAATATAGTTAATTCGACAGAGAAATTCTCTATTGCATAACAATGAAAAATAATCTACAATTCAATACAATTCAGGTTATTTATTAAAATAATCCAATTTGTATGATTTACTTAATTCTTAATTAAGCATTAACTTGCTAATTTCTCGCCTAATGGTAGCATTAGCCAAATGCCATCCACTATCCAACATATTCAGCATTAGAGATTTGAATTTTGTCAAATCTCTAATGCTGAATTTAGGTTAGTTGGGATAAAATAAAAGTGTCGGTCTTCGACAAGTTCAGACTGACACCTTTATATAATTTAAAGGGAATAATCTTTAAAAATTAATGCAATCCTTTTTCTGCTAAATAACGCTCCGCATCTAATGCAGCCATACAACCTGTTCCTGCAGCGGTAACAGCCTGACGATACACTTTATCGGCCGCATCGCCACTGGCAAATACACCTTCAACATTGGTTTTAGTTGAACCCGGAATAGTTTTTATATACCCTACATCGTCCATTTCTAAAAATCCTTTAAAAATATCAGTATTGGGTTTATGACCAATAGCCACAAAGAAACCTGTAATATTTATTTTAACTTCTTCGTTGGTTTTATTATTAATTAACAGAGCGGCTTCAACGGTTTTTTCGCCCAATATTTCTTTGGTTTCGTGATTAAAAAGTATTTCTATATTCGGAGTATTCATTACTCTGTGCTGCATAGCTTTTGAAGCTCTAAGTTCATCTTTGCGCACAATCATATATACTTTTTTGCATAGCTTTGCCAAATAAGAAGCTTCTTCGCAAGCAGTGTCGCCTCCTCCAACTATGGCTACCTCTTGTCCTCTAAAAAAGTATCCATCACAAACTGCACAAGCTGAAACACCAAAACCATTTAAGCGTTGTTCGCTTTCTAAACCAAGCCATTTAGCTGATGCTCCGGTTGCAATAATAACGGCATCGGCAGTTATCATTTTACTATCATCAATCCACAATTTGTGAGGTAAAGATGAAAAATCAACTTTTGTAACCAAGCCCCATCGTATATCGGTACCAAAGCGTTCTGCTTGTTTTTTAAAATCTTCCATCATTTCTGGTCCTTGTACACCATCAGGATAACCCGGAAAATTTTCTACTTCGGTTGTTATTGTTAATTGACCTCCCGGCTGTAATCCCTGGTATATAACCGGTTTCATGTCAGCGCGAGCTGCATATATGGCCGCAGTATATCCTGCAGGACCTGAGCCTATAATTAGGCATTTAATGTGTTCAGTTGATTCGCTCATAGTATTGTTATTCTAAAAATTTATTTGCAAAGTTAATTTTAAAACTCAGGTATCAAAGTAACAATTATCACTTACAAATTACGGTATCAAACGTTGCATTATATCCTCCCCAATAACCGATAGCACCTCCGCTGATATTAGATTTAATAGTAGTAGGCGATGCAAAAGGATTTCCATTATTTGAAACTTCTGCTTCGTAACTTCTTAAAAACTCAAAGGTTGGATAATCTATTGAACAAAACTTAACTACTACGGTATCGCCTTTTTTAAAAAATCCGGCAACGCTACCGGTATCATCCGGAGCTGTTGAGTTAGGCGCTGAACCGCGATTATATGCAAATCTAAAGTTTCTTCCATCAATAAATTTATCATCAAATACTGAACCGAATGGTGCAATAAAATTAGCATCTTTTCCCAAGCGCATGGCATACCATCGGTAGGCATTTCCTAATCCTGCTGGCTCTGAAAAATTAGCCCATATAAAGCCTAAGCTGTCTCTATCGGCAAATACTTCAAACCATAAGGAGTCTAACGAAACTTTGGGTTTTATGGTGGTTACAGCTTCATATATATCTCCTAAATAATTAATGGATAATTTATAGCTTTTGCCCTCTTGCCCCCAAAATTGGGTGTTTAGTGTAGTATAAACGCAAAAATTAACAGCTGCCAAAGTATTTACATCAACTCCTATAAATGATGCTAAAACAGGCAACAAAGAATCGGGAATTGAACGAGAGCATATTTCAATTAAATTTTCTTTTGATGTACCGTTATTTATGCTCACTATTGCACCTCTGATAAACATGCTTTCAAATGTGCTTTGATCGGTATATTTAAAATATCCAATACTTTTACTAAGTATTACAATAGGAGGTTTTCCATCTTCTATGTATGATTCTACAATTAAACGGCCCTCGGTATCAGGTATATTAATATTTATTTCGCGTTCGCATGAAATAAACACAATGAAAAAAATCAATGTTAAAACAACAAAATAAAATTGTTTCATATTCTTTAAAATTTAAAATTCCAGTTTGCAGAAGGTAATATCGGAAACAATGATACCTGCTTGGCAGAAACTTTAAATGTTCCTTTGGTTACATCGCCTTCATTAGCAAAATAAATGAAATACGGATTATATCTGTTATACACATTGTAGATAGAAAAATTAAAACTCGATTCAAATTTTTCGGTTTTCTTATGGTTCCACGTTACTGAAATATCAGCACGATGGTAAGCAGGCATTCTAAATTCGTTACGCTTACTGTAAATATTTACAACTCTTCCTTCGAAGAAGTAGCGCTCAATTGGTAAGGTAATGGCATTACCTGTTCCATAAACAAACACTGCTGATACTGTCCATTTATCGCTCATATTATATGTTAAAACTACTGAAGCATCATGTCTTCTGTCGTATCGGGCAGGAAAAGTTTCACCGTTATTTATTTCAAGAAAGGTTCGGTTTGTCCACGATAAAGTGTATCCAATCCATCCGGTAAATTTGCCCTGTGCTTTTTTAAAGAAAAATTCAGCGCCATACGATTCGCCACTTCCAAAAGTTAATAAATGGTCTAAATTTTCTTTAATATTATCTTCAGGTAAAGCTCCTTCTTTATACTCTACCAGATTTTTCATGTCTTTGTAATAAAGCTCTACAGAAGATTCGTACATATTATCCTTAAAATTTTTAAAATAACCAATGGCATATTGTGTGCTCACTTGAGGCTGCACAATTTCAGTACTTGGCATCCATGTATCGGTTGGTAATGCTATGGCTGATAGCGATGCCAGATGTACATACTGATAATTGCGGGTATAAGCAGCTTTAATAGAATTATTGGAATTAATTTTAAAACGTAGTGATGCTCTTGGCTCCCATCCGTTATAATCAGTAATGGGTTGATTTTTAGAATATATAATGGTATCAATAGTTTGACCAATTTCATTTTTTACATAACGGTCAAAAGGACCGATGTGCTGAAAATATGAAAATCGCACTCCTGCATTAATTCTTAATCTATCCGTTAAATCAAAGTCGTCAGAAATGTAGGCAGCAGCTTCGTTTGCAAAATACTTTTTAATTTTTCCGGTATCAAATTCTACATCGCCTTGTTTAGCTGATGCGTTACTTGGAACAAAGGTGTGAAAAGTATAATTTATACCATACTTTATATTGTGTCGAATATTGGGAAAATATGTAAAATCAACTTTTGCATTCCAGTCCTGAATTCCTGAATACAATTTAAATTCAAAATCAGATTGCGAAGCACCGAACGAAAATTTATAATCGCTAAATACCAAGGTAGTATTCATAAATAATTTATCGGAAAATAAATGATTCCAACGCATGGAAGTTGTAGCATTTCCCCATGGTATATCTACTTTAAAACCTGCCTTTTTGTTATTATAAGAAAATACATCGCGACCAAAATATCCGCTTACAAACAAACGGTCTCTGTCAGATAGTATATAATTTAATTTTGTATTTAAGTCGTAAAAATAATATCCTGTTCCTTTAAAGATAGATTTTTCCGGAATAAATGGCTCTGCTAAAATATCTGCATAGGTTCTTCTTCCTGAAACTATAAATGATGCTTTATCTTTTTTAATTGGGCCTTGTAAAGTTAAACGTGAAGATATTACCCCTATGCCACCTTCTACCTGAAAATGCTGATTATTCCCTTCTTTCATAGAAATATCGAGCACCGAAGCAAGGCGACCACCGTATTGAGCAGGCATCCCTCCTTTAATCAATTCCACATTTTTAATAGCATCGGCATTAAATACCGAGAAAAAACCAAATAAATGCGCAGCATTGTACACAACTGCTTCATCCAATAAAATTAAATTTTGATCAGGGCCTCCGCCACGTACATAAAAACCGGAATTCCCTTCGCCCGAAGATTGAACTCCCGGTAATAATTGTATGGTTTTTAAAACATCTACTTCGCCCATAAATGCCGGTAGTGTTTTTACTTTTTCCATTTCCAGCTCCATGCGCCCCATATCGGTGCTTTGGGTGTTTTTATCGCTTCGTTCACCTGTAATTACTACTTCTTTTGTAGTAATAGATTTATCTTTTAAATTAATGTTTAAACGCTGATCTTTACTTAAATCTATTTTTTGTGTAAATTCTTCAAATCCTAAAAAGGATACAACGAGCGTGTATTTCCCTTCAGGAAGTGTAATAGAAAAAAAACCGTATTGATTTGTGGTGGTTCCCTTTAAAATTTCTTTGATATATACATTTGCTCCTATAAGAATTTCACCACTTTTAGCATCTTTTACATAGCCACTGATTGTAAATTTGTTTTGTGAAAATGATAGAAAAGAATAAAAAGGAATTATAAAAAAAAATAAAAAAATTTTCATGGTAATTTTTAAATCAATGCAAATGTATTGTAATTACTAACAGCAAGTTAAAATTTTTGTTTGACGGCAAATAAATTGTTTTTACGGCAAAAAACCATTTTATCAATTTTAAAAAAATATTATTTTTGCAACATCTTTACGGGATGTGGCGCAGTTGGTAGCGCACCAGTATGGGGTGCTGGGGGTCGCACGTTCGAGTCGTGTCATCCCGACTTAAAGCGAGGCTGTGGTGCTTCGCTTTTTATTTTTACAGGGATTAAATAAATAATACATAATAAGCATAATGATTCCAAAATCAAAAATGCCCATATATAATGCAATTGTTATGTGAAATAAAGTTCCAAACCACAACACATATTTTCTTACAGATAAAAACCAAACTGCTATTGGAAATATTAATTGAAAAAGTAAGGTAGTATTTGTTACAATATCAATTAACCAAAACTGCTGCCTCATCCAACCTGAAAAGTAAGGCAAACTGTATTCCGGATTATTAAAAACATACATTAAGGCTGTTCCGTTTGTCCATGTTTCACCGGTAAGTTTGTAAATACCCGCTACGGCATACATCATAGCAATTTGAATACGTGCGGCTATTACAGATAAATTGTTAAACAAAATATCAATCGGGGTTTTGGATTGATTACTTTCGGAATTATTAATGGCTAAATACAACAAAACTAAAGCCACTAAATTATTTCCGCCATTTTGAACCGCAGCTGCATTGTAATACAAATTGATGTACAAATACCAGATAATAAAATGAATCGTTCGATTTGGTTTGAAAAAACCGACAAGCAGCGCAACTAAATAAAGAGCAATAATCCAGTAAAAGTTTTTATTTAAAAATGGAATGGAAAGTATATTTAAAAAACTACTAACCGCACCCGGAAAAGCAACCAATTGATTTTCGCCCCATATATCGGCAGCTGCAGGCAAAAGAATTAAGGTGTATATAAATAAAAAAGCATACATCCATTTACGAAACAATTTTACCTGTTCCGAATATAATTCTTGCTGATATAGTTTATCAATCCACTGCATCAATGCAATTGTTTTTTAGAAAATAAAGTGGCTTGTTTCTCTATTTCAATTTTATCGTCTTTTAGTATGGGAGTATAGGTAATAAAAGCTGTTTCAATAGCATTAAAAGAGGTGTGAGGATAGTATTTTCTTGCTTGTAGCAAAAAATAGCGGTTAATGGTTTGCTCCAACACATCATTTTTTCCTTTTAAGTTTTGCTCATGTAAATATTCCATGTTTCGCGAAATATAATCGTATGCGGCTCTTAGCTTTGCATGATGCGTAAATCGAAATTTTGAGTGAATTTCTAAATCTTTTTTACCCGGGTTTATCCAATTTGATTTATTGCCATTATTATCTTCAATTCTGAAATAAATTTCGCGATACGACTTTGGTGGATCTGGTGCAAATAGTTTGAAATTTTGAAAAAATAACGGCTGCACATAGTGATGAGCAGCTCGGCTTAAAACGGATGATTTTTCTGACAAATCAGAAAAATTATAAACAGCAATGAGTAAAAAATGACAGATTAAAATACATAAACCGCCTATGGCAAGCTTTCGGTACGTTTTATTTTCCGTAGTGGCCATAGGCGGTTTGTATTAAATCTCTGTTTAAACAGAGAAATTTTTAATATGCAAACAATGGTAAATCTTTCATTAATTCATTTACTTTTTTGCGAACAGTAGCTATTACCTGTTCATTGTCTTTATTCATTAATACCTCATCAATCAATTCAACAATGTAAGGAATTTTATCTTCTTTTATACCGCGCGTTGTAATAGCTGGTGTACCAATACGAATACCAGATGTAACAAAGGGTGATTTATCATCAAAAGGAACCATGTTTTTATTTACCGTAATATCAGCTTTTACTAAAGCATTTTCAGCTTCTTTACCGGTTACATTTTTACTGCGTAAATCAATCAACATGCTGTGATTATCTGTTCCGCCTGATATTACAGCGTATCCTCTATCAACAAATGCCTGTGCCATTGCTTTGGCATTTTTCATTACTTGTTGCCCGTATGTTTTAAAATCATCACTCAAAGCTTCGCCAAAAGCAACCGCTTTTGCAGCAATTACATGTTCCAGTGGTCCACCTTGTGTACCGGGAAATACGGCAGCATCCAACAATGAAGACATTGAACGAATTTCACCTTTAGGAGTAGTTAATCCAAAAGGGTTTGGAAAATCTTTTCCCATCATAATTACTCCACCTCTGGGTCCGCGTAATGTTTTGTGAGTTGTAGATGTAACTATATGACAATGCTGTAATGGATTATTTAACAATCCTTTTGCAATTAACCCTGCAGGATGCGAAATATCGGCCATTAATAAAGCCCCAATCTCATCGGCAATAGCTCTTAAACGTTGATAATCCCAATCGCGCGAATAAGATGAAGCTCCGCAAATAATTAATTTTGGTTTTTCAGCACGAGCAGTTTCTGCTACTTTATCGTAATTTATTCTTCCGGTTTCTTTTTCTACACCATAAAAAGTAGGGCGATATAATTTTCCTGAAAAGTTTACGGGTGAACCATGTGTTAAGTGCCCGCCATGCGAAAGATCAAAACCTAAAATAGTGTCGCCAGGTTTTAAAACAGCTAACATTACAGCTGCGTTTGCCTGTGCTCCTGAATGTGGCTGTACGTTTGCCCATTCTGCTCCAAATAATTGCTTTAATCTGTCAATAGCTATTTGCTCAACCTGATCAACCACTTCGCAGCCGCCATAATAGCGTTTTCCGGGAAGCCCTTCTGCATATTTATTAGTAAGTACAGAGCCCATAGCCTGCATTACCTGTTCACTCACAAAATTTTCGGAAGCAATTAGTTCTATGCCATGTGTCTGGCGATGTTTTTCCTGTTCAATAAGATTAAAAATTGCAGTATCTTTTTGCATGATGATTTTGAGTTTAAATTGATAGCAAAGTTATAAATATTGATTATTGAAAATGTATTTTATTTCAATAAATATTTGGTGTATTGCTCATTAACACCTTGACGCCATGCAACAGCAGCCGGAAGATAAATATGTTCTAACTGTGGCTTGTTATCAGTTAATACGGGATCATCACTAAATATAATTTCGTTGGTGTTTATAAAATGTTTTGTTAAATCAGCTATTGATTCTTTACCTTCTTCGCTGTAATTTATTGTTGAAAAGTCTTTATTATCTAAGGATGCTAAAAAAATTAAATTTCGCTCAAATTCATTATCAGCAGGTGTAACCAATAAATTAACATGATAACCTGCTGAAATTAAAGTATTATAAACACTTCGCGCAGCCATTCCTCTTTCGCCACTTATAAAGCCATAAAAATTCATCATGATCATTCCTTTATCATTCAAAATACGTTTTACTTCTTCAAAGCATTCCAGTGAAAAAAGATGTGCAGGTGGAGTTTCGCTTAAAAACATATCGTATGTTACCAAATCGTATGTATTGGAAGTATTTTTAATAAAGTGTCGAGCATCATCAACATAAATAGGGATATTACAGTCAACATCAAAATACTGTATTGCTGTTTCTTTTATGCGTTGGTCTATTTCAACTACTTCTATATCAAATCCAAGCTTTTGAAATTGACGCACAATGGTTCCGCCACCTAAACCGCACAAAAGCGCTTTACTTCCTTTTGGAAAAATGCTTGCAGCAGCCGGGAAATAATAGGCATAATCCCACAAATCTTCGCCCTGTTTATTTAGGTTGCTAATAGTTTGTGCGGTATTATTTACCAACATAGCTCTTACTGTAATTGTATCGTTTTGCTTCGTTATATAGGGATGTTCTACAATTTTTACTTGTCCTAAAACTCCTTCTTTTTGGTATAAAATTTTATATTCAGAAAAAGTATCGCTTTGAAAATAATAAAATCCAGCCGGTAGTATAAAGGATAATAAAAGCAATTCCTTATATTTTTTATGATAAATTAATCCGATAGCAGATGGAATAATCAATGTTGCACCACTGATTAAAACTGTATGTTTTATTCCAAGTTCCGGAAGTAAATAAAATCCTGTTAAAAAAGTAGATAAAATACCCCCTAAAGTAGAAATCGCATAAACAGTACCTGCACTTTTTCCGGCCATTTCGGCATGTTGTGTAAGAAAGCGAATGATAAACGGTGAGGTCATTCCCATGAAAATTAAAGGAGGCATCATAAATACCAATAAAGAAATACTTGCACCCATTCTTACATCCATATTTAAGGTGGCTTTAAATATAAATTTTGATAAAAATGGCATTTGCACAGTAAATAATCCGGCAAGTAATAATACCAGATATATAGAATTTGGAGAAGAAGATTTAGCTGAAAAATATCCCCCTGTATAATAACCCGTAGTAAGTGCAAAAAGCGTAATACCTAGCGTTGCAGCCCACACGTATAACGATGTACCAAAAACGGGAGCAAGCATTTTAGCACCAACAAGTTCAACTGTCATTACAGCTGCTCCTTCTAAAAAGGAAAGCAATAAAATGAATGCAACTAATTTATTTTTAAACATGTTACGAAGATATTAATTCCTGATAAAAATCATTTGCATGAATGACAAATATCATTTTATCACCTTTTATATTATTTAACCTTTGTTGCAACAAATCAAATGTTTATGAAAAAAATTTTTTCAATTTTTATTTTATCGCAACTGATAAGCATTTCAGGCTTTGCACAAAGTAAATTTATTAGGCAAAACGGAACAACCTATGTTTATAATTTAATTGGTGATTTGTTCAATAATCTGCAAAACGGTGATACGGTATATTTAGCGGGCGGTAATTTTAATATCGGTAATATTACCATAAACAACCAAATTACATTGTTTGGAGCCGGACATTATCCGGATTCAACAGCGGCTACTTACGCTACTATTTTAAATGGAAACATCCGATTACTTCCAGGTGCTAATAATTCATTTTTTACAGGCATTTACTTAAGTGGGGATTTTAATTTTGGAAGTAATCCCAGTAATAATAATGTTACTCAAGTAGAAATTACCAGATGCAATGTTCAACATATTATTCTAAATTATGATCAATATGCTCAAAACAGTAATGTTTCCTTTATACAAATTTATGAAAACTGGATAAGAGGATCTGTTTTTGGTATGGGAGCAATTAATGTCTTGATAGAAAAAAATCTGATAAACGGAGCAATAGAGCATTTTGCCAACGGAAATGTATTAGTAAAAAATAACACCTTTTTAGGAGGAGCAGGCTGTCCTGCATACCAGTTTAACAATGTTTATAATGCTTTGATTCAAAATAACATTTTCATGAATTCCGGAGCGTGTGGCAATTCTATTATAGGTTCTGCCTCAAGCTGTTTATTTGAAAACAATGTTTTTAATCGTTCTTATACGTTCCCTTACAATACAAATAGTGGTGTAAATAATTATATGAACATATCATTTACTAACTTTTTTGTAAACGAAAACAATTTTACGCTCGATTATCAAAGTGATTACCATATGCAAAATCCAACGCTTTACATAGGAACTGATGGTTCTGAAGTTGGTATATATGGCACTCCTAATCCCTTTAAACTAGGTTCAGTACCTATAAATCCACATATCAGTTCTAAAAACATTGCTACACAAACCAATTCCAATGGTGATTTAAATATTCAAATACAAGTAAATGCTCAAAACAACTAAATTATGAAAACAATTAAACTAATTTCTTTACTTACCTTATTAGGCTTTACAACACTTATATATGGTCAAAAAAGAGTAGCTCTAAACCACAATGGCACAACCAGTATTTTTGGTGGGACTAATCCATTAACCGATGCCTATAATACTGCCACAAATGGTGACACCATTTACATTCCGGGAGGATTATTTAACATTCCCACTATTCAAAAAAAGATATGTTTAATCGGTACCGGCTATTTTACTGATTCATTAACAGCAACCGGCCGAAGCGAAATTAACGGTATTACAATTGGTTCGGGAGCAACAGGGACAGTAATTACCGGATTATATATAAATGGTAATTTATATGTAGATGCAAATAATGTGATTGATTCATTATTTATTTTAAGAAATCTAATAACGGGAGATTTCGGTTATCCGGGAGGAAATATGAATAAACCTGATAGTTTAAAATCTAAAGATGTAATTGTTGCTGAAAACAGAGTAAATAATATTGGTGGTGAAAACGTAAATAATATCAAAGTATTCAATAATATAGCAGTTGGAGTTATTGGAGTAAAAAATGGTTGGATAAGAAATAATGTTTTAATTGGTACATGGTATGGTTCATTGTATCAAACCTTTGAATCACTTATAGAAAATAATTATTTAAGAAGTGGATGGAATTTTGCAATCCCCAATAATACCTTTATGAATAATGTAATGAATTTTGATCCAACTTCAGATTTAACCAATACTTATTTAAATAATTATTATAATCAGTCACCGACAAGTGTATTTATTAATTATCAAAACAATAATCCTGCTAATTTTCAAAACGATCTTCATTTGCAAAATCCATCGGCATATCCTGCAAATAATACTAACGAAATTGGAATTTATGGCGGATACTATCCTTTTAAAGAAAATGGTTTACCATTAAATCCGCATATAAGTTCAAAGAACATAGCTACGCAAACTGACATAAATGGTGATTTAAATATTCAAATTCAGGTTAACGCTCAAAATAATTAATTATGAAAAAAATCTTTTTAATACTAGTTTCTATTGTATTTACAAATATTGTAAATGCACAAAGTTTGATTGCTGTTCAATCTAATAACAATGTAAGTTTTTACAGCAATTTAGATTCCGCAATAAATAATGCCGTAAATGGTGACTATGTGTATATACCGGGAGGTAGTTTTACTGTTGCAGGAAATGTTTTAATTATTAATAAAAGTATTAATATAATTGGAGCAGGACATTATCCTGATTCTACGCTTGCAACCGGTATAACTACCATAAATGCAAACATTAAAATTTGCACAGGCGCAAGTGGTGGTTCAATACAAGGAATTTATACACCTCAAAATATCTCATTTGGAACTTCAGCATCAGATAATGTTGTAAATGGGTATAGTATAAGCAGATGCTATATTGCAGGAGCATTAATGTTAAGTTATGATAACATTTCAACCAATACTACTTCACAAAACATCAATATATCAGAAAATGTAATAGTAGGTATAGTTTATTTATCAAATGTGCCAAATGTATTTTTCAGTAAAAATATTTTTCAATCGCATATAGCCAACTGTAATGGGCAGGTAATTTTCCGAAATAATATCTTTTTAATTCAATCTACCTATTCATGTTCTTCTACTCCAACTTTTCACAACATAAACAGTGCACAATTTTTTGATAATATTATTACGAATATTGGTTGCAATGGGCTATTTGTAGGTACATGTACAGGAAATATGTTTTATAATAACATTTTTTCAACCAGCATAACCTTTCCTATAAATGGTAATACAGGGGCTAATAACATAACCAATGAAAATATAAATGATATTTTTATTAGTCATACCACAAATACATTTAATTATGCCAATAACTATCAATTAAAGGCAACAAGCTTAGGAAAAAATGCTGCATCAGACGGAACAGATATTGGTTTATATGGTACTGCATATCCTTATAAAAAATCTGCTGTTCCTATGAATCCTCATATATCACAAAATAGTATTGCACCCAATACTGATGCACAGGGAAATTTAAATGT
>CALKJP010000041.1 GCA_937995645.1 uncultured Bacteroidia bacterium
CAGCAGTAAACTAATATCGCTGCGTTGCAAATAGCTTTCCATCCATTCAATCATATCCAAATCTAAATGATTGGTTGGCTCATCCATGATGATTAATTGGGGTTCATCAATAATTAATTTAGCCAATGCAACACGCTTTTGTTGCCCCCCGGAGAGGGTGTTTATATATTGATTTAAGTCGTGTATATCTAATTTTGAAAGTACTTCTTTTATTTTTACTTCATAATCCCAGGCTTTTAATAAATCCATTTGGGTAATGGCTTTTTCCAATCTATGCGCATGTTCATCGTTATGATTATCCTCACTTAACTTTACTGCCATTTCATATTCTTTAATGGCATTAATTACCGGAGAATTACTACTAAATATTGCTTCCTGAATACTAACATTGCTTGGTAAATCAGGTTCCTGATCAAGGTATCCTACTTTAATATCATTGCGTAAAATTACTTTTCCGCTGTCGGGTGTATCTTTTCCGGTTATAATTCTAAGTAATGTACTTTTTCCTGCTCCGTTTCGGGCAACCAAAGCTACTTTTTGACCTTCATCAATACCAAAGCTTACATTTTGAAATAAAACCCTTACACCATAAGATTTTGAAATGGAATCAACCGATAATAAATTCATAGCGCAAAGATAGTATTATGCGCTGCGTCTTGATAGAAAAAAACAGATTTTAATAATCTAATTATTGATAGAAATTGATAGCGAGAAAAATACCTCTCCATTTTTATGATTAAAAGCATATTCCAGCTTCGCATCTGATTTTATGGCCATATCAATAAAGCCCAACTCGGCTGTATCTATCGGGCTTAATTCGCCTTTAGTTAAAATCTGTTGATAGGCTTGTTTCAATTCATCTTTAGACATACTGTTTACTTTGTCTAGCAAGGCTTTTAAGGCTTCTTCTCTATTGGCTTTAATAAAATTACCCGATGCAACACTATAATTATTTGTATTTCTGGTAATTAAAAAAATGTTTTTTAAAGGCATAAAAACACGATTATCATCTTCTTTATAATTGCTATGGATAATCGTGTTTTCAAGGGTATCGTTTATCGCATCATACACACGTTTTACAGTTTCAGGATTTTCATTAATAAACGCCATACGATTTTTTGCAATATTTAATATAGCTTGTAATATATTTCTATCAAGCGTGCCACAATAAGATAAAAGAATATCAGCTCTTTTTAAACTATTAGATAGTTCTAACATATTATTGCTTAAATCGCCAAAACTCATCATAAGTAATTGCTAATTAATTATCAAACCTACTATATTTTTTCAATCTGAGCAAAAAATGAAAACGAATTATTAAAATTTAAAATTTGACTATTTTGGTAAAAAAAACTATATTTATGATTAAAAATAACCGCAATCTATTCTCTATATATGCCCAAAGAATCACGGTTACTGATTTTAGTTTTTGTATGTTCAATATTTTATTTGCCTTTATTAGCAAACAAACACCATTATACTGATAAAAAAGTAGTTAGTTTTACCGAAAATAAAGGCCAGTGGGAAAATCAGGTTTTATTTAAAGCCGATATTCCGGGTGGAGCCATGTTTTTAGAAAAAACTAAAATTACTTATGCTTTTTATGACACGTATCAATTACGCCATGTTTTAGGTCATAACCATCATAACGGAAATCATACTTCTTTGCCCGAATTTGTAAATTTTCATGGTTTACAAATGGAATTTTTAAATGCAAATCCTCAAAATAAAATTCTTTCACATGAAAGCATTCCATCATACAGCAATTATTTTTTAGGAAACGACCAAAACAAATGGGCAAGTTTTGTTAAAAGTTTTAAAGTAATAAATTATGAAAATTTTTATGATGGAATTGATTTAAAAATATACAGCACAGCCAAAGAATTAAAGTACGATTTTATTGTTGCACCCTCTAAAAATGCGGAACAAATTGCATGGAAATATAAAGGTGCTGATAAAATTTATTTTAAAAACGGTAATCTTATAATTAAAACAAGTGTAAACGAAATTATTGAAAATAAACCATACGCCTATCAAATAGTTGATGGTGTTGAAAAAGAAGTAAACTGTAAATATGTTTTAAAAAACAATGTTGTAACATTTATTTTCCCGAACGGCTATGATAAAAATTTACCGTTAATAATTGACCCAGTTTTAAATTTTTCAACTTACAGCGGATCTTTTGCCAATAATTTTGGGTTTACCGCAACGTTTGACTCTAAAGGCTTTTTGTATGCCGGAGGAATTGCCTTTGGTGTAAATTATCCTACAACAATAGGAGCTTACCAAGTAAATTTCGCTGGAGGTACTATAGATATTGGTATTACTAAATATGATACAACCGGTAGCAACTTAATTTATTCAACATATTTAGGAGGCTCAGGAAGCGAAGCCCCCCATAGTTTAATAGTAAATTCAAATGATGAACTATTTATTTTCGGTACAAGCGGTTCAGCAAACTATCCTACTACAACAGGAGCCTATGACATTACATTTAATGGAGGTACGCCGTGTAACCTATCCAACGGTTTAGGGTATAGTTATAACAATGGTTCAGATATTATAATTTCAAGATTAAGTTCAAATGGTGCTAATTTACTGGCATCTACCTATGTTGGCGGTAGTGGTAACGATGGTGTAAATTCTCTCAACACCGGAAATGTTAATTTAGTTTTTAATGAACTTAGATACAATTATGCTGATGAAATACGGGGCGAAATAATGATTGATGCAAATAATAATATATATGTTGCTTCATGTACCCGTTCAACAGATTTTCCGGTTACTGCAGGAAGTTTTCAAACTATTTATGGAGGCGGAAGCTTAGATGGCATTATTATTAAAATGGATAATAATTTAAGTAATATGATATGGAGCTCATACATTGGAGGTAGTTTATTAGATGCTATTTTCTCAATAGAATTAGATTTAAACGATGATTTATTAATTACCGGAGGAACTAATTCTACTAATTTTCCTGTAACACCCGGAACCTATCAAACAACATTTGGAGGAGGCAGAAGCGATGGATTTATTGCTTTAATTTCTAAAAACGGACAACAAATTTTAAAATCTACCTACTTTGGTTCGGGTGCTTACGACCAATCCTACTTTGTAAAACGCGATAAACTAAACAATATATACATTTACGGCCAAACTGAAGCTCCTGCCGGAATGTTTATTGTAAATGCTGCTTTTAATTCGCCTAACAGCGGACAGTTTATTACCAAATTTAGACCTGATTTAGATACCATTATTTGGTCAACTCGATTTGGCAGTGGCATTGGAGTTCCAAATATTTCTCCTACAGCTTTTGCTGTTGATTTATGTAATAAAGTATATTTATCAGGTTGGGGAGGCAATGTAAATGGATTTGGCGGAACAAACAATATGCCCATTACAGCCAATGCCTATCAAAGCACTACCGATAACAGCGACTTTTACTTAATGGTTATGGAAGACGATGCCTCGGCTCTACATTACGGAACTTATTTCGGCAGCGCATTTAGTGCAGAACATGTGGATGGAGGTACCAGCCGATTCGACCGCAGAGGAAGAATGTACCAATCGGTGTGTGCCGGTTGTGGTGGCGATTCTAACTTTCCAACAACCCCCGGAGCTTGGTCATCAACAAATAACAGTTCATGTAACAATGCTGTGTTTAAATTTGATTTTAACTTACCATTTACACTTGCCGATTTTGATGCTCCGCCTATTGATTGCACGCCTTATACAGTAAACTTTAACAACACCAGTATGGGCTCATCAAGCACTACATATTTTTGGGATTTTGGCGATGGTGATACCTCAACGCTTTATAATCCTACGCATACTTACACATCATCTGGAACATTTACAATTACCTTAATAACATTCGACACTTTATCATGCAATTTATCCGACACGGTTGTTAAACAAATTAGTGTTTTATCAGATACAACTTATTCCCTATCGCCTGTTACAATTTGCGGTGGCGGCTCCGTTCAAATTGGATTGTTACCTAATTCAAATCCGAATATTACCTATACTTGGTCGCCTTCATCAGGTTTATCGGCCACTAATATTTCCAATCCTTTTGCTTCTCCTGTCACTACCACTACTTACCAGCTCCTTATATCAAACGGCATTTGTACCGATACGGTATTTCAAACCGTAAATGTTATTCCTTTGGGAATAAATACAAACCCTGACACCACCATTTGTGGAGGAAATTCCATTATACTAACAGCAAACAGTGCTTTTACAAATTATATATGGTCAAGCAATCCGAATTTTACCGATACATTAAATTCTCCGTTAACGAATAATAGCATAAATATTACTCCAACAAATTCTGCTACATACTATATTCAAGCTTATACGGGTAATTGCAGCAATTTTGATAGCGTGCATGTAAATGTTTTAAATCAAGCTACTACACAAAATCCAGTAAATAATATTTGCCAAAATGATACCTTACAAATAGGGATTTTGCCTGATACTTCTTCAAATTTAACTTACACATGGAGTCCAAATACAAATATTTCATCTACCACCATTGCTAATCCTTTTGTTTGGCCTACTTTAAATACAACCTATACCTTAATTGTAAGTAATGGCATTTGCGCAGATACATTAATTTATCCAATTAATGTTACAACAGTAAATTTGCAGGCAAGTGCAGATACTACGGTTTGTTTAGGTTCATCGGTACAGCTAACGGCAAGTAACGGAACGGGAACAGGAACTTACGTTTGGTCAATTAATCAAAATCTTACTCCTGCTTTAAACAATCCAAACGACAGTACTATAACTGTTTTGCCCGTAAACAATACCACTTATTATGTGCAAACCACCATAAACGGTTGCAGTGCTATAGATACGGTACAGATTAACGTAAGTTCAATTAATGTTTCAACAACAAATATTTCGGTATGTAATCCGGGGCAATATACTTTAAATGCAACGGCTACACCAAGTAATGTTAGCTACCAATGGATGCCTGCACCATTAATTATAAGTGGCGGGAATACAGCAACGCCAACAGTATTAGCTCAAAATAACACCACATATCAGGTAATAGCTACAAACAGCTTTGGCTGTAGCGATACGGCAACTGCTCAAATAACTATTTCACCTTTAGGCTTAGCCAATATAAATGCTTATGCCGATAATGACACTATAATTAACGGACAAAGCACTACATTACATGTAAGCCCATCTTCAGGCTATACCATTTTATGGGCACCTGCAACAGGCTTGAGCAATGTTGCATCAGCCGACCCTGTTGCATCACCTATTTCAACAACTGAATATATCGTAAGCTTAACTGATGGGCAAGGATGCACTAGAACCGATACCGTAAAAGTTACAGTGATTGATTTTATTTGCGAAGAACCATACATTTATCTTCCAAATGCCTTTACACCTAATGATGACGGGCAAAATGATGTACTTTATTTGCGTGGAAATTTGATTGAAGAAATGTATTTAGCCATTTATAATCGCTGGGGTGAATTGGTTTTTGAAAGCACCAGTCCGCAAATTGGATGGGATGGCACTTATAAAGGCATGAAATGCGACCCTGCAGTATTTGTTTATTATTTTACCGTAAAATGCCCCGGAGGCGTTGAATATTTTAAAAAAGGGAATGTAACACTTATCAGATAAAAATCAATGTTTAAACATACATTATACATATTGCTTATTTTGCTGATGAGTGCTATTCATTTTTCAGCACTTTCTCAAGACATTCATTTTTCGCAATTTTTAGCTTCTCCCCTCACCTTAAGCCCGGGAGCTACCGGACATTTTAACGGTGATTATCGCATAGCAGCCAATCATCGTACGCAATGGCGTTCGGTTACCATACCCTACCAAACATTTGGCGGCTCATTCGATATGCGAAGTGCTTTTAACGTTCAAAATTTAGGAACAGGTGTTGCCATCTATAACGATAAAGCAGGTGATTCAGAATTTAGCACACTCATGGCAAATTTAAGCGCTTCTTATACCATTCCTATTACAAATGATTCTTTGCATTATTTAACTGCAGGTTTTCAGGCAGGAGTTTCGCAACGATCTATTAATTATAATCGCTTATATTTTGATAATCAATATAACGGAATCCGGTACGACCCGAATCTTGCAAATGGAGAATCCTTTAACCGCGAAGGTTATGTTAAAATGAATTTAAACTCCGGATTGGCATGGACCTTTACCCCCAAACACCGAACACGCATAATGCTTGGATTAACCATATTTAATTTAACCAAACCCAAACAAACATTTTTTAACGACCCAAGCATAAAGCTTGACCGAAGAGTTGCTTTATTTGGAAGTGCACAAATTCCTATTGCAGAAAAAATAGATGTTTTACCGGCTATTCATGTAATGTCTCAGGGGAAATACAAAGAATACATTGCAGGTTCAAACCTTAGATATGTATTGCAAAATGAATTTTGGAAATACAGAGCCATATATGCCGGAGCATTTTTAAGAGCAAGAGATGCAGGCTATATTGTAGTGGGTATGGAATATAACGATTTAAATGTAGGTGTAAGCTATGATATTAATACTTCCGGATTACGACCCGCATCAAACGGAAGAGGCGGATTAGAGCTTTCGCTGATTTATATTTTCAGGAAATTCGAACAATTTAAAACACGCCACAAAGCCTGTCCTACTTATATTTGATGATTTGTACATGCTATGAAAATAAACCTTAATTTATTTTTCTCTATCATTTTTCTCCTGTCTATAAGTTTGGCTGTTGCGCAAAACTCCAAAAAGCTTATTAAACATGGCGACCAGGCAATTGCCGAAGGCGATTTTTACGGTGCGGTTTTATACTTTAGAAAAGCTATGGAAATTGATTCCTCAAACTTGGGAGTAAATTATAAATACGCTGAAGCTTTGCGTTTATATAACGATTACCCTGCGGCTGAGCGGTATTACAATTTTGTATATCAAAAAGATAAAGGCAAACAATTTCCCGAATGCTTGTTTTGGCTGGCAATGATGCAAAAACAAAATGGAAAATACGCCTTAGCTAAGAAAAATTTTAAAAAAGTAAATTCAAAATACAAGAAAAATAAAAACTCCTATTTTTTCCTGAAAACCAATCAGGAAATGCTTGCCTGCGATTTTGCAGAAGATATTAAAAAAGTAGATACGGCCGAAGTAAGCATCAGAAATTTCAAAGAAATTAATTCCGTTCATGCCGATTTTGGCGGTACACTTATCAGTAACGAAAAACTCTTATTTTCATCACTAAGAATGAAAGATGAAAAAAGCACTACTGCTGAAATTAAAAATAACGAACAATATTATATTTCAATATATTTTTCAAATAAAATTGACGATAACTGGCAAAGCCCCGAATTAGCTGATACGCTTTTAAATGCTACTAATTATCACAATGCAAATGTATGTATATCGCACAATAAACAAACCCTATATTTTTCGCGCTGCGAATACAACGGGCCATGCGCAATATATCGAAGCAAATTAAATAACGGCACTTGGGGAAAAGCCGAGAAAATGAATAACATGATAAACCGCCCGGGTTATACATCTACCCAACCATTTATAGCAACTTATAAAGACAATCAAGAACTATTATTTTTTGTTACCAATCAGCCGGGCGGGCAGGGTAAACTGGATATTTGGTACAGCATTATTGACGGCAACGGAAACTCTTCCATTACTCGTCCGTTAGGTGAAGAAATAAACTCCCCCGAAGATGATATTACACCTTACTATGATTATAAAAACAAAGTACTTTACTTTAGTTCAACCTGGCATCCGGGAATTGGTGGTTATGACATTTTTAAAGCCAAAGGAGAACCCGATAAATTCGAAAAACCTGAAAATTTAGGAAAACCTTTTAATACCAATGCTAATGATTTATATTATACCGAAATAAATGATACTGCAGGATTTATTACTTCAAATCGCAGCGGAGGAATGTATGTAGAAGGAGAAACATGCTGCAACGATATTTATTTATTTACAAAACCCAATAAAAAAGTTACAGACACCACTCAAACCGTAGCGAGTACTTTACAAAAATTAAGTAAATATTTGCCTCTTACCTTATATTTTCATAATGATGAACCCAATCCCCGAAGCACAGATACTACTACCAAACGCAATTATTTAGATACCTACAAAGAATACATTGCCTTGATAGATACCTATAAAAAAGAATACAGTAAAGGACTATCAGGCGAAGCAGCTGAAGACGCTCAAATAGATATAGAGTTATTTTTTGATGATTACGTTAAAAAAGGCGCAAAAGATTTAGAAGATTTTACTGAAATTTTATTAGAAGCCCTCCAAAATGGATTTGAAATTGAATTAACCATTAAAGGATATGCAAGTACCCTTGCTAAAAGTGATTACAACGTAAACCTTACCAAACGAAGAATTGCCAGTTTGAAAAATTATTTGCGCGAATATCAAAATGGCGTTTTTCTTCCTTACATCCATAATACCGATAGTAGCGGAACAACATTAACTTTTGTTGATATTCCATTTGGTGAATATAAAGCAAGTACTTTGGTAAGTGATAATTTAAACGATTTAAAAAATTCTGTTTACAGCCGTTCAGCTGCATTGGAAAGAAAAATTGAAATCTTAGCCGTATCGGTAAAAGACAATGTTAAAACATCATTAAGCGATACTTTGATAACAGAATTTGGTAAACTGGAAATATCTGAAACAACGATTTCTATAAAAAACCTTTTACAACAGGGTAAAAGTTTAAAAGAAATTAAACTCAAGAATATTGGTCAAGGAACAATTGATATAATTACCATTCAATCTAAAAATCCCAATGTGAAATGTAAATGGGAAAAAGAACATTTAGAACCCAAGGAAGAGCAAACCTTAACCATATTATTTGAGAATATTGCACAATTTGGAAAAAGCACGGAAGCTATTGGAATTGATATCATTACAAATGGATTCCCTAATATTTATACCATCAGTTTTGAGTAACAAGCCACATTTAGCCAATTATTTTTTAATAAATCTCAATTTTTCTACTTTTGCACATATCTAAAAACAAAAACATGAACAAATATTTTACACCCCGAAACATATTTATTGCATCAGCACTTTTTGTTGCCATTGCAGGACGTTTAATACCTCATGCACCTAATTTTACTCCGGTAGCCGCTATGGCTCTTTTTGGCGGCGCTACATTAAATAATAAACGTTTGGCATATGCATTACCAATTATTGCCATGTTTATTTCCGATTTAATAATTGGATTCCACAGCACTATGTGGGCAGTTTATCTTGCTTTTGCAATTACTGTATTTATAGGTACCAAGATTAATGGAAATATTAAACCTTTAAATGTTATTTCTGCAAGTGTAGCTTCATCTGCATTGTTTTTTATCATAACTAATTTTGCAGTATGGTTAGGAAGCACTTTTTATCCTCAAAATTTCTCAGGATTAGTTGAATGTTATATTGCTGCTATTCCTTTCTTTAATAATGGTTTAGTTGGCGATTTATTTTACAGCGGTATTTTATTTTCGGTTTTTGCATTGGCGGGTCAGCGTTTCCCTCAATTAGCAAAATAATTTTTCAATATCTACCTAAAAAAAGAGCGACTTTTAGTTGCTCTTTTTTTGTGTATTTTTAACCCCAATTATGCAATAATAAAACCGGTTATACTGCAAAGCATTTGTATTTAACCATCAATTGATGGAAATAAGCTCTTGGGTTCAAGCAATTTGTTTTACCTCTATGGTAATGAACGACATTGGAGATGTTTTAATGGTTTATTTTTTTCTGTGTTTCTCTGTGTTTCTCTGTGTTCTCTGTGGTTATTTTTCTATAACAGTTACTTCAGAGGTAATTGGCTTTAGGATGCCTCAAGAAAATTTCTAATGCATAAATTGGGTTAAAACCTAATGTGCTCAAAGTGGCTTGTGACTTGGTTTGTAGAACTAAAAAACGGAACAAGCTCATTAGATTATAAGCCACCATAATAAAGCGGAAGGCGGCCTCTGTTGCC
>CALKJP010000042.1 GCA_937995645.1 uncultured Bacteroidia bacterium
TTTGGCGATTCTGCCGTTTTAACATTAACAGGTAATTCCGGAAGCCTTCAATGGCAAAGTAGTAGTGATGGGATAAACTGGAACAACGAAACAGGCCCTAATAATAATACATCTCCTTATACTGTATCCCCCAACGATACAATACAATATAGAGCTTTGGTATGTGGTACTTTAACATCAAATGTTATAACATTAAATGTTAATTCGGTTACAAATCCAACAGGAACAGGGAATACACGTTGTGGATATGGGCCGGTTAACTTAAGTGCCAATGGTACCGGCACAATTAAATGGTATTCTGATTCAATTGGAGGAAATTTATTACATACCGGAACTAATTACTCACCATTAATTGGTCAAACAGACACCTTTTGGGTTGAAAACAATTTAGTTTCAGGTGGTGGTGCCGTGGGTAAACCAATTAATTTTAGCGGAAGCGGAACCATTGTATTAAACAGAGGATTAGTATTTAATACTACTACTGAAATTGTAATTGACTCCGTAATGGTTTACCCAATTGGGACAGGAACAATTCAGGTTGCATTAAGAGATAATGCGAATAACATAATTACAACATCGTCTGTTATAACAGTAAGTGGTTCTGGTTTAGGAGTTTATATTCCATTAAACTTTACCGTACCTGTTGGTACCGGATACCGTTTAACATTAAACGCAACATCCGGTTATTCCGATTTATGGTTTGATAATACAGGTAATACCTATCCTTATAACTCAGCAGGTGGAGAAATATCTATTACCAATGGCTGGACTGGTACTGCAACTTCTACAGCTTATTTTTATTTTTACGATTGGAGATTTAGCAGAGTATGTTCAAGCCCAAGAATACCGGTAATTGCAACAGTTACACCAACCCCTCCAATTGCAGTTTCTCCTAATCCTGCATTTTCTTGCCAAGGAACACCTGTAAATTTAACAGTTTCTAGTAGCAACAATAACTATAATTATACTTGGTCGCCTGCCACTGGATTAAATACTACTACAGGTTCAAATGTTTTGGCAAATCCTGTAAATAATACCACTTATGTAGTAAGTGCCATAGATAATTTAGGCTGTACGGCATACGATACCGTTACTGTAACAGTAACTCCCATTCCCGTTATAGATGCAAATGCCGCCAGAACTCAAATTTGTGGAAATGATACAACCCAATTATCCGTTAACTTAATTTCGGGTGGAACTAACATTAATCAAATCGGAAATGGCACCTCCACCAATACAACCACCAGTTACCCGGCACCTTATGGAAACTGGTTTTGGGGAGCCAGACACCAATTCTTAATTCTTGCATCAGAATTAACTGCTGCCGGTTTTACTGCCGGTCCTATTAATGATATTGCCTTTGATGTAACTGCTGTAAACAATTGCCCGGCACTGATAAATTTTGAAATTAAGATGGGACTTACAAGTATTACCAACCTTACTACTTTCCAAACCGGACTAATCACCGTATTTAGTACCCCTTCATATCAACCTGTAACAGGATGGAATACCCATGTATTCCCAACATCATTCCAATGGGATGGAACATCCAACATAATTGTTGAAACATGTTTTAATAATAACTCCTACCAACAAAATGCTTCAACAAGATTTACGGCAACTCCGTTTACTTCTACAATTTGGTATATTGCAGATCAACCCGGTGTTTGTAATCAAACATCTCCAACTACTTCAACTAACCGACCTAATATGCGTTTTACTCAATATAATCCATTATTATACAATTGGACACCATCAGGAAATGTAAGTTCTAATACTATTGCAAATCCTATTGGTACTCCTGTAGCAAACTCAACAACAACATTTACGGTTACTGTTACTGATTCTCTAACAGGGTGTCCTGTTGTAGATTCTGTTACAGTGCAGGCATTCCCTGTACCACAACCAAACTTAGGTCCTGATATCAATGTATGTTCTGGACAACAATTTGTGTTAACACCAGGTGGTAATTTTAATACTTATCTATGGAATACAGGTTCAATTGGTCAGCTGATTATTGTTAATGGAATTTCTACACCTCAAACTTACTGGGTAGATGTTACCAATAGCTTTGGTTGTTCTAACAGAGATTCTATTACAGTTTCAGTTAATCCTTCGCCTAATATTAATTTAGGTAATGACACCACAATTTGTAAAAATCATACCTTAACATTAAATGCAGGTGCAGGATTTACATCTTATCAATGGAATACCGGAGCTACAACCCCAAGCATTACTATTCCTCAGGGAAGTATAACCTCGGTTTACTATGTTACTGTTACAAACTCATTTGGATGTACCGCCTCTGATACCATACTTGTAACTGTTGCTGCCTGCACAGGTATTGAAGAGCTTGACGGTTCTGAAGGAACAGTGCTACTTTACCCTAACCCAAGCAGAGGCTTATTTAATTTAGTAGTAGATATACCTGGTGCTGAAAATGCTCAGATAGAAATTATCAATACACAGGGAAGAGTAGTTTATAATGCTTCAATAAAAAATACCGCGGGATATAAAGAAGTAATTGATTTATCCGGAAATGCTTCAGGAATCTATTATGTTCGCGTAATTTCCGAAAAATATACCAATATCTCCAAACTTATGATAAACAACTAAAAATAAGGGGCTTATATAAGCCCCTTATTTTTTTAAATTATTTTTGATTATTTACTAAATTATCCTACATTTGCAGTCCCTAAAATTTAAAGATTAAGAGAAATGGCAAATCATAAGTCAGCGATTAAAAGAATCAGAGCTAATAACGCTAAGCGTTTAAGAAACCGTTATTATGCAAAAACTTCTCGCAATGCAGTTAAAGCATTACGATCATTATCTTCTAAAAAAGAGGCAGGAGAGCAATTACCGAGAGTTATTTCAATGCTGGATAAATTAGCTAAAAAAAATGTAATTCATAAAAACAAAGCTTCAAACCTAAAATCTAAATTGATGAAATTTGTTGCTAAATTAAAGTAATGAATTAAACATTAAATGCTATAAACATAAAGGCCTTGCGAATGCAAGGTCTTTTTTTTTAACTTTAGTTCCTAAAATTTTAAAGTGGAAAATTCCGGCAAACTAAGTATTAAAAACTGGGCTGAAGCTGATCGCCCCAGAGAAAAGCTTTTAGAAAAAGGAAGACAAGCTTTAAGCGATGCCGAACTCATAGCCATACTCTTAGGTTCAGGTACTAAAGATTTATCCGCTGTTGAACTAGCAAAAAAAATACTGCATCAAACAGGAAACGATTTAAATAAATTAGGTAAACTAAGCATAAAAGAATTAATGCAGCACAAAGGCATAGGCGAAGCTAAAGCAATTTCTATTGCAGCCGCCATGGAACTTGGCAGAAGAAGAAAAGAATCAGAAAACAAACAACAAACTATTGTAAAAAGCAGTAAAGATGCTTATGAATTTATATCGCCCTATTTAAGCGATTTACACCATGAAGAATTTTGGGCTATTTATCTGAGTAGGAACAATACAGTTATTTATCACTCCAAAATTAGTCAAGGAGGTATTAGCGCTACTATTGCTGATATAAGAATTATATTAAAAACCGCTATTGAGCATTTAGCGTCAGGAATTATTATCTGTCATAATCATCCTTCGGGCAATATTATGCCTAGCGATAGCGATATTTCATTAACACAAAAAGTTAAAGAAGCTGCAAAACTTATGGATATAAATCTACTAGATCACATTATCTTTGCTGACAAATCCTATTACAGCTTTGCAGACAAAGCACAACTTTAATGCTATTAATCTATACACATAAAAAATCGCCTCGCCTGCTTTATATTTTTAAATTAATGCTAACAGAACTCTTAGGCATACCATTTAAAATTACTGAATGCAGCGATGATTTTAAATGCTATAATGGACCAAAATTTTCATATACTACCGCACCAATTGAAAATGAACTATTCTTTATGTGCAAACCTTTACTTTTCGAAAAAGACATTCACGAACCAACACTTCAGTTTTTTGACTGGAATGGATTAAAAGTGTTTTTCCCAACCGGAAAATCATCGGTATTCCCTTTCGATATATTTTCTGCTGCATTTTATCTGGTAAGCAGATACGAAGAATATCTTCCCTATAAAAAAGATGCACACGAACGCTTTGATGCATCCGAAAGTATCGCATTTAAGTACAATTTTTTGGATAAACCATTAGTTAATTATTGGGCTAAATTATTAGGAGAAAAATTAAAAAATCATTTTCCTGAAATTGAAATTAAAAAACCCAGCTATAAATTTATATCTACCATAGATATTGATAACGCATATGCATATAAAGAAAAAGGCCTTGTAAGAACACTGGGAGGTATAGGTAAATCATTAATTTCATTCAATTTAGAAGAATTAAAAGAACGCATAAGCGTATTAACAGGAAAACAAAAAGACCCTTATGATACCTTTAATTACTTACAATACATATCAGAGAAATACAAATTAAACAGCATCTATTTTTTTCTACTGGCAGATTATGGACCAAATGATAAAAATGTACCATATCAAAGCACATTGCTGCAAAAACAAATTCATTCCATTGCAGATTATGCCGAAGTAGGAATACATCCGGGTTATAGCTCAAATGCCGATAAACAAAAACTACAAATTGAACATCAACGATTAGAAAAAATCTTAAACAGACATATCACCAAATCACGTCAACACTTTTTAAAATTAAGCCTACCATATACCTATCGAAATTTGATAGAATTAGATATAACAGATGATTATACGATGGGCTACGCATCCATGCCGGGCTTTAGAGCATCTATTGCAAATGCATTTAACTTTTACGATTTAGACAGCGAAACAGAAACAAAACTCCGTATTCATCCTTTTATGATTATGGAAGGAACGTTTAAATATTACCTCCATCAAAATCCCGATGATTTTATTTTAAGTGCAAAAAAATTAATTGATGAAACTAAAAAAGTAAACGGAGAATTTATAAGCCTATGGCATAATGATTCCCTTTCGGACATGGGCATTTGGAGCGGATGGCGTAAGGCATACGAAGAAATGATAAAATATGCTATTAAATGATTTATCATTTAAAACATCATGAAATTGATTTTAAAAAATGGGATGCTCTTGCAAAAGAGCAAGCCATCCCCTATGCCAATAGCTGGTATTTAAATATTGTTTCCCCTAATTGGGAAGCATTGATTTTAGACGATTACAAAGCCATAATGCCTTTAACCTGCAAAAAAAAATTAGGCATTAATTATCTTGCACAACCATATTTCACTCAGCAATCTGGAGTATTTGGAAAAAACTTAAACGCCAATATTATACTTGAATTTATTGCAGAAATTAAAAAAAAATACCGCTATATTGATATCAATTTAAATGAAGTAAACAGCCAATTTTTAAAGGAAGATAAAAACATACAAACACAAACCAATATTCTGCTTGATTTAAATAAGCCTTTTGATACTCTATTGAAAAATTTTTCGGAAAACACCCGAAGAATGATAAAAAAAGCAGAAAAACACAATATCAATATTCAAGAAGAAAAAGAAGCCGATGATTTAATTGAACTATTCAAAATTACCAAAGGTAAAAACCTAAAACATCTTGACAATAAAGCATACATTAACCTAAAAAATTTAATTCAATCTATTACTCAACACTGTAAAGTATCTGTAAAAAAAATTTATAAGGATAAAATATTGCACGGTGGAGCAGTATTTATATATTTTAATAATCGGATTATATTTTTCTTTTCGGCTTTAAGCGATTTGGGTAAACAATGTGGCGCAATGCATTATTTAATTACAGATACCATTAAAAATAACTGTGAGCAAAATAAAATTTTAGATTTTGAAGGTTCAAATAATGTAAATTTAGCCCGATTTTATAAGAGCTTTGGTTCAAAGGAAGTAGTATATTTACGCTATAAAAACAACAAACTACCCTACCCCATTAAATGGATTAAAAAATAAATTATGGTACACATTTTAGGAAACTCCAATTCGGTATTCAACCATTTTATTGCAGAAATTAGAGACGTTAACATTCAAAAAGACAGCATGCGCTTTAGAAGAAACATGGAACGCATAGGAGAAATTTTTGCATACGAAATAAGTAAACATCTTTCTTATACTGAAAAAGAAGTAACTACTCCACTGGGTATTGCTAAAGTAAACACCGTAAACGAGAATATTGTTGTTGGAACAATATTACGAGCAGGTTTACCTCTTCATCAAGGAATTTTAAATTATTTTGACGGTGCACAAAATGCTTTTATTGCGGCCTATCGTAAACATCATAAAGACGGCAGCTTTGACATACAAGTAGAATATGTTTCAAGCCCTGAACTTACCGATAAAATTTTAATCCTAACTGACCCCATGCTGGCTACAGGAGCTTCTATGGCTCTTACCTATAAACATTTATTACAAAAAGGCAAACCAAAACATACCCATATTGTTTCAGTTTTAGCAAGTATCGAAGGATTAGATTATGCCAAAAAACACCTACCTTCAGATGTTACTATTTGGCTGGGATCAGTTGATGATGAATTAACTGCTCAATCTTACATTGTTCCCGGATTAGGCGATGCCGGTGATTTAGCATACGGTACCAAACTATAAATTTTTTCTTGGGAGGAATTTTAGAAATATTAGGATTATTTTTACTTAGCAGCGTAAAATTTTTATTTGCTCCCGCATCATCTATTGCATTGGGTTATGATTTACCCAAAACGATTATTATTACCTTTTGCGGTGGAAGTTTTGGAACTACCATTTTTTACTTTTTGGGTTCAGCAATTGCAAGCTGGTGGGCAAAACATAAAAAAAAACCAAAAAAGAAAAAAAAAATATTTACAAACACCAACCGCAAAATTGTTTTTATAAAAAACAAATACGGCTTAATTGGACTTTGCTTAATTACTCCCGGAATTATTTCCATTCCGGTTGGTTCCATTTTAGCAGCGAAATATTTCAGGCACGATAAAAGAACGTTTCCTTTTCTTATTGCATCACTTTTAATCTGGTGCATAACTTTATCTTTAATAGCTTACTTTTTTAAAGCAGGTGTAAATGCTTAAAAATGTAAAACATATTTTTTTCGATTTAGATAAAACCTTATGGGATTTTGATACCAATTCATTCCTTGCACTTAAAGAACTTTATCTAAAACACGAATTATCTGCTCATGGAATACCTTCCATTGAAGAAATGGTAGATATTTATTATAAAATTAATCAAAAACTATGGGCAGAATACGCTAAAAATAATATATCGAAAGAAACATTACGTACAGAACGATTTAATCAAACTTTTGAATATTTTGGTATTTATAATTATCAATTAGCCTTTCAGTTTGGATTAGATTATGTTGAAATAAGCCCGCAAAAAAACAACTTATTTCCACATGCAAAAGAAGTTTTAGAATATCTGTATTCTAAATATCAACTTCATATTATAACTAATGGATTTGAAGAAGTGCAGTATATAAAACTGAAAAGTTCCGGTATAATAAATTTCTTTAATGCAATAATTACTTCAGAAAAAGCAAAAGCTAAAAAACCTGATAAAATAATTTTTGAATATGCCCTAAATTGTACAAAAGCCCTTCCTGAAAATTCTATCATGATTGGCGATGATTTGGATGTTGATATTAAAGGAGCGTTAAACGTCAAATTTAGAGCCATTCATTTTACGCCACAATCTGCTGGTAAAACTTCTGATGATTATATTTCCATTAATTCTCTCTGCAAATTAAAAGAAATTTTATAACCTTAAATAAAAAAGGCATCCCAAATGGATGCCTTTTTTATAATCATCTTAATAAAAATTACTTTTGAGATAAAGTAATGTTTATAGTATAATTTTGTGTTGATGTACCTACAGAAGTAGTTGTTTTAGTATAGCTTGGTGAAGTTTGAACTGTTTTGTTATCATAGTTGCTTGTAGTTTTACCGGAAACCATAGCTTTTATTTCTTTGTTTGCCAATCTATCTAAATACCAATTTTCATGTATTTCGTTGGTATCGAAAGTTTGTTTGCTGCTGTTAGTAGTAGTAGTAGTAGTAGTAGTAGTAGTGCTATTAAAAGTAAAATCTACTTTATTAGTAGTTGTAGTTTTTGACTCAGCTGATGCATAAGTTAATACTAAACCATCTTTATTTTTATTTTCTTTACCAATACCGGCAGTAAAATTCCAAGTACCTGTTCTTGATTCTGTCGTTTCTTGGTTCCAAGTTTCAACTTGAGTAGCTCCGGTGTATGGAACAGTAGTTTTGGTACGTGAATATTTTGAGCTAAACGACATAGTAAATGTTCCGTCTTTTTCAAAAGTATATTTTATTTCACCGGTACCTGTATAAGTTGTATCTCCTGAATATGTAATGTTATTGGAAGTATTTGACCAATTTTCTTTATGTTTAAAATTGGTTCCATCAAAAGTTACGGTAGAATTAGAGGTGCTTCCACCTGTGTTTGTCCCATCAGAAGAAGATGGAGGAGAAGTTGTTTGTGTATAGGTAGAATTTGAAGTGGTACTTGATTTTTCTTCCCAGCTTTTTACAGTCCATTGTCCTGCAACTCTACCTTTTCTTGAACGTAAGGATAAACCCGGATCGTTTTCACCTTTTTTACAGCTTTCTAAAGTTGGAGCTACCAAAGCAGCTACAGCTAAAGCAATCATTACTTTTTTTGTTGTTTTCATGTTTGTTTGTTTTAGTTAATTAATGGTTATTATTAAATCGTATTAATAATTTTCAGGCGCAAATCTATAACAAGTTTTTATCATGGCAAAAATTCATAGTAAGATTTTTGTTAAATTTTATATGCATGAATATAATTTATAATTCGTCTAAACTTAATAATATTAAGATAAAATTACCTTTTTGAGGTGATAATTTTCATCAGCTTAAGTTTTAATGTAAGCTCTTCTTCGCTACCTAAAAACATTATATGTTTTTCTAATTTATAACTGGCAGGTATCACAAAATCAGCATCGGGATAGGCTGTTAAGGCTTCAAATACTGCTCTGTTAAATGCCCTATTTCTTTTAATGTATGACGGGAAATTATCCGGCAATACCATTTGTCCTATTTTATATCGCTCCCCACCGAAAGGTAAGCCTAAAACATACGATTGCTTAACTTTAATAACTGTATCTGCAATATACTCCATATCATTTAATGATAAATTGAGCTGAACATTTAAAGATGATGATGGAGCAAGCGATTTTTGCATGTAGCACGATGACAGCAAAAAAGCAACTAAAACAATAAATAAATACCTTAGAATCATCTATTTACCAAAATAAAGATTTAATATAATTCGCACATTCTGATTAGTCTCCATTCTAAACATGCTGCGTTTCAATTGATTAAACTGATTTTGACCTCCGCCCGGAACTCCGGTTGCCGGGTCTATATCTGTTGGGTCAAATCTGCCTTCTACGAAATAATCGCTAGAATAAGTTTCTGTTACAGTTCCCGTTGTTATTCGGTCTTCCCGGTTTATTCGTGTTTTCATACCACCTACATATAAGGCGTTTATACCATACTCCAAACCTACCGAAATGGGTAATTGTGCAATAAACATATTAAAGCCTACTATACCGCCAACTCCAATTATTTGGGTATTCATTCGGGTTTTTATTCTGCTGTAATCGCCATTAGTAAAATCAATATTATTAATACTTCTTTCTCTTCCAAATCCTAAAAACAAATCAGCTCCGGTATAAACATCAAAAAAATTGTTTTTTGAAAAATGCTTTTCAATTCCCGGAACAAAAATATATTCTCTTACCAGTGAAGCATTTCTCATGGTAGATTTACCCCCCGGAGAGTTTATTTGATTTACAAAATAATAGGTCGAATCTTCAAAAGCCCCTTTAGTATCGTTGCTGATATGGGTTAATCGCAAACCTCCTCTAAACACCAAATCGTCTTTTAAATAATATTTAAAGGTTAGTAAATCACCTGCACGTAAAAAGTTTCCACCGTATAAGTTTGCTTTTTTTACCGAATCGGGAATAATATCGTAGGCAAACATTAAGGACATATCACCTTTTTGAGGTCTGGCACCAAGTTTAACAAGTACCTCATCATTTTCGCGTGTTGTAAGCTGTGCAAAAACATTTACAGCAAATACAAAAAGAATACCGAATGCTATCGGTTTCATTGTAAATTGAATCATTCTTTTCAAATTCATGGGAGCAAAACGCTAAATAGTGTAATTTATTGTTGCTTATCTTTTAATAAGGGTACAAACCGAAACATTCCATGTTCCTTTTTCAACAAAGTTCCATCATGCTGCTTGGTAAAAGTAGTCATTATCTGTTCATTTTCGCCTAAAGGTATTACTATTATGCCACCGGGTTTTAACTGTGCTATCAAATCTTCGGGCAAATATGGTGCTCCGGCAGTAACAATAATTTTGTCAAATGGAGCAAAAGCAGGTAGTCCTTTATAGCCATCGCCATAAAAAAAACGTGGGTTATAGCCAATGGAAGGCAAAAAGGCTTTGGTTTTATCGTACAATTGTTTTTGACGTTCGATTGTAAACGCCTTAGCTCCAAGCTCCAATAAAACACAAGTTTGATAACCCGAACCGGTGCCTATTTCCAATATTTTATCGCCCTTTTTAACTTGCAAAAGTTCCGTTTGAAAAGCTACGGTATAGGGTTGCGAAATGGTTTGTCCTGCTGCAATTGGAAAAGCCTTGTCATCATAGGCAAATTTTAAAAAAGCGGCATCCATAAACCAGTGACGGGGTATTTTGCCTATGGCATCTAATATAGCTTTATCAGTAATTCCTTTTAAGGCTAACTCTTCAACAAGTTTTTTCCTAAGACCTTTATGTTTAAAATCGTCAAATAAATTATGCATAAATAAATTGATGCTGCTAAGATATAACATTAATGAAGAATAAAATTGCATCAGTTTTAAACAAACGGCTGTTATTATTTATATTCAAAAGTTTAAAAAAACAGCACTTAATTAAAGATTTTTGCATAGAAAGATTTCATATTTATGTTAATTGGAGTTTTAGGAGCCGGACACTTGGGAAAAATTCACATTAAATGCATCAGAGAGATACCTGAATTTAATCTGGTAGGCTTTTATGATGCATCTGCTGATGTGCGTAAAAAAGTAAGCGATGAGTTTGGACTTAAAGCTTTCAAAAGCATGGACGAACTTATAGATTCATGCGATGCAATAGATATTGTTACTCCTACTTTGAGCCATTATGATTGCGCTTCACGTTCATTAAAAAAATTTAAACACGTTTTTATTGAAAAGCCGGTTACTTCTAATATTGATGAAGCTCGAACCTTGATTGAATTAATGCACGAAGCCAATGTAAAAGTTCAGGTAGGTCATGTTGAACGTTTTAATCCGGCTTTTCAATCGGCTAAAGGATATATAAATACTCCTATGTTTATTGAAACACATCGCCTGGCACAGTTTAATCCAAGAGGTACCGATGTATCGGTAGTATTGGACTTAATGATTCATGATATTGATATTGTATTAAGCGTAGTACGTTCCAATATTAAACGTATTTCTGCCAGCGGAGTGGCTGTGGTTAGCGATTCGCCCGATATTGCCAATGCACGTATTGAGTTTGATAATGGTTGTGTAGCCAATTTAACTGCCAGTCGCATTTCGATGAAAAACATGCGTAAAACTCGCATTTTTCAGCGAGATGCCTATATTTCTATTGATTTTTTAGAAAAGCAATCCAACATTGTTCGCTTAAAAAATGTAGAAGGCGAACCAGACCCATTGGCGCTGATTTTAGATTTGGGAGAAAATAAACCCAAGAAGCAACTATATATTGAAAATCCAAAATCAGAGCCAATAAATGCTATTAAAACAGAACTGGAAACATTTTACAAGGCTATAAAAAACAATACCGAACCTATTGTAACCTTAGAAGATGGCTACAATGCATTGCGTGTAGCCTACAAAATTATCGAAAAGATGAATCTTACCATAAATTTTCAGGAAAGCTAAAACAATAAAATTATTTTTGCAGCGTTCTTACGCATCTACCTTCTATTTATGAAGCAAAGCGGCTTCCTGATTTTAAGTTTTATAACAGTATGTGTGCTTTTAAGCGCTTGTAATGTTTTTAATCCTGCAGAAGAAATCCCTTCATACATAGAAATTGATTCATCTTACTTTTCAGTAAACGACCCGATAAAAGAAGGAAGCGCATCGCATAAAATAACTGATGCCTGGGTTTATATCAATAACGATTTAAGAGGGGTTTATGAATTACCTGCAAAATTTCCGGTTTTAGATAAAAACGATTGCGATGTAACCATACGCCCCGGAATTAAAATGAACGGAATTTCGGCTACACGCGTAAACTATCTTTTATACAAACCCTATACTACACGTTTAAATTTCACGCCTCTTTCTCAGCATAAAATTACACCAAAATATACCTATTATGACAACTTAAAATTTCCATTTAAAGAAGATTTTGAAACAAGCAACAGTTTTGAAAACTACATTAGCAGCGACACCTCTATTATAAGAGTGAGCAATCCCGGTTTGGTTTTTGAAGGCAACTTTTCCGGTGCCTTATATCTTGATACTGAAAAAAACTATTTTAAAGCAAAAGCAGTTTCTGCCAATAAAATTAAGCTACCCGATTCAGGGAAAATAGTTTTTTTAGAAATGAATTATAAATGCAATAACACATTTGCCATTGGCTTTGGCTCGCAATATAATGTAGATGCCATTGAAACTTTATTACTAGTATTAAATCCATCACCAAACTGGAATAAAATTTATATCAATTTTACAGAAGAAGCCTCAAAAAATGCAAGCGCCAATGAACATTTTTTTTATATAGAAGCACTTTTAAATCCCGGTATCGAAAAAGCTGAAATTTTTATTGACAATTTAAAAATTGTACATGCCGAATGAATTCAGCTCAAAAACGCAATACAGTTATTAAACATATATTTTTTGATGCATTATCGGCAGCAATTGCATGGACTTTGTTTTATTGCTATCGTAAAATTTTTATTGAAAGCGTAAAATTTGGTTCAGTAGTTCCGATTGTTTTCGACAAAAAATTTTTCAGTGCCTTATTTCTGATAGTTTTATTCTGGATTATTGTATATACCATTGCGGGATGCTATCGCGATATTTTCAGAACATCCAGACTTGGTGAATTTTTAAGAACCTTTGTTGCAACATTAATTGGAGTAATATTAATCTTTTTTACCTTATTGCTCGATGATGAAATATTTAGTTATAAAAATTATTATCAAAGCTTTTTTGTTCTATTTGGGTTACACGCATGTATAAGTATTCCAATAAAAATGATACTTACTTCGCAAATTGTAAAAGGAGTTCATAACAGAAAAATATTCTTTAATACAATTTTAATCGGTAGTAATGAAAAAGCGCTTTCGCTTTTTCATGAAATAGAAAACCAAACCGTATCGAGCGGTAATAAATTTGTCGGTTTTATACACGTTGATAACAACATAAAACTATTAAACCCCTTCTTAAATCACCTAGGAAGTGTAAAAGAGCTAAAAAAAATAATTAAGGAACATGACATAGAAGAAGCAATTATAGCAATCGAATCATCCGAACACGAAAGTATAGGACGAATATTGAATGAATTAATCGGTACAAATGTTATCATAAAAATCATACCCGATATGTATGATATTTTATCTGGATCGGTAAAAATGACTTCGATTTTTGGTGCTCCTTTAATTGAAGTAAACCGTGAAATAATGCCTGTTTGGCAACAATACATCAAACGTATTGGTGATTTTTTTACATCATTAATGGCATTAATTATTTTATCGCCCCTACTTATACTTATTGCTATTATTATAAAACTCACATCAAAAGGACCTGTATTTTATACACAGGAAAGAATTGGCAGATACGGTAAACCTTTTAATATCTTAAAATTCCGTTCAATGTACACCGATGCTGAAAAAAACGGACCTGCATTATCGAGCAAATCAGATAACCGAGTAACACCTTTTGGCAGATTTTTAAGAAAATACCGACTTGATGAATTACCTAATTTTATTAACGTTTTGAAAGGCGAAATGAGCCTTGTAGGCCCTCGTCCTGAACGACAATATTTTATTGACCAAATTATTCAAAAAGCTCCCCATTATACGCATTTGCAAAAAGTTCGTCCGGGAATTACATCGTGGGGACAAGTAAAATATGGTTATGCCGAAAATGTGGATCAAATGATTGAGCGATTAAAATACGACATTATTTACATAGAAAACATGTCGCTTGTAGTAGATTTAAAAATTTTGATTTACACTATACAAACCGTTTTAAGAGGCAGAGGGAAATAGTCTTTTTAAATTAACAAACGGCAAAGCTGATTTACGATTAAGGATGATAAAAACCTGCTACTCCGCAAAGCGCCAAAGCGTTAGTATTAAATTTAAAAAATAAACAAATGAGATATTAAATAAAAACAATCGCTCTTCTAAGTATTTGTCTAATAACTATTTTTTCATTTCATTCTTGTAAAAAAAACAAACAAGATACAGACAAAGAACTATTCGAAATGGCTAAAGAAACAAGCGGTTTTACCTGGTACAAAAATTCAAGTTCTTTATTAGGCAGAAGTTCCGGAAGCGGGCATCCTCAAGCTTATTTAAGAACAAAATTCAACGCTATTGCCGCTGCAAAATTAGATTCATCAGGAAAAATACAAGTTGGGGCTACATTTCCGGAAGGATCATTAATTGTTAAAGAATTGTTTGAAAATACAACAACTTTGAGTCAATATGCCATACTTTATAAAAAGTCTGAAAGTCCGGACGCAGATGCCAAAGGATGGGTATGGGGATATATTGGTTCTAAGGGAAAAGTTGTAGAACCCGCATCTAACAAAGGTAGTTCTTGTATAGGTTGTCATTCACAAGCAGATAATATTGATTATATGCTAATGAATAAATATTTTCCATAAAAATTAAAAAATCAGATTAACTAAAAAAATAGCTTTAACAATAAAGCTCAACTTCTCCAAATTCTATTTTAACCTGTAATTATCTACATCGGGTAATTACAGTTATTTTTAAACCAATAATTTGTAAATAAAATTAGCTGCTAATTAAAATATTGCAATTCACTTTTACAGCTCAATTCTAAATAGCATTTTTGCACACACAATTATGCTACCTTCTCAAATACATATTCAGGATTTCGATTATCTTTTGCCGGAAGAAAAAATTGCTTTATTCCCATTGGAACCAAGAGATGCCTCAAAACTATTAAAGTTTGAACATCAATTAATCACCCATCATACTTTTTCAGATATACCTGAATTATTACCAGCAAACAGTTTATTGGTATTTAATCAAACACGTGTAATACAAGCACGTTTAAACATTCAAAAAGAAAGTGGTGCAGCAGTTGAAATTTTATTGCTTGAGCCTGTATTCCCTTCAAGTGCTGTTATATTTGCCATGGGAGCTAACAATGAAGTACATTGGCAATGCATGATAGGAAATAAAAAACGTTGGAAAGAACAGGAAGAAATAAACTGGAATAACATTTTATTTTCCTGGATTGACAGAGAAAAAAATATCGTTTCAATTAAATGGAACGATGCTCGCGTATTTGCAGAATTGCTTTCTGATATTGGAAATATGCCAATACCACCATATTTAAATCGCGAATCAGTAGATAAAGATAAAGAAGTTTATCAAACTATATATGCACAACATGATGGTTCGGTTGCTGCTCCTACTGCCGGTTTGCACTTTACCGATAATGTGCTGAATAAACTCGAAGAAAAAAATATTAAAAAAGAATTTATCACCTTGCATGTGGGGGCTGGAACATTTAAACCGGTAAGCACCGATAATGCATTAGAACATGAAATGCATGCAGAAAAAATGTTTTTTACCAAAGAAAATATTTTGCATTTGTTGCAGCATGAAGGACCAATAATTCCGGTTGGAACAACAAGTATGCGCA
>CALKJP010000043.1 GCA_937995645.1 uncultured Bacteroidia bacterium
CCAAGATAATGATACATTATATATTATAGGAGGACATGAATTTTCTACAAGTGCTAACGATCATATAACATATCCGTTTTTAACAACCGTTCAAATATCAGATGTAATAAATGCAATTATCAATAATCAAACTATAAATTCATTTTTTAAACAAATTCAAGATACCATATTTGCTGTAACAGGCGGACATTTAGAAAAAATAAAGGATAATTTTTTTCTTGTTGGCGGACATCGTTTCGATGGAAGGTATAATCCAATGGGAAATCCTACATATACACAAACCTATACTAATCAAATAAGAAAATTTAAAATCAACAATTCCGGTTCTCCAATTATCTTTTTCAAATTATTCTACTATAACAGAAGCTATTCATCTACACCGAAGAGATTATAATTTACTACCTTATATTTTTTCTGATGGAGAAGAAGGTTTATTAATTTCATCAGGGGTTTTTCAAGTTAATATTGATTTACCTTACTTATATTCTGTTGAAATAAAAGAAAACTCATATACACCAATTACTCCTTTTAATCAATATTTAAGCAATTATCATTGTGCTAACATTGGTTTATTTGATAGTTTAAATAATCAAATGCATACTTTATTTTTTGGAGGTATGAGTCAATACTATTATCAAAACAATACCTTAATACAAGACAATCAAGTACCATTTGTAAAAACAATTTCACGATTATCAAGAGATACGAACGGAAATTTTTCAGAACACTTATTGCCGGTTGAAATGCAAGGTTTTAAAGGCTCAAGCGCTGAATTTATTCCAAACTTAAACTTACCTCATTATGAATCGAACATTATAAAGCTAAATGAAATAGCGCAAGACACTTTTTAATTGGACATATACTAGGCGATATTAACAGTTCTTCATTAAATCCATTTAGTAATAATCAAACTAATTTAACAAATGCTGATAATACAATTTATGAGGTTTGGCTAATAAAAAACAATTTAACAAATGATGCAAAAATAAATTTTAATCATCCTTATGATGTAAGGATATACCCTATTCCAAGCAAAGATAAATTTACAATTACATTTCAATTAGATAAAGCAACAAGGGTTTCCTATTTTATAACAAATCAATTGGGGCAAATTATTCAAAGTTCAGAAAATATTAAATTTAATTCCGGAGAAAATAAAATTCAACTACAAATAAATGAAAATAGCGGTATTTTTAATGTAATTGTAGTATTTGATAATGAATTTTATGTTACTAAAAAAATAAGCATCGAAAAATAAAAAAATCTCTCTAATATCATATTAGAGAGATTTTTAATAATAAGAAATACTTACTTCATTCTAAAAGTCAACACCGGTACTTTAGCATTAATTGCAATATTTTCAGCAACATTATTATTTATTAAATGGCGAATGCCACTGTATCCATGTGTAGATAATGTTATAATATCCGCTTTAATCATTTCCGCCATATTGGTAATTCCACGTTCTACGGTATAATCATTATAAATTTGAGCGTAATACTTGCTAATCTTATTTTCCTTGGCAATTTTATGAATTTTAGCCATAGTATAGGCAGAATCTTCAAAACCAACCGGTGTATTTATAAATACAAAATGAATACTTGCCCCAAAAAAGTCTGCAAATACTTTTACACGTTCAATATTTTTATTGGCTTTGGTTTCTTCGAAATCGGAAGCATAAATGAGCGATTTAATTTTAAATGATTTATGCTTGTTTTTAACTGTCATTACAGGAACGTTTGAAGTTCTAATAACCTTTAAAGTATTAGAACCTAAAAATGCTTCTTTTACTCCCGACAACCCATGCGTACCCATTACAATTAAATCAACTTTATTTTTATCAGCAAAACGTCCCAAATCTTCATGAAATAAATTGAAACCTAACTCAATTTTTGAATCCACATTCATTTTAGTAGCTCTTCTTGAAAGCTCCGAAAGCTTAGCCTGTGCAGCTGCTATTTGTTTACTTACTTCAGGATACATTTCTTTTTGCTTTTGAATTGTTAACGGCTGCGTTGGAACGGATAATTGCGTACTGCTCCAATCAATAGGTGTAGTTATGGTATGGAAAAAGTAAATTGTTGCTTTTGATTTTTGCGCTATTTCTAATGCAACATTTACAGCATTATCCGCTGTTTCAGAAAAATCGGTAGGTACTAAGATTTTTTTCATAAAATTTTTCATTTTTTACAAAATTGCTTCATCTTATTTATTAAAAATATGATGCACATCATCCTTTTTAATGATATTAATCAGTCTAAAATGGATTTATTAACTTCGCACACAAAATTTAATTTACTAATTTGATGATTAAAAGATAGAAATATGAAATATTATAACAATATATTAGAAACCATTGGTAATACACCCTTGGTAAAGATTAACAGAATTACAAAAGATATACCAGCTTTGGTTTTGGCCAAAATAGAAACTACTAATCCCGGTAACTCTATAAAAGACCGAATGGCTTTAAAAATGATTGAAGATGCTGAAAAAACAGGCAAATTAAAACCAGGCGGAACTATTATTGAAGGTACCAGCGGTAACACGGGAATGGGATTAGCCATTGCAGCCGTAATAAAAGGCTACAAATGTATTTTTACATCAACCGACAAACAATCGAAAGAAAAATTTGATGCACTAAGAGCGTTTGGGGCTGAAGTTATAGTATGCCCAACAGATGTTGATCCGGAAGACCCTCGCTCTTATTATTCAGTTTCATCACGCTTAGAAAAAGAAATTCCTAACGCTTGGAAACCTAATCAGTATGATAATCCATCTAATGCGCAAGCACACTATGAAACTACCGGCCCCGAAATATGGGAACAAACAGATGGAAAAATTACCCATTTGGTTGTTGGAGTAGGAACAGGTGGTACCATTTCAGGAACTGCCCGCTTTTTAAAAGAAAAAAATCCGAATATAAAAGTTTGGGGAATCGACACCTATGGTTCTGTTTTTAAAAAATACAAAGAAACCGGAGTGTTTGACAAAAACGAAATTTACCCTTATGTAACGGAAGGTATTGGCGAAGATTTCTTGCCGCAGAATGTAGATTTTTCTTTAATAGACGCATTTGAAAAAGTAACCGATAAAGATGCAGCTGTAATGACAGCACGCATAGCACGTGAAGAAGGAATTTTTGCAGGAAACTCTGCCGGTGCTGCAATGGCAGGAGTTTTACAGTTAAAAGATAAATTTAAAGAAGGCGATGTGGTAGTTGTAATTTTTCACGATCATGGAACACGTTATTTAGGAAAAATGTACAATCCTGAATGGATGCGAGAAAAAGGCTACCTTGATCCAAAAGGAATGACGGCAAAAGATTTAGTTTCTTCTTCTAAAGCATTACCATTGGTTACCATAGAAGCTACCCAAATAGTTGCAGATGCTATAAAATTAATGCAGCAACATGATTTTTCTCAAATTCCGGTTACCAAAGATAAACGTATAGTAGGTTCCATCAGCGATACACATATTTTTAATCTAATGGTTAAAGATCCGTGCGTAAAAGAACAAACTGTTGAAAGCATTATGCAACATGCATTTCCGTTTGTAGATATTTCAACGCCAATTGAGTCGTTGGCTAAGATGATAACAAGTGAAAATCCTGCGGTATTGGTAAAAGATTTTAAAGTGGATAAAACCTTTATTATTACCAAGCATGATATAATGAAAGCAATGTGCTAGTGATGCTCTGCTAAAGCAATAAAGAGTTTCTCTAATTTGGCTTTCATTTCCGAAGGGCTGCAATTGTAATTATTTACAATTACGGCAAAAGCTATTTCTTCACCCTTAAGAGTACTTACATATCCTGCATAACTTCTAACGCGGGTCATGTATCCGCTTTTTGCATATACTCTTCCTTCGGCCGAAGATCCTCTGCAAATATTAGCTATTGAACCACTTTTTCCGGCAACAGGAAGCGAATTTTTAAATACCTCAAAATTATTTTTATCATTATACATTAATTGTAAAATCTGAACTAAATGAATAGCTGCAATAGCATTTGAACGCGATAAACCACTACCATCGGTTAAAAATAAACCATCGGTATTTAGTTGATTATTTTTAAGAAATTGATACAATACTTCTAAACCTGCACTTGTACTCCCTTGTGTATATTTAGTTAATGCTACTTGATTAAGTAAACACTCCGCATAAGAATTAATACTCTTCATATTGGTTTGATTTATAATATCTGCTAACGTGGGAGAATTATGCTCATGAAGTATTTTTCTTTCTTTATTGTCTTTAACATTAAATGTATCGTTAGAAAATGATACATTGTGTTTTTTAAGCTCTTCTTTCATTAACCAAACCACTAATTTATCAGGCGAAGGAGTTGCGCCTTTTACCTTAAATGCAGTTTTACCTGCAGGAATACTTCCTTTAATAATTCTTTCATCCGTATCAGGATAGCCGTAAATTATAGAATTATCATTCTGCTTGGTTGATGTTTTTAACTCGTTTATCAAAACATATTCCGGTAGTTTTGGGTAAATATTTTTCAAAATCGGATTTTGCGGATTACCTGTATCAAACTCCAACTCGTAAGTATTATCATAAATTGAAAGCGCATGTGTTCCTGCACCGTAGTAATTTCCAATATCGCCCCAAGCCCAGCCACCGGGTATATTATTATCAAAAATAGAAATATCAGCAATTACAGTTCCTTTCATTTCTTTAATGCCGAATTTATTTTTAATTACACTCACCCAATTTTGTATAAACTGCAAAGGATTTTCTTGATTATATAAAGGCGACCCTAAAGTAGGGTCGCCTCCGCCTTTTATGTAAATATTTCCATATAAAACACCATTGCTGTCAATGCTTCCGTCATATTCTAAAAGGGTTTTAAATGTCTTGTCTTTCCCTAAAATTGAAAGAGCCGATGCCGTAGAAAATAATTTTGTAACAGATGCAGGAATTAAAGATTTTTCTTCGTTTAAGGATGCTATTACCTTTCCATTTGATAAGTGTACTGCATGAAAAGTAATGGAAGCATTTTTTAAATCAGGATCTTTTTCGAGCTTGTTTAAATAGTGCTGTAATTTATGGTCATGTTGTGCAAATAAGCAATTAGCTGATACAATAAGTATAAAAATGATGTTTTTTAGCATGTAGTAAAGTTATCAAATAATCTTCTAAAACTTAAAAAACGATTTAATGCAGATTAAAATTTTAGTAGGTTTGTAAAGATGAGCCAACAAAAAAAATATCTGATTATTGTAACCGGACCAACTGCTTCGGGCAAAACTGTACTATCTATAGAGTTGGCTAAAAAATTTAATACCGAAGTTATTTCGGCCGATTCGCGACAGTTTTTTAAAGAAATGCAAATTGGAACAGCCCGGCCAACTGATGAAGAGTTACAAGGAGTTCCTCATCATTTTTTGGGGCATATTTCAATACACGAACATTACAATGCCGGAATGTTTGAAAAAGATGCCTTAAAAATTTTGGAAACAATTTTTGCTAAAAATAATATCGCTATTGTTTGCGGTGGTTCAGGCATGTATGTAAATGCTTTGTGCTATGGATTAGATGAATTACCCCATCAAAATGAAAACTTAAGATGTAAGCTGGAAAATTTATTGAATGAAAAAGGAATAGAAGCACTGCAAAAAAAACTTCAACTACTCGACCCTGAATATTATGCAATTGTAGATTTACAAAATCCACATCGTTTAATGCGGGCAATAGAAGTATGCATAATTACTGGTGTTCCATATTCGCAACTGCGTAGCGGAGAAAAAAAACAAAGAAATTTTGAAATCATAAAAATAGCTATTGATTGGCCAAGAGAGAAATTATACGAACGAATAAATAAGCGAGTAGATTTAATGTTTAAACAAGGATTAGTTGAAGAAGCTAAAAATCTTTTGCCTTTTAAAAACCATAATGCCCTGCAAACTGTTGGATACAGAGAATTGTTTAATTACTTTGACGGCAAATATACCTTAGAAGTTGCTAAAGAATCTATTAAACAAAATACCAGAAGATTTGCCAAACGCCAGTTAACATGGTTTAGAAGAGAAAAAGATATTAAATGGTTTAAACCCGATGAAATAAATAAAGTTATACCCTACATACAATCCATCATACATGCTTAATATACTGCGAAGTTACGCCAAACTTCAGCCACACATACTTTTATTTATTGCAGGTGAATTAATGATTCAAATGATTAATACTGCCTTTTTGATGATATTACTCATTTATATGAAAAAATGCGGCTATGAAGATTATGAAAGTGCAGGATTTCTTTCCCTCCGTTTTTTAGGTGTATTAGTATTGGCATTTCCACTTGGATTATATATAAAAGGAAGAAAAATAAAACCTGTATTAATCTATGGAAGCATTACCGTTCCTGTATTTTCATTATTAATTATATATGCTATTTACTATCATATCAATTGGCTTTTATATGTAGCACAAGGCATGTGGGGAATTTCTTTTTTATGCTTTCAAGTTACTGCCCTACCCTTTATACTTCGCAATTCGCCACAAGAGCAGCATACCGAAGCTATTTCATTAAGTTTTGCAACCTATAGTATTGCCGGAATTATTTCAGGTTTATTAATTTTTATCTTAAATAAAATTGATGCCAATTATTTTGATGAAAAGACCATTTTGAGCATATTATCTGTTTTAGGATTTTTAAGTTTTATTTTCATCACTCGTAT
>CALKJP010000044.1 GCA_937995645.1 uncultured Bacteroidia bacterium
AATTGCAGAAAGAGATAAAAACTTTTTTATTTCTTCGGCAGTTTTTGGAATTGCTTTAATTATAACAGCAGAACGTTTAAATGCTTTAATATTACACTAATCAACCATGCAACAACCTTTCCGATTAATTTTAACTTTTGGCTTAATTGTATTATATTCAGCATTAATTACAGCGCAAAATATTCAAAATAATCCAAGCTCTAATCATGGAAATAAATTTGAACAATTAGGAACTATTTTGCCCGATGCCAATACCTATCGCACAGCATCAGGAGCTCCCGGTCATCAGTATTGGCAACAAAGAGCCGATTATAAAATCAACGCTGTGTTAGATGAAAAAGATTTACGCATACATGGCGAAGAAATAATTACTTATTACAACAATTCTCCGGATATATTAAATTATCTATGGCTTCAGCTGGATGAAAATCAACACCAACCAAATGCAGATGCCAACCATTTTGATGAAAGTAAATTAACAGTACCATACACAACTCAGGCACTAAACAGCATTGAGGTTAGAAAAAATAAAGAAGGATTAGGAGTAAACATTATCAGCGTAACAGACGCTTCGGGCAAGAGTTTACCATATACAATAAATCAAACCATGATGCGTGTTGATTTACCAAAACCATTACAACCAAAACAGAAATATATTTTTAAAGTTAAGTGGAATTACAAAATGATAGAGCGAACCAAACTTGGCGGTAGAGGTGGTTATGAATATTTTCCGGAAGATGGAAATCATGTATTTACAGTTACACAATGGTATCCACGTATGTGTGTTTATAGTGATTATCAAGGTTGGAATAATAAACAATTTACCGGCAGAGGAGAATTTGCTCTTGTTTTTGGAAATTTTGAAGTAAGCATGAAAGTACCTGCCGACCATGTAGTAGCAAGTACAGGAACTTGTCAAAACATTGCAGAAGTGTTAACTCCGGCTCAACTAAATAGATGGAAACAAGCTCAAAAAGCTAAGTCCCCAATTGAAGTTGTAACATTGGATGAGGCCAAACAAAAAGAAAAAAATCCTGATAAAAACAATTATAAAACATGGAAATATAAAGCAGAGAATGTGCGCGATTTTGCATGGGGCAGCTCTCGTAAATTCGTTTGGGATGCAATGGCACAAAATATAGAAGGAAAAAATGTGATGTGCATGAGTTACTACCCTAAAGAAGCCTATGCACTTTACAGTAAATATTCAACCAAAGTAGTTGCGCATACTTTAAGAGTGTATTCAAAATTTACCATTCCATATCCATACCCTGTTGCAATTAGTGTTGAGGCTGCCAATGGAATGGAATACCCAATGATTTGTTTTAACTATGGAAGAACAGAACCAGACGGCACATACAGTGCACGCACCAAACACGGAATGATTGAAGTAATTATTCACGAAGTAGGGCACAACTTCTTTCCTATGATTATTAACAGCGATGAACGCCAGTGGAGCTGGATGGACGAAGGTTTAAATACCTTCGTTCAGTTTTTGGCCGAACAAGAATTTGATAATAATTATCCATCACGCAGAGGACCTGCTCATAAGATAGTAGATTATATGCGCATGCCTAAAAATCAGCTGGAACCTATTATGACCAATAGCGAAAACATTGTTCAATTTGGAAATAATGCATACGGAAAGCCTGCAACTGCTTTAAACATTTTACGCGAAACCATTATGGGACGCGAATTATTTGACTACGCATTTAAAGAATATTGTAAACGCTGGGCATTTAAACACCCTTCACCAGCCGATTTTTTTCGTACTATGGAAGATGCATCAGGCATTGATTTAGACTGGTTTTGGAGAGGCTGGTTTTATGATATTGAACCGGTAGATATTTCATTAGATAGTGTTAAAGCATTTACTGTAAAAGCCGCAGAAACAATTCCTGTTAAAATGGATACCATTCGATTTAGAGGAAGAAGAAGCTCAATGGATGAAGAATTTGAACACATCACTAAAATTAGAAATAAACAAAGTGGAATGAAGTTTTTAGTTGATAACGACACAACTCTTCGCGACTTTTATTATTACTACCAACCGATACGTGATACTGCAAGTTTTTTTGTTCGCAACGAATTTGCCAATTTGGAAAGCCCTGATACAGAAGAAATGAAAAAATTTGAAAATAAAATTTATTACGAATTACACTTTAGTAATAAGGGAGGATTAGTAATGCCAATCATTATTCAATGGAATTACAAAGATGGCACCAGTGAAGTAGAATATATTAATGCTTATATATGGCGAAAAAATGAAAACTATGTAGTAAAAACATTTTCGAAAGATAAAGAAGTAGCCTCTATTGTAATTGACCCTCATCGCGAAACAGCTGATATTGATGAGACAAATAATATCTGGCCAAAAGAAATCATTCCTGGTAAATTCGATTTATACAAAGCTAAAACAGTAGGACGTGGCGAAGGCAATGAAAACAACCCGATGCAAAAATCATTAATCAAATCAAAATAATGATAAATCTCGATAAAGACTACTGGAATAAACGATATATACAAAATGAAACAGGTTGGGATATTGGAGCAGTTTCAACTCCCTTAAAAACTTATTTCGACCAGCTTAGCAATAAAGAACAACGCATATTAATCCCCGGATGCGGCAATGCTTATGAAGCTGAATATTTGTTTAAACAAGGATTTAAAAATGTTTTTATTGTTGATATAGCTCCCGAAGCTATAAAATCATTTAAAAAACGTGTACCCGATTTTCCCGAAAGCCATATTATACTTGCCGATTTTTTTGAATTAAATCAAACATGGGATTTAATCATTGAACAAACATTTTTCTGTGCACTAAATCCTGCAATGAGAGAAAAATATGTGCAAAAAATGTATGAAATATTGGCTCCAAAAGGCAAATTAGCAGGACTGTTATTTAATTGCGAACTCAACAAAGACCATCCTCCTTTTGGCGGTTTTAAAGAAGAATATGAAAAATTATTTTCGCCTTATTTCAATATAAAAACAATGGAAACATGCTATAATTCTATTGAACCAAGAAAAGAGCGTGAGTTATTTATTATTTTAGAAAAGAAGTGAAAAGTTTAATCATTGTTATAACATGTATTTTTACTTTTCAAACTGCATTTTCGCAAATAGATTCTGCTGCGGTAATTTCAGAAGAAATCAATTCCGATTTTTTTCTCGATTTATGCATACAGCCCGATTCGTGCAGCTATCTTCCACTATATGAAGAAATAAAAAAATGGAACAAAACTCGATATAAGTATGCCGGCAACACATCAAAAGGCATTGATTGCTCCGGCCTGGTAAAAAAATTATGCGCAGCTACTTATAGTGTAAAATTAGAAGGCAGCTCGAAAGATATTTTCCATGTGGTTGACAGTATAGGTAAATCAGAATTAATGGAAGGTGATTTAGTTTTTTTTAAAATAAGAGGAAACCGAATCTCACATGTTGGTCTATATTTAAAGGATGGATATTTTGTGCATGCATCAACCAAATTAGGGGTTATCATCAGCAATCTGGACGAACCCTACTACAAGAAATACTACTACGCTTCCGGTAGAATAAGAGTTTATAATTGAGGATTTGGTAATTGGAGATTAGTTATTAATTATTGGTTGAAACTGTTAGAAATTAATGGAGATTTGCTGCTGAATTAAAAAATTGCAAATTACATCTTAGAAATTTCAAAATTCTAATATCTAAATTCTAAGATCTAAATTCTAAACTAGCCCCATCATCAAATCTCCAAATCATCAAATTTAAAAATGTCTTTGTTCCCTTTGTCTTTAATCATCTTTGCCAACTGCATAATGCATACTGACGACTGACGACTTACATCTTATGCCTTTTCTTAGTACCTTCATAAAGCTCATAGCGCATTAGCTTACACTCTAAAGGTCCGTTAAACAAAGTGATTTTTCGCGATGCCGATAAACCGATTTTTTTTACTGCTTCTATATTGGATGATATAATCCATGCTTCATAACCTGCATATTTTTTCTTCAAGGTATCACCAATAGTTTTATAAAGCATTTCAATACGTTCGGTCAAACCCATTCTTTCTCCATAAGGTGGATTGCTGATTAGCCAACCACCACCTAAAGGAGGTATAAATTCATGCATTTCTTTTTTATTTAATTCGATGATATCATCTAATCCGCAGGCTTCCAAATTTTCAATAGCAGCAAATAAAACTTTTTGCGATTGGTCGCAGCCAATAATTTTTAATTTCTTTTTCTTTTCGCTGTCAATTGCATCTGTTTTAATTTTATTCCAAAGCACTTCATCATAATCTTTCCAGCGTTGAAAAGCAAAAAACTTTCTGAATTTACCCGGTGCTATATTTAAAGCATACATAGCAGCTTCAATCAAAATAGTTCCAGAACCACACATTGGGTCAACCAATGTTTTATCTGTATCCCATTTTGATAATAAAACTATCCCTGCAGCTAAAACTTCATTAATGGGAGCTTCGCCCGTATCTTTACGATATCCTCTTTTATACAATGGAATACCTGACGAATCAAGCGATAAGGTACATTTATCCTTACTGATATGCACCTGAATTTGTATATCCGGATCAAACTTATCAATAGATGGCCTTTTACCTGTTGTTTCTCTGAAATAATCAGCAATGGCATCTTTCACTTTTTGAGCAACAAACATGGTATTATTAAA
>CALKJP010000045.1 GCA_937995645.1 uncultured Bacteroidia bacterium
TGCCTGTATTAAATTACAAAGACAAAAAAATCGTATTTATGGCCGACTTATTGCCATCAGTCGGGCATATTCCATTAGCTTATGTAATGGGTTATGATACTCGTCCATTAATTACGTTGGAAGAAAAAGGAAAGTTTTTAACCGAAGCTGCCGACAATAATTACATTTTATTTTTTGAACACGATGCGGTAAACGAATGTTGCACGGTACAACACACCGAAAAAGGAGTACGATTAAAAGAAACATTTCGGTTTAATGAAATATAAGTTAGTTACTAGTTATTAGTTATTAGTTATTAGTTATTAGCCAATAGCCATTAGTTGATTTGAGGATTTGATGATGTGATGATGAGTAAATAGCCAACAGCCATTAGCCATTAGTAGATTAGGTTTAAGGCGTTAGTCATAAGTCGAAAAACAGAAGTCAATATGCAGTTGGCAGTAAGTAGTAGGCAAATAATATCTTAATCATCTTAATACCTTAATGGTTTAATAAAAATAAGACAGAAAGAGAAAATAGTTGGCCATTAGCAAAGAAAGTCTAAAGATAATAGAACAATGAAAAAAGACATTTAGAATTTAGTGCTTAGAATTTTTAAATCTGTAATCTGTAATTTTCTAATCCACAACTAATTTCAATCAATATCAAATTTAAAAATATGAAAATAGGAATAGCATTATCCGGTGGTGGAGCAAGAGGGTTTGCTCATTTAGGAGTTTTAAAAGCTCTGGAAGAAATTGGTATACAACCACATATGATATCAGGCGTAAGTGCCGGTGCTATTGGCGGAGCATTTTATTGTTATGGTTACTCACCCGAAGAAACATTAAAAATATTATCAGAGCATGGAATTTTAGGTATGGTAAGCCCTGCTTTTAGCTGGAAAGGCTTATTAAAAATGGATAAAGCGGAAAAAATTTATAAAAAGTACCTTAAAGAAAATTCGTTTGAGAAATTAAAAATTCCATTAATCATAGAAGCTACGGATATAATCAATGTTGAAACAATGATATTTAACAAAGGTGAATTAATTAAAGCTGTTATTGCATCGGCATCAATACCGCTTATGTTTGATCCTGTAGAATTTGAAGGACGACTTTTAGTGGATGGAGGCTTATTAAATAATTTACCTGCACAATGTTTAAAACGGTATTGCAATAAAATTATTTCGGTAAATGTAAACAGTATTTTTAAAGATGAAAAAATTGACGGCTTATTAAAGACAATAGAACGTAACTTTGACATTATCACAAATAACAATATTAAAGAATCTATTGCTATTTCAGACATTGTTTTAGAACCAATGTATAAAAAAAATTACGGCATATTCGACTTAAACCATGCTAAAGAAATTTATGAAATGGGATACGAATACACCATTGCTAAAAAAGAACAAATATTACGCGAACTTTCGTTTAAGTAGCACGATTTAATATTGGAATAAATTTCTTTTTAAATTAAATAAGCCACATCATTTCCATCGCCATTAAAAACAACTTCAACATGTTCTTGAAGAGTTGTGGCAAGGCTTAATCCGACATAATTTGCATTTACAGGAAATTGTTTGTGACTTCTGTCAACCAAAACAGCTGTTTGTATATTTTTTACGGGCTTATTTAAAAAATGATGCACAGCATACACCAGTGTTTTTCCTGAATTTAAAACATCATCAACAATAATAATAGATTTGTTCGTCCATGCATCAGGGTGAATACTAACTTCAATATTATTTTCAAGCGGATTTTTTTTATTCATCTTAATTGTGGTAACTGTAATTTTAATAGGTGAAATTTGCTTTAATAATATTGCAAGTTTTTCGGCAAACAAAGAACCGTTTGGAGCAATCCCTGCAATAATTAATTCGCTTTCGTGCACATTATTTTCATAAATCTGATAAGCAATACGTTTTATCTTTTGCTCAATCTGATGTGCATTTAATATAACTACTTTTTGTTCTCCCATTTTGTATTTTTTGTAAAGGTAAAAATTTACTCTTTATTTTTTGTATCTATGATAATTGTAACCGGACCGTCATTAATCAATGCTACTTTCATATCGGCACCAAATATTCCGGTTTGAATTTTCTTTCCTAAATCTATTTCTAATTGTTTTATAAATTTTTCATATAAAGGTATGGCAATATCAGGTTTGGCAGCTTTAATGTAAGAGGGGCGATTCCCTTTTTTGGTAGATGCATGTAGTGTAAACTGACTAACTACTAAAATATCGGCATTGCTATCTTTAGCAGAAACATTCATTACTCCGGCAGCATCGGGAAATATTCTCATATTAACAATTTTACTGCTTAGCCAAACAATATCTTCATCGTTATCGGCATTTTCTATTCCCACTAAAATCAAAAGACCTTTATTGATACTTGCGCATATTTGATTATTAATTTTTACTGATGCTTCTGTTACTCGCTGAATGACAACTCGCATAATTAAATTATTCGTAATGCTTCTTTTTTAATTCTTCGCTGTTTAAGATATTCAGATAATTAATATAGCGTTCTTTATCAAATAAATTTTCTTCAACTGCATTACGCACGGCACATCCCGGCTCATTTTGATGCAGACAATTATTATACTTGCAATGTTGCATCAATTCGCGAATCTCAGGGAAAAAATGACCAAGCTCTTCGGGTTTTATATCTACCATTCCAAATTCCTTTATGCCCGGTGTATCTATAATAAAACCTCCGAAAGTAAGGGGAAACATTTCTGCAAAAGTGGTGGTATGCATTCCTTTTTCATGTGTTTCTGAAATTTCTGAAACCTTTAGATTTAAAGAAGGTTCAAGAGCATTAATTAAAGTGGACTTACCAACTCCGGAATGGCCGGATATTAATGAAACTTTATCTATCATTAATAATTTTAATTCATCAATGCCTTTATTTTTAATAGCAGAAGTAAGTACTGTTTTATATCCAGCTTTTTGATATATCGCTGCTAATTTATTTACTACTTCTAGGGCAGCCCCTTCATACATATCTGCTTTATTAAATACTATAATTACAGGAATACTGTATGCTTCGGCTGTAACTAAAAAACGATCGATAAAACCGGTTGATGTTCTTGGATATGCTAAGGTTACAACCAAAATAGCTTGGTCAAGATTTGATGCTATAATATGTGTTTGCTTGGAAAGATTGGTTGATTTGCGAATAATATAATTTTTACGTTCTTCCAGTTTTGAAATAACTGCATTTTGTGTGTTGTCTTCTATTTCAATTTCAACATGATCACCAACCGTAATGGGATTGGTATTTTTTTGTTCTTTTAAACGAAAGCTGCCTTTTAAGCGACATTCATATACCTGTTTATTTTCAGCAAGCACCTGATACCAACTTCCTGTTGACTTTATTACTGTTCCCTTCATGTATTCTAAACGCCTTGCTGTTTTTGTTTTTGCTCAAATTCTTTTATTAATTCATCATCGCTTTTACCCAAGTTCTCTAAAGAAAACTGAGCATCTTTTGCCATTTCGTGCTGAGGATATTTTTCCAAAAACTTTTTGTAAATAAATTCAGCTTTCGCATCATCATTTAATTTATTATCCCATATAAATGCTTGTAAAAACAAGGCATGAGGAGATTTATTAAAATTTGGATAATCTCTTTCTATACGTTGAAAATAGCCAATGGCATCAAAATCCATATTAATACCCATTGATACTTCACCGGCTTTAAAGAGGTATTCAGGAGCTTTGGGATCGTCTGGAAAATCGGTAGCAAGCTGATTGTATAATTTTACAATTTTAGCAGCTGCCTGATTGCTTGCTAAACTACCTGCTTCATAACTAAAAAGTAATTTTTCAATTGAATCAACTTGATTTAAGAGTGATTCTTTTGAATCGGCTATATCAATTTTTTTAGTTTCATTTTTACATGAATAAAAAATTAGAATTAATGTTGCAACAATAATTATTCTCATATCATTTATCTTTTTTTATTTGGAAAACGCATTTTATAATCTACTTTAACTTCGCCTTTAGAAATATTACTAAGTTTATTTTTTAGTAATCTGCGCTTTAATGGATTTAAATGCTCTACAAACAATATTCCTTCAATATGATCGTATTCATGCTGAATAATTCGTGCAGCAATTCCTTCAAAAGGCTCTTCATAGGTATTAAAGTTTTCGTCTTGATAGCGCAATAAAATATTTGGCTTTCTGTACACATCTTCGCGAATACCGGGAATGCTTAAACAACCTTCGTTAAATGCCCATTCCTTGCCTTCTTCTTCAATTATTTCAGCATTTATAAATACTTTTTTAAAATCTTCCAGATGCGACAAATCTTCTTCATCATCATCAGCAAATGGCGATGCATCTATAATAAACAAACGAATTGACTTACCAATTTGCGGAGCAGCCAAACCAACTCCTTTAGCATGGTACATGGTTTCAAACATGTCGGCAATCAATTGTTTTAATTCCGGATAATCGGGTGTAATTTCTTCTGCTTTCTTTTTCAGCACATCGTCTCCGTATGCTACAATGGGTAATATCATGGGTTTAATTTAAAAATATGCAAATTTAATTATTTTAGAAGTATTTTATGCAAAAAGGCCTAATACACCTATAACCCCTTTCAAGAGGAGTATTTAAAAACTCTTCGATTCGAGGTAGGATTGAAGAATAATGGTTGCGCTTATGGTATCAAGCAAGGCTTTATTTTGGCGGTCTTTCTTTTTTAAGCCGGAATCTATCATGGTTTGAAAGGCTATTTTAGAGGTAAAGCGTTCATCTATCCTTTCTACTTTTATTTCGGGATAGCGTTTTTTAAAATCGCTGATAAACTTTTCGATTTTAGGTGCTATGGAAGATGGTTCATTGCTCATGCGTTTAGGCTCTCCTACTACTACAGTTTCTACTGATTCTTTCTGAAAATAATTTTTCAAAAAAGTTAAGAGCTCTTTTGTTTCAACTGTTTGCAAGGCATTAGCTATTATTTTAAGCGGGTCGGTAACAGCTATTCCGCAGCGTTTTTCTCCATAATCTATTGCTAAAATTCTACCCATTTATTTTTTCTTTTTCTTCCAAACTTTTTGCTTTGTAGTATCTGATTTTACAACCTGAATAGGTTGATCTATAAGCATTTGATTATTTTCTTTTTTCTTTGTAAAAAGTTCTTTAAACGGATGTATCATTTGCCCTAGAAATGATGTGGGAATTTCTTTTTGGTCGGGCACTCCAAGTATAGGTTCTTTATCTTTCGGATAATAAAAGAAGCCAAATAAATGATCCCACAGGGTTAAAGTGGATGCGTAATTTACTCCAAACTTGTGAGGAATATTTTTTGCATGGTGCCAGTAATGTGTTTCAGGACTGATAAAAATAAGGTTAAACCATTTCCAGTTAACTTTTACATTGCAATGCGAAAAAAAGGTAAAAAACAATCCAAACCATAAGTAAATTCCAACAAATTCTGCTACTGAAAAATTCAGAAAATTAAAAGGGATATACAACAAAGGTTTAAAAACAAAATATTCAAACCAATGAAAATGCCGCGTAGATGCAAAACCCAGCTCTTCTTGTGCATGGTGTATTTTATGAAAATGCCATAAAAAATTAAAACGATGCAGCATATAATGCCCCAGCCATTGCACAAAATCTACTAAAATAAATGCCACCAAAAACTGAAAGAAAAAAGGTAAATTATGAATATCGGCAACTACAACTGAATCTATGCCAATAGCTGAAAGCGATTTGCGAAAAATAAATTCTACTACGCTGGTCATAGCATAAAAACCAATGATATTTAACAGAAAATCAATAAAAAAAACATAAAACAAATCGAGAAAAAATCCTTTGCGACCAAGGGTGCTGTAATTTTTCTTTTTAGGTAAAATAACTTCGAGAATAAATGTAATGATACAGATAGAAGGAACTATGTAAAATGGATTATCCCAGGAGGGATTTTTTAAAGAATGCAT
>CALKJP010000046.1 GCA_937995645.1 uncultured Bacteroidia bacterium
ATGAATATTTTTTGAAATATAAAAATGATGGTGTTGAAATACCTGAAGGATATGAATTATTAGATATTAGCACCATTACATTTGATGTTTATAAAAAAGCCCATTCCTAAGAATGGGCTTTTTTGGAATGATGATTTTTATATTTATTCTGTAATTAATTTCTCAAGTGCATTATCGTAAATGTTTGTAGCTTCTTCAACAGTCATATAGGTTTCATCATCAATTACAAATTTACCTTTCTTGGTAACTTCACCGAGCACGATAAAAGGAATTTTTGATTTCACCATCATATCAACAAATGCATCATCATGTTTTTTAGATACTGAAACAATTACTCTTCCTTGCGATTCGCCAAATAAAAATGCATCCTGACGAATTTCGCTATCGGTTAAAATATCAAATCCTAGTTTATTAGGCATAGCGGCTTCTGCTAATGCAATAAATACACCACCCTCAGAAACATCGTGCGCAGATTGAATTAATCCTTTTTCAATTACTTTTATTAATATTTGCTGCATATCGTATTCTTTATCTAAATCAAAGTAAGGAGCCGGAGATAATTTTACTCCGTGATAAGAATATAAATATTCAGAGCAATTAATATCTTCAACACGTTCACCAATTAAATATATTTTATCGCCTGCATTTTTAAATGCCAGAGTAGTAGCGCTTTTCTTATTGGGTAATATACCTAGCATTCCTATAGTTGGAGTAGGGAATACCGCATTACTAACGTTTCCGCCAGCTTTGCCAACGCTTGATGATTGATTGTAAAAACTTACATTACCACCGGTTACCGGCGTTTTAAATTTAGTACAGGCTTTTCCCATACCTTTTATTGCACCAACAAATTGCCAGTAAACTTCTGGGTTGTATGGATTACCAAAATTTAAACAATTGGTAATGGCACTGGGTAAACCACCGGAACATACAATATTTCTTGCAGCTTCTGCAACAGCAATAGCACACCCTGTTTCTGGATCGGCATGTATGTAACGGCTATTACAATCTATGGTTAAAGCAATGGCTTTGTTGGTTCCTTTTATATTTATTAAAGCAGCATCGCTTGGAAAATTGGTACTCATATTTACAGTGCCTACCATGCTGTCGTATTGTTCGTAAACCCATTTTTTAGAAGCAATGTTTGGATGCGCTAATAAGAATTTTGCTACTTCTTTTAAATCAATCGGTTCTTTTACTTGGTTAATGTTAAACTTTTTAGTTTCTGCAAAATATGCCGGTTCTGTATATTCTCGGTGATATACAGGAGCTCCACCGCCAAGTACTAATGATGCGGCCGGTACATCAGCTACTAATTGGCCATGCATGTAAAATTTTAATCGGTCGCTTTTGGTTACTTCGCCTATTTGAGAACAATTTAAATCCCATTTTTCAAAAACTTTTTTAACTTCTTCTTCGCGTCCTTTTTTCACAACAATTAACATACGTTCTTGCGATTCGGAAAGTAAAAATTCGTAAGGCTTCATTCCTTCTTGACGAGCCGGAACTTTATCTAAATGTATAATCATTCCGTGTTTGCCTTTTGCACTCATTTCAGAAGTAGAGCAAGCAATACCTGCAGCTCCCATGTCCTGCATGCCAACTACCGCACCTGTTTTAATTACTTCTAAAGTTGCTTCCAATAATAATTTTTCCTGAAATGGATCGCCCACTTGTACAGCAGGTAAATCGTTGGCAGAATCTTCTGTAATATCTTTTGATGCAAATGCAGCACCGTGTATTCCATCTTTTCCTGTTGCAGAACCTACTATAAATACAGGATTTCCTTCGCCATAAGAAATTGCGGAAACGGTTTCGCCTACTTTTACAATACCGGCAGACATTGCATTTACTAATGGATTGGTGTTGTAACAATCATCGAAAAAAACTTCACCGCCAACGGTGGGTACTCCAAAGGCATTACCATAGTCGCCAATTCCTTTAACTACGCCTTTAATTAACCATTTGGTTCGGTCTGATTTTAAATTTCCAAATCGTAAGGAATTAAGCTGTGCTATTGGACGAGCGCCCATCGTAAATATATCGCGGTTAATACCGCCAACACCTGTAGCTGCTCCCTGATAGGGTTCTAATGCGCTTGGGTGATTATGTGATTCTATTTTAAATGCGCAGGCTAATCCATCGCCAATATCTACTAATCCGGCATTTTCTTCACCTGCTTTTGCAAGCATGTGAGGACCGTCTTTTGGTAATTTTTTTAGCCAAACTATTGAGTTTTTATATGAACAATGTTCACTCCACATTACTGAGTAAATGCTCAATTCGGTGAAGTTTGGGGTACGTCCTAAAATCTCTTTTATTTTTTCAAATTCTTCGGGTAATAAACCTAATTCTTTGGCTGTTTCAACGGTTACTTTTACTTGTTCTAATGTTGCTGACATTTTTTTATTGTGTTAATTTTTAATTGTAAAATTTGAGATTTAAAGATTGTAAATTCTAAACACTAAATTTAAATTCATAAATCATAAATACCCTTAGTCTTTGTTCTTTGTTCTTTGCCCACTGCCTACTGCCCACTGCTTACTAACTCTCCAATTTCTCTCTCACTAACTGATTGGTCATTTTAGGATCAGCCTTTCCTTTTGATAGCTTCATTACTTCTCCAACAAATAATCCCAATAATCCTTTTTTACCTGCGCGATATGCTTCAACTTTTTCAGGATATTTTGCAATAACCTCTTCAATCATTGGTAATATTGAATTGGCATTACTTTCTTGTATTAAGTTATTTTCCTGTGCAATTTCCAATGGCGATTTCGCAGGATTTTCAATCAATATTGGAAATATTTTTTGCGATGCGGCACTATGACTTACTTTTCCTTCTTCAATTAAACGGATTAAAGATGCAATAACTTTTGGAGCTAATGGAAAATTATTGATATGTAATGCTCGTTCATTCAAAAACGATTTAATATCGCCCATTACCCAATTGGCTGCTGCCTTATAATTGCTGCAATGTTTGCAGAGCTCTTCAAAATACAAGGCAATTTCTTTCGATTCGGTTAATACACCTGCATCATATGAACTCAGTTTATAATCTTCGGTATATTTTTTAAATAATTCATCTGGTAGGGGAGGTAAAAGCGATTTTATTTTTTGCTTATATTCATCCGTAACAATAACCGGTTGTAAATCGGGTTCAGGAAAATAGCGGTAATCGTCAGCACCTTCTTTGCTTCTTAAACTAAAGGTAGTTCCAGCAACTGCATCGAAACTTCTCGTTTCCTGTTTTATTTTTTCGCCTCTTTCAAGCAGTTCTGCCTGACGTTTTATTTCATATTCTATGGCACGTTGCACATTGCGGATAGAGTTCATATTTTTAACCTCTACCTTAGTTCCAAACACCTTACTTCCTTTGGGCATTATGGAAATATTGGCATCGCAACGCATACTGCCTTCTTCCATATTACCATCGCAAATTTCTAAGTAGCGCACTAATTTTCTTACTTCAGTAACATATTGATATGCTTCTTCGCCTGATTTTATTTCAGGTTCTGATACCATTTCCAAAAGCGGAACTCCTGCACGGTTTAAATCAATTAAAGTATCAAACGGGTCTTGATCGTGAATACTTTTTCCGGCATCTTCTTCCATGTGGATTCGTGTAAGATGGATGCGCTTTTCTTTTCCTTCTTTATTTTTTATAGTTATATACCCTCCGGTGCAAATGGGGGTTTTATCTTGTGTTATCTGATAACCTTTAGGTAAATCGGCATAGAAATAATTTTTGCGTGCATATCCGTTAAATTCGGTAATGTGGCATTTGCAAGCCAGACCCAGTTTAACAGCCGATTCTATAACCTTTTTATTAGCCATGGGCAAAGTGCCCGGGTGCCCAAGTGATATTACGCTTACATTGGTGTTGGGAAGATTTCCAAATTCAGTAGAATCAGATGAATAAGCTTTAGATAAAGTATTTAACTGAATATGAATTTCAAGACCAATTACAGCTTCGTATTTCTCTGTCATTTTAATTTGTTAATTAAAGGTGCAAGTTACAAATTTTACCTATAGATTTTACCCTGTTTAATTGAATGTTTATAAGTTCTGTATATCTGATTTTATTAATAGTGTGATAAATGTTTGCAAAACTATTTGGTTTATTTATTAACATAATGCTGATAAAAAATATTCGATTAATTTTGAAATAATTGCGATGAATTTGTAAATTTGAATTTCAATAATTATTGAGGATGAATAAGTTTTTAGTATTTGCACTTTCATTTATACCGGTAGCAGTATTCTCAAATAATGCTTTGGTAATAGAAGGTAAGTATCAAAATAAGAATTTGTATGTACAAAATTCATTTGCGAGTTCGGGGGTGGGTTTTTGTGTATTTGAAGTGCGTGTAAATGGAGAAGTTACCACGGATGAAGTTAACTCCAGCGCTTTTGAAATTGATTTGGCTCAAAGAAATTTAAAACCCGGTGATAATGTTTCTATTACCATTAAACATAAAGATGGTTGCGCACCTAAAGTATTAAATCCAGATGCATTAAAACCCATCCCAACTTTTGAAACGGTAGATATTAATGTAACAGCAGAAGGCCTTTTAAACTGGAAAACTAAAGGAGAGCAAGGTTCTTTACCATATATTGTGGAGCAATATAAGTGGAACAAATGGGTTACTGTGGGCGAGGTTCAGGGTAAAGGTACAGCTAACGAAAATGAATATACATTTAATGTAGCTTTGATTAGTGGTGAAAATAAATTCAGAGTAAAGCAAGTAGGATTAAATAAAAAGCCACGCTATTCTTCAGAAACTTCCTTTAAAAATAACCGTAAAGCACTTGAGTTTAATTATGATAAAAGTAAGCAGCAAATCAGCTTTACAGATGAAACCGCTTACGAAATTTATGATCGTTATGGTAATTTAGTAAAGAAAGGTTTTGGTAAAAATGTAGATATAACTAATTTAGATAAATCACTATACTATTTGAATTTTGATAATCAAACAACAGAGTTTACAAAGAAGTAAACATTTCATAAATTAATATTGTTAAAAAAAGGTGGGAGAATACCCGCTTTTTTTTTAGTACTTTTGTACATGAATTATTTATCTGTTTTATTGGTATCGTTTACTAAAGGGCAATTGACTTTTGCTGCATTATTTGCATTGGTATTTGTTGCCGTTATGATTTGGGCATATAGAAAAGATATGGCAACTTACATGAGCAAATATTACCGTAACACCTATATGATTTTAGCCGGCATAATTATTCTTATTTTTTGTTTGTGGCTATACGTAAAACTTAGCACCTGATAATTTAATCAGTTCTTTTAATTCGCTTAGAATCATTGCCGTTGCCCCCCAAACTGTTTTGCCTGAAATGATAAAACAAGGAGCATTGTAAGTTAATTCTGTGTTGATGGGTATTTTTACCTGATAAATACAATCTTCATTTAAAAACATACTAACCGGAGTTTCCAAAACAGAAGCCACTTCTCTTGTATTAGGAATAAATTGAGGTTCATGATTTTTCCATGCAATAAACGGAAAAACTTCAAAATTGCTTGCAGGAATATATAAAGAAGTTAACTCAGCTAAAATCTCATTTTCTGAAATTTGAATTCCTAATTCTTCATAAGTTTCTCTAATAGCGGTATTCATTGGTGATTTGTCATTTACATCTACTTTACCTCCCGGAAAAGCAATTTGTCCGCTATGTGTTCCATTGTAAACAGGGCGTTCAATTAAAACAACATGAATAGAATTGTTTTTAGGATATAGTAAAATAAGTACACTGCTTTTGGGTGCTGCTTCTTTTTTTTCGAAATAATCTGAAACAGGTTTAATTCTTCGGGTGGGTGCCATTTTATACTGAGCTTCTACTCCCGGAAGTCCTTTTTTAATTTGTGCTAAGAGTTTATCAATAAACTCATTCATTGAAATAGTGTGTTTTTATATAGCCTGTAAGTGCTAAAGTTATTAATATAAAAAATATGATTAGAACCGTATATCTAACTGCATTATCAGGGATAAAGGCTTTTTTATATTTTGCAAAACTATCGGCATTTATTTTTTGAGCCTTTTCAAAAAGAGTAGTTTTTATTCCGAACATCATTACATTTTCTTCTTCATCAATAGCTTTTTCGTAGGGAATATTTTGTGCTAATAATTGTGATTCAAAGTAATTACCCTGCTCAAAATTTTTAAATGTAAAAACCATGTAATCTTTATGCTGGGGATGAGTATGATAATTGGCTAATCGAATCATTATACAAATGTATAAATCCTTTATTAAAATTTATTAAAAATGATATTTATCATATTAAAATAAATCTTTTGTTAGTTAAATTTATAGCAAACCAAAACCATTGTTACAACATTTAAATATATGGAAATTTTTAGCCGGACTGGGAATATTTATGTTCGGTATGTTTCTATTGGAAGAAGCTGTTAAGCAGCTTTCCGGTCGTTCTTTTAAGCGGTTTATAAAAAAAACAACAACAGGAAAAATACGCTCTGTATTTTCAGGAATATTTGCTACTGCTGTGCTTCAAAGCAGTTCTGCCGTTTCGCTCATGACGTTGGCATTTGTTGGAGCTGATGTAATGAGCATGCAAAATGCTATTGGCGTAATTATAGGAACCAATGTTGGAACAACATTTACCGGCTGGATAGTAGCAACACTTGGTTTTAAATTAAACATTGAAGCATTTTCATTACCCTTAATTGGAGTTGGAGGACTGGGTTTAATTTTTTTAAATTCATTTCCTCGATATTTAGGTTTTAGTAAACTATCAGTTGCCTTAGGCTTTTTATTCATGGGGCTCGATTTTATGAAGATTAGTGTAGAAGAATTTGCAAACTCTATTGATATTGCTGATTTTCCTCATTACGGCAATTGGTTTTATGTTATTCTTGGATTTTTGCTTACTGCATTAATGCAGTCAAGTTCTGCAACACTGGCTATTATTTTAACAGCCGTTAATGCAAATGTTATCTTTTTTAGCGAAGCTGCAGCAATGGTTATTGGAGCTAATGTAGGTACTACTGTAACTATTTTACTTGGAGTAATTGGAGGAGTTCAAATAAAGAAACAGGTTGCATTTAGTCATGTAATCTTTAATATTGGAACAGGAATCATCGCTTTTATTATTTTACCTTTTTTTCTCAAATTAATAGAATGGTTAGAGCCGGATTCAAACAATGATGTTGTAAGGATTGCCATTTTTCATACCTTATTTAATGTGATGGGAGTGCTCATTTTTCTTCCTTTTATCAATATAATGGTTATGTGGCTCGAGCGTATGTTTCCGGTTAAATCTGATGAGGTTACCATTTTTATTAATAATGTTTCGCATGATTTACCGGAAGCTGCATTAAAAGCCTTGAAAGAAGAAACCAAGCATTTATTTTATGAAACTATTCGTCTGGGAATGATGGTGTTACGAATTGATAGTAAAGAGATGAGTGCCTCTCACCATCTGGTCCCAATTGAATTATTGGCAAAAAAAGAAAAAAGCAATCCGGAAGAGCAATTAAAACAAATTAACCAGTTACAAAAAGAAATTACCCTTTATGCAACCCATTTTAAACAAGAAGAAGTTGAAACAGAAGACGCTGCACGTTTGCATCAGTTAATCCATGCCTGCATGATGATGAGTCTTGTGGCTAAAACTATTTGGAGTGTGAGAGAGAATACCGAAGAATTATATATTTCCAGTAACCAAAAAGCCAGAGAATATTACGATTTGATAAAACAAAACCATTCCGGTTTTTGGTTTAAAATTGAAGCTGCAATAATTGAAAGTAATAATTCTCAAACAGGAATTTCTGATGAGCTGATTAAAAACTTAGAAAAACAATATGAAACTTTTATTACTCATGTTGCAAATGCACTTGAACAAGGACAGATTAAAGAAAAACACGCCTCTTCTTTATTACAAATTAATGGCTTACTTACTCAGTCAAACAGGCAGGTCTATAATGCCGCTCAGATAATTATTTCATAAAAAATCCTTTCCTTCCGGAAAGGATTTTTTAACCTAAATGTAAACTTTCTTTTTTGGCTAAAAGTTCTTCTTTACTTTCACGCCAGTTAGGATCATCTACACAGCAATCAACAGGGCATACAGCGGCACATTGCGGTTCATCATGAAAACCAACACATTCAGTACATTTATCGGAAACTATATAATATGTATCCATCTTTACAGGTTCCTGAGGTGCATCAGCATCAACAGTTAATCCACTTTTCCCTGTAAACATACCTTTTAAAGAAGTACCATCAGAAAAACGCCATTCTACACCCCCTTCATAAATAGCATTATTAGGACATTCCGGTTCGCATGCCCCACAGTTTAT
>CALKJP010000047.1 GCA_937995645.1 uncultured Bacteroidia bacterium
AAACGAGCCGGAATAGAAGCCGTTATTTCGCATCTGAAACAACGATTCAGAATGGGAAGAAACTATCTCAAAGGCTTTATCGGAGATCAAATCAATGCATTATTAGCAGCAGCTGCATGGAATTTCATCAAATGGATGAACAAGTACAGCACCTCTTTTTTTGTGTGGTTTATTTTTTACTTCAAATTTCTTCTCAATAAATATTTTTACTCTCCTTTTTTTATTTTTTCTCCCCAAAAAAAAATGGTTGTTAAGGAGTAACTAATTACATACACATTAAGGCTTTGTAAAGTGAATATTGTTTTAGTTTTATTTAACCCGGATTTATCATTAAAATTTGAAAATTCTAATGATAAAGGTGTTGGCATGTGAGATGAATCCGGGGTAATCCTGTTTGCCGACAAGCAAGCCCGATTTAGAAAGGATTTCATACAATTAAATAAATTATAAAACACTCAAAAAGTCATTACAATATCTTATTTGCTGCGAAGCAGAAAAAAGTCTTATGACAATTTGGGGTTTATTGATTTTAATAAATTTAATTTTCACTAAAAGTGTAGCTGTCTTCATCAAGGGAAGCTCTTATATCAACCAACACTTCCCAGATGCTATTAAGCAGATCGTATTTACCTTCTTCATCTTCATCTGTTGCATTTTTTACTTTTTCTATGGCATCATTTAATTCTTGCAAATCAAATGGTCCTACCATATTTTCAATTACGGTTAAACATTCTAAGCAAACCATATAATCTGAAATAATAGCTAAATCAACAAAAAAAGGGAGGTAAGCGCTGCAGTTGATAGATGACTCCCAACAAGCTGAAACTAGTATGCGTTGAAATTCTTTATTATCGGGATTTTGAATTTCGCTTATTAAAGTTGGCAAAACTTTTGGATCTTTTAAATCAAACAGAAAATGCGAAGCAGCATTTTTTACATCTTCTAAGGGGTGTTTTACTAATAATTGTATAATATGTGGAATTACAGTTTCATCGCCTATTTCGCGCAATTTTTCAATAGCTGCAATTATGGTTTTAGCATTATCAGATTCCAGTTCTTTTATTTTTTCTTGTATAACTTTTTGGGTTGGATTCATTCGGCTTTTATTTAAGATTTATAGTATCTTACAAAAATACAAAAAGAGAAGTCGCTATTGTAACTTCTCTTTTTAAAACTAGAATTAAATATTATTAGTTTACTTTTGGTTTTGGTAACCTACAATCAATACAACACAAGCTTGTTTATTTGTTGTTTCGTTATTAGCGGCAGGAACTTCATATTCTACAAAATAATTACCGGGTTTGGCAGGTTCAAACACCCAAAAATTTCCTTCAATTCCCTGTGAATTATCGTAAACTTTTTTTCTCGATTTTATGGTTTTAGGTTTATCAAATATATTTAATTGTAAACCATCTACATTGCCTGAAGAACAAAATATTAAACGATATTTTTGACCTTGATAGGCTGTAAATTCTACATCGTATTTTTTGGGTTTATTTTCAATAACAATATCAGTTACAGCGGCTCCTGAATATTTATAAGATTCAAGATTTTTTTTGCAACCTTTAGTTATTTCTCTTGATTTACATTGTGCATTTACATGTATAGAAAAAAGTGTAATTGCTGCTAATACCAGTGTAATTAATGATTTTTTTAACATATATTTTTGTTTTTTAAATTAAGAAATAGCACCTTCAACTAATTTTTTTCTTACTTCTTCAATTTTAGCTTTAAGTTTTGCAAGTTCTTCATCGGTAATGGTAGAAGTAACTTCTTCTGTATCCTTATTTTTAAGATATTCAAATGAGTTGAATAAATCGTTAATGGCAGAAATTTCGCTGGCTAATGGAGCAAAACCCGCATTTACCTGTGCTGCCTTATGCAATGAATTTGTTAAATTGCCTAAAATTAAATACTGTTGACTTAATTGATTGGTCATGGCTTGTTTGTTTTTATCATTTGTTGATTTTGAACCAAGGTACATGCTTTCAATCCAGGCAGCGGCAAAAATTACAGACGATAAATGATTCATTTCATTATCTGCAAGATAACTATCTAATTCCATTTGAATTTCGGCAATTACATATGCCAAAGAATCTTCGTTATCAATATTTTTTTCAAAGCTTTCTAATAATTCTTTATTGCCAAAAACGCTTTCTAATCCGATTGCTCCTGAAATTTTACGAATGGTGTTTAAACAATTAATCGCTTCCTGCTTTTGTTTATTTAACGAATAATATGCTAAATCGCCACTATAAAGGCCTAAAGCAATAAATTTTGAAATATTGCTTGTATATTTGTTTTCGTTTTTAAAATCGTTACCTATTCCGGCAACATATTCCATTCCGGAATTTTTAAAGATAGAAGCTACCTGTAATGGAGAAGGTAAAATAAAAGCTGTTTCAACTTCAACTACTTCTTTGGTGGTTTCTGTGCTGTTTTGATTTTCTGCTTCATCATTACCGCAAGAGCTTAATAATACTCCGTATGAAATAGTTAATGCTAATAAATAATTAAACTTAGTCATTGTTTTTTAGGTTTTTACTGTTTTAAATTCTCTGCCAAATTAAAGAATTTTTATACGCTAATGATTATTTTTTTTCAAAGAAGCTTATTTTTTTTATGAAAAGCTATTTATGCATTATTAGGTTTGTAAAACTCCAACATTATAAGGCTTAGTTATAGGTGCATGGTTTGCCATTTCTATTCCCATAGAAATAACTTTTCGTGTTTCAAGGGGATTAATAATGGCATCCATCCATAAACGAGCTGCAGCGTAATATGGAGTAGTTTGCTTATCGTATCGGTCTTTTATTTTGTTAAATAATTCGGCTTCTCTTTCTGGGGTAATTTCTTCACCTTTAGCTTTTAATGAGGCTACTTCAATTTGTACTAAAACTTTAGCTGCCTGAGCTCCGCCCATTACAGCAATTTGTGCTGTTGGCCAACCAACAATTAAACGTGGGTCGTAGGCTTTTCCGCACATAGCATAATTACCTGCTCCATAGGAATTTCCAATAATTACAGTAAATTTAGGAACTACCGAGTTAGACATGGCATTTACCAGTTTAGCTCCATCTTTAATAATTCCAGCATGTTCCGAACGTGAACCTACCATAAATCCGGTAACATCTTGTAAAAATACCAAAGGGATTTTTTTCTGATTGCAGTTCATTATAAATCGAGCTGCTTTATCAGCAGAGTCGTTGTAAATAACTCCTCCCATTTGAATTTCGCCTTTTTTGCTTTTAACGATGCTTCGTTGATTAGCAACTATTCCAACTGCCCATCCGTCAATGCGCGCATATCCGCAAATAATGGTTTGTCCGTAGCCTTCTTTATATTCGTCAATTTCAGAATTATCAACCAAACGTTTAATGATTTCTCGCATATCGTAAGGCTTTTCACGACTTTCTGGTAATATACCAAAAATTTCTTTTTCATCCAGCTTTGGTGGGGCAGATGCTTCGCGGTTAAATCCTGCTTTGTCGTAATCGCCTAATTTACTCATTATACGTTTTATGCGATCTAAGCAATCATAATCATCTTTACATTTATAATCGGTAACTCCCGAAATTTCGCAATGTGTAGTAGCTCCTCCTAATTTTTCATTATCAATATCTTCTCCAATTGCAGCTTTTACCAAATAGGAACCTGCCAGGAATATAGTTCCGGTTTTATCTACAATTAAAGCCTCATCGCTCATTATTGGAAGATAAGCTCCACCAGCCACACAGCTACCCATAACGGCAGCTATTTGGGTAATACCCATGCTCGACATTATGGCATTGTTTCTAAAAATGCGTCCAAAGTGTTCTTTGTCGGGAAAAATTTCATCCTGCATAGGTAAATAAACACCGGCACTGTCAACCAGATAAATAATTGGTAAGCGATTTTCCATAGCTATTTCCTGTGCTCGCAAATTCTTTTTTCCTGTAATTGGAAACCAGGCTCCGGCTTTTACAGTAGCATCATTTGCTACTACGATACATTGTCTTCCACTTACATAACCAATCATTACTACTACGCCACCTGCAGGGCAACCGCCATGCTCGGCATACATATCTTCACCGGCAAATGCGCCAATTTCAATGCATTGACTATCTTTATCCAGCAAATACTTAATTCGTTCGCGGGCAGAAAGTTTTCCTTCGGAATGTAATTTTTCAATTCGTTTTTTACCACCGCCTTCGTAAATTTTTTCGAGTTTGCGCTCCATGTTGGATATAAGGAGCTTCATTTTATCTTCGTTTTTATTAAACTCTAAATTCATAGTATGATGTTTAAGAGCGGTAAAAATAGCAAATTATGCGCCTTGAAAAAGTATTGTTGATTAAATTAAATCAGATAGACCTATTTAATACATTTGTTATTATATTCAGACATTTCATATGAAGCAATTTTCCATTCTTTCACTTATTTCTTACAACAGTTTTATTTTCATGTAAAGGCAAAAATGAAGTGGAAATTGAATTAGATAAAAGTGAGATTTTTTCTCAGGAATTGATAAGTTTTAGTTAAAAAACTAATTTTAAAGTTACTTCATACGAATGGAAAATAATAGAAACGGATTCTATTTTTTCTAATGAAAGTAATGCCGGTTTAAAATTTTCTAAAAAAGGAGCTTATACCATACAGCTTTAAGCTAAAGGCAGATTAGAGAAAGAGGCTGTAGCAGAAAAAAAATAATGTTGTTTTACCATCAAATGGCAGAGTTCGTATGATTTTGAATGATACAAATGGTGCGCGTTACGAAATTTCTATGTGGGCAATTGGAACAAAATATGATGGAACAGTATATTTTGATTCAGTATATTATGAATCTATGGCCGGCACAATGTTGATGCCATATACCCCTTACTCGCAACTTAATAATGCACCTACTTTAAATTTACCGGGCGGTAATTATACCATCTATTATAAATACAAAGGAAAACCAATGTCAACCATGTATATTGAAGGTTCATATACAGTAGAAATGGATGGAAATTGTATGTAATTATTTCAAATAATTTATAGCATTTGGCCCTTCATTAAATAATAAATCTAAGATACATAAATCGTGCTGAAAGCCATGTTTTTCTTCAAATGGCTGATGATATTTTTTAAATTTTATTGAATTATTTCTGTAGTGTTTTCCAAAATTATTTCGATAGTCATTCCCAAAATTTTCTTCTATATAAGCAGCACTAAAGTTGAGTTTTTTAGGCTGTTTTAAAAGTATTAGAATTAATTCGGTTAGTTGTGTGTTATAATTTAAAAGCAACTCAGGTTGTTGTTTAAACACCGGTTCTATTAAATAATCATAAAAGGAAAAAAAAGGGGAGGAGCCGTAGGCTGAAACAATGCTTCGCCACATAGTATTTTGCCAATTAATTTCGTAGGCAATTTTTATATTTTTAAATGGTGTATGATGTTCGTTTTTATGTACCGGAATTACCAAAGGTATAACCCCATTGGAAGCATATATAAAACAACGATTTCTGCAGGTTTGCTTAGGGTAATGCTCATAAATATCTATTACTATATTTTCAGCATTTAGTAATAATGAAAAATAGGAGATAGGAGGTAAGAACAAAGAGGGGAATACACTTACTGAATTTTTCATAAAAGCTTATAACCATTTTTTATTCTTGAAAACGTAAATCATTCCGCCAACAATAATGAGCATTATAGCCCAAATTCCAAAGTAACCGAATTTCCATTCCAGTTCGGGCATATAATGAAAGTTCATACCATAAACACCTACTATAAATGTTAGTGGAATAAATATGGTAGATATAATAGTAAGCACTTTCATTATCCTATTCATTTTATTGCTCGAGGCTGATAAGTGAATATCCATTAATCCGGAAAGTGTATCTCGATAATTTTCAGTTGTATCATATACCTGAATTATATGGTCGTATAAATCTTTCATAAACAGTTGCGTGATTTCTTTAATTTCATCTACTCCGCCTTTCATTAAATTATTAACCAGTTCGCGCATAGGCACAACGGTTTTTCTAAGTTGCAATACATTGCTTTTCATTTTATAAATGCGGTTTATAATTTTATCATCTGCATCCTGCAACAAATCATTTTCAATATGTTCTAAAACTTCACCGTATTTATCAAGTATTACAAAATAGTGGTCAACTATAGCATCCATTAAGGCATAAAGCAAATAATCAACGCCCATTTTACGTACACGACCTTTTGCTTTTCTAAGACGTTCTCTAATAATTTCAAAACATTCATCATGGTTTTCATGAAAAGAAATTAAAGTGTTTTCCATTAATACAAAGCTTACTTGTTCTGATTGCAGTTGCAAATTATCGTCTAAATATAATATGCGAACCACTACAAACAGGCAGTTTTCATACTCGTCAATTTTAGGACGCTGGTGAACACTTACAATATCTTCTAACAATAAAGGGTGTAAATTAAAAACCTGACCTATTTCTTCAATCAATTTCGTATCATGAACTCCAAGAATATTAATCCATTCTTGGGTAGTAACATCGAACTTTGCTTTTACAAGATCTTTTATCTTAACATTGTTTTTTTCGCTAATTACCAGCTCGTTATATGAAAACAGATTAACTTTTGAGACCTCTGTTTTTTTATCACCTGTATGAACTAAAGTGCCGGGAGGCAAACCTGTTTTGCGCGATTTATGATTTTTATACTTGGCCATGAAAAAAATTTAGTGTTAAATCTCCGAAAAAGTATTTTAAAATTGAAACTAAAGTATAATATTTGCTGTATAAGTAAATTAATTTATAAACAAAAAAAGCTGTTTTAATTGTAGTGTAATTCAACTAAACAGCTCTAAAACTAAAACAAAAAAATTACTCAATGAAAAAGCCTAATCTGACTAAGGGTTCCGGCAAGAAAAAAATTATTGAAAATGACGAACTGAAAAAACCAGTTAAATTAAAGCCGGATAACAAAAAAGCCAGTAAAAACTGGAAAAATAACCTTTTTGATGATGATGATGATTTTATGTTTAACGATTTAAAATTAGAATTTGATGATGATTTTGAAGAAGATTTTGAAGACGATGATTATGAATATGATGATGACGATAACTAAATAATTGTTAAAATTTAATTGATTTACCGCCCTTATTAAATTAGGGGCGGTTTTTTATTTAACTTGCAAGTGATATGATACAAATAGACAAATTTACTACCATTCAACCCGAGCTATCTATTCTAGCATTTGGAATTAGAAAACTTGTTTTTGTACTTGAACAAAAAGTTGATCCAACAGAAGAATTTGATCAATTTGAAGATAGTTCTACACACTTTTTATTATTTTATGGAAAAGACCCCGTTGCAACTGCCCGTTGGCGTTTTACCGAAAACGGTATTAAACTGGAGCGATTTGCCGTATTAAAAGAATTCCGCAACAAAGGTTTGGGAGCAATTTTATTAAAAACGGTAATTGCAGATGTAAAAGATTATAAAAAGCCTATTTATTTGCATGCACAGCTTCAAGCAATCAATTTTTATGAGCGTGAAGGCTTTGTAAAATCCGGTCCAATGTTTAGCGAATGCAATATAATGCATTACAAAATGTATTATCAGCCAAACATTCCTCGTTTTAGCACCGTAATTGATAAAGTAAAAGAGTTTCATGATGCGTTTGGAATCTCCAATAATTATCAACCTGTTGGAGCTTTAAATGAAAAAGAATATCGTTTACGACACCGACTCATGCATGAAGAAAATGAAGAATACCTTCAGGCTTCGGAACGTTCTGATATTATAGAAATTGCCGATGCACTGGGCGATAAACTATATATTTTATGTGGCACCATTTTAAAACATGGTTTGCAAGATAAAATTACCGATATTTTTATGGAGATTCATAACAGCAACATGTCTAAACTGGATGAAAACGGAAAACCAATTTATCGCGAAGACGGAAAAATTATGAAAAGCGAAAGATACTTCAGACCGAATATTTCTAAATTTTTTAAAGATTAAATGCAAATAAAATCAATCATATTTTTGGTAGTATCCATTTTTACATTTGCATTTGCTAATGCACAGTCTGAACGTATTAAAATAAACGGCAAAGTTTACGACCCGGATAATCCATCAGTCTATTACAGTTTAATGATAGTAAACAAAACTACACAACATGGAATATTAGGAGAACCCGATGGAACCTTTACTGTATATGCTCATAAAAAAGATACCATTATAATTGGATGTATGGGATATCAAACCATTAAAATAACTTTTGCAGATTCTGTTTACAAAGAAGAATATACCATAAAAATTCCTTTACAGAAATTATCCATAACCTTAAAGCAGGTAGAGGTTTTTGCACCACGCGATTTAGATAAAATTTTATCGGATATTGAACGATTAGGATACAGCAAAAAAGATTATGTAATAAGTGGAATTGATGCCGCTCTAAGTCCAATTACATTTTTATATCAACAGTTTAGCCAAAGAGAACGTTCTAAAAGAAAAGTAGCTGAATTGCAAAACGAAGACCGTAAAAGAGAATTACTCAAAGAATTATTTCAAAAATATGTAGATTACAATATTATTAATCTTAGCAACGAACAGTTTGATGCATTTATTGATTTTTGTAATGTTTCAGAAGAGTTTTTAAAATATACCTCGCAGTACGATTTTATCATGTATATTAAATATAAATTTAATCAGTTTGTTAATCAGCAGGATTATTATAGTAATCCTAACAAGCGATAAACTTCTTCTTTCTGTAATTCTTTTACTTCGCCAGATTTTAATGGGAATAAACTTAACTTTTCAATTTTTACGCGAATTAAGCGTAGAGTAGGGAAACCCACAGCAGCAGTCATTTTTCGTACCTGACGATTTTTACCTTCTGTTAAACTTAACTCAATCCATGAAGTTGGAATATTTTTTCTAAATCTAACAGGAGGATTTCTGTCTTCTATTTCTTTTGGAGTATCTATTATTTTGGCTTTTGCAGGCAATGTTTTATGTAATTTTCCATTAATATTTATAGTTACTCCTTTTTGCAATTTTTCAATAGCTTCGATGTTTATAGCGCCATCAAGCTGAGCGAGATAAGTACGATAATGTTTAAATTTCGGATTCAGTAATTTATAATTTAAGTTTTTATCGTTAGTAATAATCAGTAAACCTTCGCTATCAGAATCAAGTCTTCCAACCGGATACACATCTTTTGGAAAATCAAATAAATCAGCCAATGTAGCATGGTTGCCTTCTTTTGTAAACTGCGAAAGCATTCCGTAAGGTTTATGAATAATAAAATAACGGTACATTTATTGTACATTAAAATATGTTCAAATTTAATTGAATTTGTAACCCTTTTTAATTAAATTCGTTTATCAGCGTAAGTTGTAATTAAAAAATACTTGTTAATAAGTCTTTTTAATTATGTCAATTTTACTATAAATGTGCCGTTAAATTTGAAACATGAGCTTTTTATTTCGACATATTGTAATAGTTATGCTTTTACTTTTTGCAAAAGTAAGCACAGCCCAGCCTATGCAGGCACCATTCGAAAAGATTATTGTAAACGGTTTGCACGATAGCCTATCGTTTAATTTTATTCAAGACCATCGTTTATATTCGGAAAGATGGGATACTTTATCTCAACCAAAATTTTGGCGTTATGTAATGAAATTAACGCCAGATTCAGGAGTATTAAATATTGCATCGAATAGAAAAATTATTACAACCTATTCTACAAAATACTGGAATTCCCTATCAGATAGTGTTAAAATTAGAATTAGAGATAGTATAAGAAACGAATATTGTTTAAAACCAGATGATAAAATTTATTTTACAGAAGGTAAAGGACATTATTATGATTATAAAAATGCCATACCAACAATTAGCAGAGGAATAGAAATATTTGAAAAAAACAATACCGATCCATTTTATGCACAGGTAATTTTATTGATTGAAAGTCCGGGTAAATCTGCACGTTCAAACGTTGGGGCATTAGGTCCCTTCCAATTAATGAAAGGAGTAGCTAAAAATATGGGACTTAGAGTAGATAAAGAAGTTGATGAGCGTAAAGACTTTGATCGCTCTGCTTATGCAGCTGCTAAATTAATTCGTACCATTTGTATTCCTTATGCAGATTCGATTGTAAGAAAATATGGAATTGAATATAATCCTACAGATTTATGGTTCCGCTTACTGGTACTTCATGTATATCACGCAGGGGCTTTAAATGTTGCTAAGGCAGTAGATCTTATTCAGCCATGCGAAGGCTCACCTTCTTTAATTCATCAACTATGGCAAACTAAAACCGGTGGATTTGGAAATGCTTCTCAAAATTATTCCCAAATAGCATTAGCATCATTATTCGAATTGAACGATATTATCTATAACAATTGCTCCGATTTAATAATTGATGCTGTTAATTCTTCTGCTATGATTAATTCAGAAGGATTTGAAAATTCTAATTAAAAATGAATTTTGAAATTGCATTTCTTACCGAAAAAATCGGAAGTCATCTTAATGAAAAAAGAAAGGCTATTATTGAAAAAGTGTTGCATAATCGCACCAGACACTTTACTGTAGCTGTTGAAAATATTTATCATCCTCATAATGTTAATGCAGTACTTAGAAGTTGCGAATGTTTTGGCATGCAAGATTTACATATTATTGATGTGCACGAAAAATATAAGATACAAAAACGTATAGCCAAAGGAGCAAACAAGTGGACAGATATTCATTATTATGAAGAAGGCGAAAATCCTACACTTAATTGCATACAAAAATTAAAGTCTGAAGGTTATACTATTGTAGGGACAAGCCCCCATAAAAATGACATCTATTTAGAAAATTTTGATTATACTCAAAAGGCAGCTTTCTTTTTTGGAGCCGAAAAAGAAGGGATTTCAGATACCGTAATTAAACATGCAGATTGCTTTGTAAAAATTCCGATTTATGGTTTTACAGAGAGTTTTAATATATCTGTTGCTGTGGCAATTATGCTACATTATTTAACTTTAAAGATGAGGAATGATACAACACTTAACTGGCAATTGCCAACCGAAGAAATTGAAAGTAAAACTTTGGAATGGTATGTAAAATCTACCCGAAACGGAAAGAAATTATTGCAGTATTATAAAGCTCAAATGCTTCAAACAAAATAAAAAATCGGCTGTTATTATTCCTATGTTAAAACATTTATTTTTAATAAGCAATTTTTGTTGTTACTTGTTTTCTTGCGGACAAACTGTAAGTAAAGAAAAAACGTATGCTAAATCTCAAACTAATATAAATTTAATTGCTATGGAAACTGCAACATTTGGAGCTGGTTGTTTTTGGTGTGTTGAAGCTATTTTTCAACGATTAAAAGGGGTAGAGGATGTTAAATCCGGTTACATGGGAGGAAAGATTAAAAACCCGACATATCGAGAAGTTTGCAGCGGATTAACCGGTCATGCAGAAGTAATTCAAATAAAATATAATCCAGAAATTATTACCTACAGAGAATTACTGGAAGTATTTTTTCAAATACATGATCCAACCACATTAAATAGGCAGGGAGCAGATGTTGGCACACAATATCGTTCTGTAATTTTTTATCATAATGACGCTCAAAAAGAATTAGCAGAAAAAATTAAAAAAGAATTGAATGATAATAAAGTATTTGACAATCCGGTAGTAACTGAAATTTCACCGGCATCAACATTTTATGTTGCAGAAGATTATCATCAAAATTATTATAATCAAAACGGTTCAGAGCCTTACTGTTCATTTGTAATACAGCCTAAATTAGAAAAGTTTAAAAAAGTATTTTCCGACAAGTTGAAATAAAAAAAGCGGCTGAAGATTCAGCCGCTTTTTAGATTATACAGTTTCCTGTTTTTTCTTATTGTTTTTCTCTTTTTCGGGATTTCTAAAAACTACCGTATCATCAAAAACATCAAGTGTAATAACAGCATCTTTTTCGACTTTGCCGGCTAAAATTTGTTTTGACAATTCATTTAAAATATATTTCTGAATTACTCGTTTTAGCGGGCGAGCTCCAAATTGAGGATCGTAACCGAGCTTTGCAATCCATTCTATAGCAAATGGTGTGTATTCGAGTTTTATGTCTTTTTCTAATAACATATTTTGTACACGCTTTAATTGCAACTCGATAATTTGTTCCACATCTTTTTTGTCTAACGGACGGAACATGATAATTTCATCCACGCGGTTTAAAAATTCAGGACGAATGGTTTTTTTAAGCAAATCCATTACTTGCGCTTTGGTTTCTTCAATAATAATTTCTTTATTGAATTCTTCCATTTTCTCAAAATTTTCTTGAATTATATGCGAACCCATATTGGATGTCATGATGATAATGGTGTTTTTAAAATTCACCGTGCGACCTTTATTGTCAGTTAAGCGCCCGTCATCTAATACTTGCAATAAGATATTAAAAACATCCGGATGTGCTTTTTCAATTTCATCTAATAACACAACAGAGTATGGTTTTCTTCTTACTGCTTCAGTTAATTGACCACCTTCATCGTATCCGACATATCCCGGAGGAGCCCCTACTAAGCGAGAAACTGAATGGCGTTCCTGATATTCACTCATATCAATACGCGTCATAGCATTTTCGTTGTTGAATAAAAATTCTGCCAATGCTTTAGCTAATTCTGTTTTACCCACACCGGTTGTGCCCAAGAAAATAAAAGAACCAATAGGTTTTTTATCATCCGATAATCCTGCACGACTTCTGCGAACCGCATCAGCAATAGCAGCTATGGCTTCTTCTTGCCCCACTACACGTTTGTGTAATTCATCTTCTAAATGAAGAAGCTTTTCACGTTCGCTTTGTAGCATGCGGCTTACAGGAATACCTGTCCATCTTGAAACTACTCCGGCAATATCTTCTGCATCTACTTCTTCCTTTATCATTTGACGTCCTGAAGCTTGCATTTCGCGCAATTTAGCTTTGTAGCTTTCTAACTCGTTTTCTACTTCTTTTATTTTACCGTAACGAATTTCGGCTACTTTACCATAATCACCTGCACGCTCTGCTTGTTCGGCTTCAAATTTTAAATCTTCAATTTTTGCTTTTGCTTTTTGAATGCTTTCAACTACTTCTTTTTCGCTTTGCCATTGTGCTTTTAAGCGATTGCGCTCGTCAGATAAATTAGCAATTTGCTCATTTAATTCGGCTAATTTTTTTTCATCGTTTTCACGTTTAATTGCTTCGCGTTCAATTTCCAGTTGTCGAATTTTACGTTCTACTTCATCTAATTCTGCCGGCATGGAGTTGATCTCCAAACGTAATTTTGATGCTGCTTCATCCACTAAGTCAATGGCTTTATCGGGTAAAAATCTATCGGTAATATAACGTTGCGAAAGCTCAACCGCACTGATAATAGCCTCATCTTTAATACGTACTTTATGATGAGTTTCGTATTTTTCTTTAATACCGCGCAATATTGAAATGGCATCTTCGGCAGATGGTTCATCTACCATTACTTTTTGGAAACGTCTTTCGAGGGCTTTATCTTTTTCAAAATATTTTTGAAATTCATTTAAGGTTGTAGCCCCAATGGAACGTAATTCACCGCGTGCTAATGCTGGTTTTAAAATGTTTGCGGCATCCATAGCTCCCTCTCCAGCACCGGCCCCTACAAGGGTATGAATTTCATCAATAAAAAGAATAATTTCTCCATCAGAATCAATTACTTCTTTAACAACAGCCTTTAAACGCTCTTCAAATTCACCTTTATACTTAGCACCTGCAATTAATGCGCCCATATCTAACGAATAAATTTGTTTAGTTTTTAAATTTTCAGGCACGTCTCCATTAATAATTCTATGTGCTAAACCTTCGGCAATAGCAGTTTTTCCAACACCGGGTTCACCTACCAGAATAGGATTGTTTTTTGTTCTGCGCGATAAAATTTCAAGCACTCTTCGAATTTCTTCATCACGGCCAATAACCGGATCTAATTTTCCTTTGCGTGCTAAATCGTTTAAGTTTTTAGCATATTTGTTTAAGGAATTATACGTTTCTTCAGCGCTGTGGCTGGTAACTTTTGATCCTTTGCGTAAATCGTGGATTGCTTTTTTCAATTCGCTTTCAGTAATTCCACTATCTTTCAGCATTTGCGATACACTGTCTTTTACGCTCAATAAGCTTAGTAATAAGTGTTCAATGGTAACATATTCATCCCCAAATTCGCTCAGGTAATTATTTGCTTTAATTAATACCTGATTGGCATTGTTCGATAAATACGCTTGACCGCCTTGTTGCTTCGGATAAGAGTTAATAATGCTATCTACTGTTTTAGAAATAATTTGTGGATTAACGTTCAGCTTTTTTAATAGAAAAGGTGTAACGTTTTCATCTACATTTAATATACCTTTCAACAGATGTCCTGTTTCGATATATTGCTGGCTGTTTTGTGCAGCTATTTGCATTGCTTGCTGAATAGCTTCCTGCGATTTAATTGTAAAGTTATTTAAGTTCATAATTGTGGTATTTAATTGCTTCACAATTGTCAAACTTTATACAAATAAAAAAAATGAGCTGAATCAAGAAATTTTGACATTATACATGAGTTTTATCATGTCTTTTTGTCTTTACTTTTAAGTATTTACTGAAAATATAGCAGGAAAATTGAGAGAATAGTAATTATATAATAAAAAAAGCGTCATTACTTCATTAAGAGTAATGACACCATAAAACAGTGTTTAAACACTAAATTTTAAACACTAAATTATTTAGAAGCTAATTGCTGTGGAGCTTTTTTATAGTTATCAGGAATATCGCCTGTTAAAGCATTTAAAAAGGCTACCATGTTTTTAATTTCTGCATCGCTTAATTGTTGATTTAATTGACTTTTAGCCATAATTTTTATAGCTTCTTCA
>CALKJP010000048.1 GCA_937995645.1 uncultured Bacteroidia bacterium
TGAAGAGGTAAATAAAATATGCGAGACTATCAGTAGATTTAATAACGAATAAATAAATGAAAAGGAATAAAACAATTTATGTAACAGAACCATTTCTTCCGCCTCTTGAAGAGTTTAACGAATACCTGAAACAAATATGGAATTCTAAATGGTTGACCAACAATGGACAATTTCATCAAGAACTAGAGCAAGCACTTTGCGATTATTTAGGTGTGAAGTATATATCGTTGTTTGCAAATGGAACATTAGCGTTAATTACTGCACTTCAGGCATTACGCATAACTGGCGAGGTAATAACAACCCCATACAGTTTTGTAGCAACGACCCATGCCTTGTGGTGGAACAATATTAAGCCGGTGTTTGTTGACATAGACCCTGAAACGTGTAATATAGACCCCGAAAAAATAGAAGCAGCTATTACTCCTAAAACTACAGCTATATTACCGGTGCATGTTTATGGATATCCTTGTAATATTGAAAAAATTAAACAAATAGCAGACATATATGGTTTAAAAGTTATATACGATGCAGCTCATGCTTTTGGTGTAAAACAAAAAGATATATCTGTTTTAAATGCCGGAGACCTTTCTATATTAAGTTTTCATGCTACTAAAATATATAATACGTTCGAAGGTGGGGCAATTGTTAGTCAAGACGAATCAACAAAAAAACGAATCGATTATTTAAAAAACTTTGGTTTTGCCAACGAAACAACCGTTGTTGCTCCGGGAATCAATGCTAAAATGAACGAAGTACAAGCAGCCATGGGTTTACTTCAGCTTAAATACATAGATACTATTATAGAAAAACGCAAGCAACGAGCTTCTTTGTATAAAGAACTTTTAAAATCCATCCCGGGTATCCGTTTTATGGAAGACCTGCCCGATACTTTTCATAATTATTCTTATTTTCCTATTTTTGTTAATGAAAAAGAATACGGAATGCATCGCGATGAGCTATACGAAAAATTGAAAGCCAACAATATATATGCTCGTCGTTATTTTTATCCATTAATATCTCAATTTCCTACCTATAAAAATTTAGAATCGGCACAATCAGGTAAACTAAAAGTAGCCGAGCAGATTACCAGAGAAGTTCTTTGTTTGCCTATTTATCCTGATTTACCTATTAATGTTATAGAAAATGTTTGTAAAATAATTGCATTATGAAAAACAATTTATTTGACAAAAAAATTTGCATATTTGGTACTGGAGGAATGGGACGTGAAGCTTTTCTAATAGCACTTGCTTTGTATGGTAAACAAGATATTAAAAATAAAGTTTGTTTCATGGTAGATGATGAATATGTAACTCAAAATCATTTAATGGGAATAGAAATAATACCCCGTTCAGAATTTAACCCCAAATATTATAATGTTGTAGTAGCAATAGGCGACTCATATACACGTGAAAAAATAATAAAATCGTTACCCGATGATACAACATACATAACTCTTATTCATCCTAATGCTATTTTATCTGAATGGGTAACAATAGGCGAGGGCAGCATAGTTACAGCCGGTACTATTTTAACTTGCAATATACAAATAGGCAAACATTCGATATTAAATTTGAACACGACAATTTCTCACGATTGTATCATAGGTCATTTTTTTACTGCTGCTTCTGGTGTTAACATAAGTGGTAATTGTAATATTGGAAACCATGTCAACTTAGGCACAAATGCTTCAATAAAAGAAAAAATAAATATTTGCGATAATGTAACCATTGGTATGGGTGGAGTGGTTGTAAAGGACATAAATGAACCGGGTATATATGTGGGGAATCCGGTAAAAAAACTAGAAAAATTATTAATAAATTCAACTAATGATGTTGCATAATGATATAAAAATACATGAAATAAACCAAATGCATGGTATAGAACCATTAGTATCGGTTTGTATGATAACGTACAATCACGAAGACTATATTTCACAAGCCATTGAAGGAGTTTTGATGCAACAAACTAATTTTCCTATTGAACTCGTGATTGGAGAGGACTGTAGCACTGACCGTACACGTGATATTTGTTTGGAATACCAAAAAAAATATCCAAATATCATTCGCTTGCTTCTTCCGGAAAAAAATATAGGTATGGTTCATAATTTTATTATTACACTTACTGCTTGCAAAGGAAAATATGTGGCACTATGCGAAGGCGATGATTACTGGACAGATTTAAAAAAACTACAAAAACAAATAAATTTTTTAGAAACAAATTCTATTTATTCAGCTTGTTGTCATAATGTTAAAGTGATTGATCAAATAAAAAAAAATAATTATTCAATGTGGCCTTGGAATGAAGAAAGAGATTTTTTTTTACAAGACCTTGCTTTAAGTAACAAAATTTCGACACTATCTTTAGTTTTCCGCAATAATCAGGATAACAATTTTTTTTTACATGAAGTTTTTAAGAATTATCCTAACAGTCCTATTGGTGATTATATCTTAAACCTATATCTAGCAAAAAAGGGTAAAATAAAATACTTCCCCCAAGAAATGGGTGTTTACAGAATTCACTCAAATAGTAATTATTCAACCTTAGTTTATGATAAAAACAAGTATTCTTTGCTTTTATTAAATTGGATACAGCTGTTAATTTCCCTTTCTAAATATTTTGAGGGTAAAATTAAAAAAAATCTTTTTACTCAACTGATGTATTATGCAGATGAACTTAGATTTATTTACTATAAATCTAATAATCTATTTAAAGCCTTCAAAATTTCTATCTTACAATTAAAATATTTAAGATACTGGGAGAAAAACAAAATTAGACTTTTCTTTTCTATTATTTATAGATTAATTTTAATGCTGTTTAAAAAACTTAAATAACCATGATTTCCATTATCATTCTCAACTATAATACTTTTGACCTTACATGCCAGTGCTTACGCTCTATTTATGAGCACACAAAACAAGTTGATTTTGAGATTATACTGGTTGACAATGCTTCTACCGAATGTAATCCAGATAAATTTAAAGAACTATTTCCTAATATTACTTTGGTTAAAAATAACGAAAACAGAGGTTTTTCGCGTGGTTGTAATGATGGAATAAAACATGCTAAAGGCGATTATATACTTTTGCTTAATAGCGATACACTATTGCTTAATGATGCTATAAGTTTAACATATTATTTTTTAAAGAATCATCCTGATGTCGGGATTGCAACTTGTAGATTAGAAAATTTAGATGGTTCTGCTCAAAATATATGTTCAAGATTTCCACGAATAAAATGGACTTTGTTAGAACTTACAAGAGCTTTTAAATTATTAGATAAAAAAAGACGAGGGATTATTTTCTATGGTAATTTTTTTGATTATAACCAAGTAGCTATCCCGACTGGGTATGGGGTGCTTTTTTTATGTTTCCCCATAATTTATTAGCTATTTTTCCCGATAAAACGCTACCCGAAACATTTTGGATGTATGTTGAAGATATGGAATGGTGTTGGTTGGCTAGAAAAGCAGGGTATAAAGTAGCTTTTGTGCCGGAAGGTAGGGTTTTGCATTATGGAGGTGGGAGTGCTCATTCGGATAAAACTCGAAAGATGATGGATAAAAATTTTAAACAATTTTTTAAACTTTATTATGGTAATTTATATTCAAAAGTACTTCTGCTTTTAATAAAAATTTTATTTCTATCACAATGGAGGCAATATATTTTTAAAAATGTTAGAAAATAATTTTTTCAACTTCCCAACTTCGTTACTTTTTATGCTTAATTTGCTGATATACAAACATATACAAAATCATGCAGGCAGCACACGATATGATATGTAATTATATTTCAATAGGTTATTTTATTAAAACAGGGATTTCATTTAATTTTAAAACAGTTCTGCTTACTACATCCTTTTTTTGATCAATATTGTACACATGGCGAACCATACGCTGCTTGACTTTATTCCCAAATAGCACATTGTCAACTATTTGAACAGCTTTTTTGGGCGAATTCGGCGATGTTTTTATTCTTACTGATATATTATAAAAAATATATATATAAATTAAATGTTATGCAAAACAACAAATACTTTAAAAATACAAGTGATAATTAAAAACTATTTTCTTGCGTTTTTAAAAAGTCTGCATTTTTCAAAAAAGTGGCAAATCATTAAAAGTCATAGTTCACGAAATGTGGTAGATTACAATGCTTAATTTTATAAATTAAAAAGGCTACATTTAAGTAGCCTTTTTGTAATAATGTTTGAGTTATTAATATTCCCACAAATCGTGTTCAAATTTGAAAATAAAATCTTTTATTCGTTCCGACTCAAGCATAGCATCTAATCCTTTTTTGTATCCCCAAACTCGGCGATTGTCATATACATTGGTTTCCTGATAAATGAAGCTACTGAAACGGCGTTTGAAAAAAATATCATCAAACGTTCTTCTTTCAGAATCGTTGTATGGATTAAAAACTTCGTGATTTGCTAAAAGTGGACGGGCTGCGGGGAAATATACCCACATAACTTGTTTCATTTGAAGCTCTTTTTCTTCGCTATCTTCTTTTTGTTCTTCGCCAATTGCAGCATCTTTAGCAAACATACGTATAGGACATATACCTATAATGCGTACTTCGAGCATGGATCTTTGTTTATCAAAGTACCAATATTCTTTCATTAAGTACCGGGTAACTTCTGTTGTTTTCCTTTCTTTCGGAACGACTTTAAGCTCAAGTGCACCTGTTTCTGGATTTTCAACTTGAATGGAATCTACTCCTCCACCTAATGCTGTGTTTAGTTGGGCAATGGTGATTGGTGTAGTAAATTCGTCGTCGATATCGCTGTATGCAACCAGTCCTTCATTTTCAACACCATAAATCAATAGATCTATTAAACTATAACGATCGTCCATTTTTCTAGTAGGGAAATAGAGAGGATGATTAATTTTTTCTCTTAAATCGAGCATACGCCATAGTTTTTTGCCCCACATCATATCGGCTTCTCTTAAATGATGGTAGGGGACAGGCTTTCGAGCAGGAACATGTTCTTTAACATATACTCCATCTATTACATCTGATTGTTTTTGCTGGGCAAACAGCGGAATTATTAGCAATAATGTTAATACCAGAAACAGTAACTTTTTCATAGTTTTATAGTTTTTTAGGCATAAGCTTATTTACTTTAACGTAAATCACATACCTAATATTATACATTCTTAAAAACATTTTATTCGAGTTTAAATGCAATAGAACCTAAGTTTCTTACAGTTCCATCTGGTCCTGCGGCTTTTACTCCTTCGATATAAACTTTTTTACCTCGTTGAACCTGGTTAATAAGTGCTATTTGTTCGGGAGTAAATCGATTTCCTTTAGTAGGAATATCTTTTACGAAACCGTTAATTGTTGCTGAAACAGTGAATTCGGTAACATTAAATTTAAGGTCAAAGTCGAAGCCTTCGAGTGTTGCCTGAACACCAGCCTGTGCAAGTAGTACCCCTTTAGCAATAGAACCTCCTTTTTTGCCGGCAATGGTTGGTATTGGGTCCGGGATTCTTTTAACACGAAATTCCTTACTACCCATGCTACGAGTTTGGCCTTTGTCGTCTTTTACAGATACAGAAATGTTGGTTTTACCAGGAGTTGTAACTTTGGCTATCCATGCTCCTTTACCACTTCTATAAATGGTTCCACCTGCCAGGCTTGCAGATATTTGATCGTCACGAAAACCCGGAACCGATATTTCGATAGGATTTTCGACGCCAATGTATAAAACATTCATTTTGGTGGGTGATACTACAGCCATAGGTGGTGCTACTGTATATTCAATGTTATATTTACCATTTGATTTTACAGGTACATCTTTGTACTGTCCTGTAGAAGGATTAAATACTCGAATAATTGCCGAATATTGTCTTGTCCCAACACCGGCACCTTCTACAACATATTTTGCAACTCCACGCTGCATTTTAAGGGTTTTAACATTTCCTGTGAGTTTGTTATTGATGGAATCGTAACCATCACCAATGAGCACTTGCGACATAGTGTCGGTTGAACTAAATGCAGCAATAAAGAGTTCAGCTTCGTACTTATCGCCCGAAATGAGATAATTGCTACGAGGTATAACACGTGGAGCTACGGTGTCGAATTTGAAATCGGTAGCTCCAATTGCACTAAAAAGTGTTTGAATAACAGTTGCTTCAGCATTTTTAACCTGATTTTGAAGTTGTGTTAAAACGGTAATGGTTGCTATAGCTGGTATTTCAGCAAATTTTTCTGTTTCCCAATATTTTTCATCGGGATAGTCGGGACGTGGATTAGGATTGTTGTCGGTATTGATCCCTAAGTTACCTAAATTTTTTATTAGCTTATCTTTTTCGGGTAATTGTATTTTGGGATCATTAAACAAATCTAATAATTTTTTCTTAAATTCGATAAGTTTTTCCTTAATTTTTCTTGCTTCGCCTTGAGAACCATCGACACTTTCGCCTAACATATAGTGATGCGGAATATCTCGTTGGTCTTTAGCTTCGAACAATAGTAGATCTTCTGCTGCTTTTTCGGCTTCTTCTTTGCTTTTGCCGTCGCACTTCATGATAAGTTCAACTTTTTTTTCCTGTAGGTATTTGAACATTTCTTCGGAGTATTCTTTGGCTTTCATAGCAGCATCGTAATACGGAGCTACTTTAAGAGGGTCGTTTTGCTTAGCTACAGCAAAAGCATCGTAAGTAAAGCCGTTGCGTAGTGTAAAATTTGTATTGGTTTTTTGAAGTCCATCGTTAACAATGGCAAAAGCGTTTAATATATCTTTAGAAACGTTTAATGCAAGCAGACACGTTAGGAACAAATACATCATTCCTATCATCTTCTGACGCGGGGTTTCCGGACAATTGGTTGCACCCATATTCTTTTTCTTTTAATTAAAATTGATATACCTACTCCTATTTATTAAAATTCATTGCTGCCAACATGTTGCCATATATGGTATTCATGGCGGCAAGATTTTGTCCGAGTTTAGATATTTCTTCTCTGTATTTCTTTACGTCATCTACAGAGTTTTTCATGTTTTGCATTATTTCGTCCATACCTGCAAATAGCTTTTTGCTATTTTCCAGATATTCGTTTGAGCCTTGAAGTTGTAGTTCATAAATGGCATTGAGTGCAGTTAAGTTTTTGGCCATGATTTGTAATTGTTCAGTGTATGATTTAGCATTGTTTTTAGAAACTTCTGCTTCGTTGTTTACCACTTGGGCTAAATGTTGATATGCCTGCGAAAGGTTAGTACCAGAAAGGTTAACTTGTTCAACAAATTGATTTAAAGAATTTTCAATAATTTGTGCTTTTGTTTCATAGGTACTGGCAAGTTTATTGATAGATGATGTAAGCTTATCGGCTGTTTCAGCAGTTGCAGAATTAATTAGCTGAGCTGATTTTCCATATAAGTCAGCAAATTCGTTAACTTTAGCAGATGCTTTTTCGAAGCTTGCTACATAGTTATTGGTAGCAATGGTAGCTTCGCTAACATTGGCAAGCTTTTCAGTAGTTTGGTTTAGTGTACGCAATCCATTACCTAATTTTTCGAATAAATCGGGTGTAATTTGGGCGCTGTTTAATAATTCATCGAATTTTTCTAAAGCAGATTTTTTTGAACTTGTTGCTTTTTTAAC
>CALKJP010000049.1 GCA_937995645.1 uncultured Bacteroidia bacterium
CAAAAATTTTCCAACATTGTTCCTGCTTTGTATGGATTTATTCCACAAACATATTGCGATGCAGAAGTTGCGCAATACTGCATGGATAAAACAGGAAAAAACAATATTGTTGGCGATCATGACCCCTTGGATATTTGTATTTTAACAGAGCGAAATATCAGTCATGGAAATATTTTAGTGCAAGCTATACCCATAGGAGGTTTTAGAATGATAGACGGGGGCGAAGCAGATGATAAAATAATTGCCATTTTAAAAGGCGATGAAGTGTATCAGCAATGGGATGATATTGAAAAATGCCCGGAGGCATTGGTAAAACGTTTAAAACATTATTTTTTAACCTATAAAGATTTGCCCGGAACTTCAACACATCGTTGTGAAATTACGCATATCTACGGTAAAAAAGAAGCTCAGGAAATCATTGAAAAAAGCAGAAAAGATTATACCAAACTGTACGGAAATTTAGAAGCGGAATTACTTGCAACAATTGATAAATTAGTGAACAGATAGATTGCTAATACAATTCTGCGTCAAAATAAAAATCAATAAGGCTGTATATTATTTGTGGCGAAAGTGATATTTTGCCATCTAAAAATTCATCAATGGCGGCATATACCTCATCAACATTTATTTTATTGTCGCCATCTTTATCAAATATTTGAAACTCTTCTTTAAGGTTGTTTCTTGCAATAACTGTTTCAATAATTTTCCCTCTAACTTCGTTTAGCTTTTCAACTACTAAATATAAAATTCTATCGTTTCTATATTTTTCTTGTTTCATAAATTCCAGCTCTTCGATGGCTAAGGATTTTTCTTCAGCTGTTAATCCGCCACCTTTGAGCATTTTTTCTGTTTCTCGGATGTTAATAGATAAAATGGAATTATATCTAATATGTTCCTTCATTATATTAAATAAAATGCTTTTATCGGTTTTAAATATTTCCAAACTATCAATTTTTAAAGCGTTTTTAGGAGCTTTCCCTTTTCTTTCAACGGGTTCTTTTGTATATATTAAGTAGGCATAGTAAATATCCGTAACTAATTCTTCTGTGCAGAAAATTAATTTTTCCATTTGTACATTTTTACTGTCGCCTGAAACCATTTTTTTAATTTCATTAGCTTTTGCTTCTGTTTTTTCAATTTTTTTAATGCATTCTTTGTGAATGCTTATTATTTCTTTATTAAGCTTAGGTTCATTGCTTAATACGGCACAGGTAAATTTTAAATTATCCAGCCATCGCATTAAAGAATCGTGAAAGGCATTTTTATCTTTTGGTTTTTCGGTTAAATAATAGCGTTTGGCATAATCGTAGGTTTGTCGGGCTATTTCGGTATTTTTTAAATATAGATCTTCATAAATTATACCTTGTTCCGGTTTTTGAGCATACATTACCGGAATAACTAAAAAGTAGAGTATTATTAGCTGCAAACGCATTTGCTAATTACTACGAATTTATTTTAAAAAGGTTTTATTTTAATTTTTGGCAGATAATAATACGGGGTTTATCTCGTAGATCGGTGCAAGCAAAAAGGTAATTAATACCTCCGTCTTTTAAGCCTAATTTTTTTTTCACCGTATCGGTTGTGTCTTTAAAATTTCGGGTACATATATTGGCTTTGTTATTGGGAATATATCTAATAACTTCTTCCTTTTTATAAGAGCATATATTTTGAGTAATAAATATTCTTCCCTGAAAATTTTCAAGCAGTTTATCGGAAGTATATAAATGGGTGTTTGGGTGTAATTTTTTTAATTGATAAAATTTTGCTATGCTTTTAAATGCTCCCGATTTAATGATGGCAGAAGATGGTTCATAGATATATTTTTCAATATCTCCTATTTCTATATTGCTACTTTCCTCTTCAGTATAGTTAAATGTAAATTGTTGAATAGTATCTTCATTCAGATCAATCGCTTTTATTGTTGTTTCTGAATGATTGCTGTTAAATTGAAGTTCAAACAACAATTCTTTACATTCATTATTTACAGAAATAACATTTACTTCTTTAACCTCCTTAAGTTCCGCTATACCTTGCTTAATATCGAGCATAGGTGAAGCTTTAATTAATAAACTATTGCTTATTTTTTTTAAAATCTCTAAAAGTTGAATAACATTGGGTTGTGTATTTTTAAAAGCATATAGTTTTCTGTTATGTTCATCTCTGCGCGAAGGGTCTATAAAAATAAAGTCAACTTTTTCTGTAATTGATTTTAAAAATTCTTCTGCTGTGTTATTAATAAAGATAATATTGTTTGCCCCCAGTAATTTTAAATTATGTTGAACAATTTGCAATAGTTCTGAATTAGGTTCTATGTAATAAAATTGATCAAACTGTTTTGCGAAAAAATAGCAATCAACACCAAAACCTCCGGTTAAATCAATACCAATTGTTCCCTTGTAAAATTGAGCTTTATACTTTGCTGTAATTTCAGAGGAACACTGTTCTAAATTAATTTTTGGAGGAAAAATAATTCCCGATGTGTTATGCCACAAGGGTAGCTTTTCTTTGCTTTTTTGCCAGCCTTGTATTTGTTGAATTAATTCTTTATTAAAGGAAATTTTTGAAGATGAAAGTTTTAAAGCTAAAGCATCCGGGTTTTCATGCTTGTATTGCTCAAACAATGCGATAAAATCTTCTGATTGATAAATAGAAAAATTACTCATTAGTTGAGCGGATCGTTGCCCATTAAAACATAGTGAATAATATTGGCTCCCATTTGCAGGGCTTTTGTACGTGTCTCTTCAGAGTTATTGTGTACAGCTGCATCTTCCCAACCATCGCCTAAGTCGCATTCATAATCGTAAAAAACTACTAAACGACCTTTATAAATTAATCCAAAACCTTGTGGTGGTTTATTATCATGTTCGTGTATTTTTGGTAGTCCGTTTTTGAAACTATATTTTTGATGATAGATGGGATGATTAAAAGGAAGTTCAACAAAATCCAGCTCAGGAAAAACTTTTTTCATTTGAGGACGAATAAATTTGTCCATTCCATAATTGTCGGAAATATGTAAGAATCCACCTGCTATAAGATAATTACGAAGATTTTCTGCTTCGCTTTGTGAAAAAATTACATTCCCATGACCTGTCATATGAATAAAGGGGTAATTGAAAATATCGCTGCTGCCCACTTCTACAATTGCTTGTTCAGGATTAATAGACGTTCCTAAATTTTTATTGCAAAATTTTATCAGGTTTGGGAGAGATGTTGATAAATTTGCATACCAATCGCCTCCACCGCCATATTTTAAAACCGCTATTTGATAGGTATATCGGTTTTGTGCATAGGCAATGTAAGTAAAACAAATTAATATAGCTAAGCTGAATAGTTGTCTCATACAAGAGCTAAATTACAAAAAGAGAATTAATTTAATCCTTAAAAAAATCAAGTACCGATAAATCTACCAGATGTACATCTTTATAATAGAAATGTAATATTTCGTTGTATTTATAACCAAGTTCCGACATGCGCATAGCTCCTTCTTGGCATAGTCCTAAGCCATGTCCAAATCCACGTCCTACAATTTTAATTGAATCACCCATGTCAATTATTGAAAAAAAGCCTGAGCGCAAATTAAAATCGGTACGCAATTTTTTAAAAGGAATTTTTATATCGTGAATTATTAAATCGCTTTCACGATACGGTTGTTCATAATTGGAATAACAATCAGTATGTAAGGTGTCGGTTAAATTGCAATTGTGTTTTAATGTTAAATAAGTAAGCCAATCTTTTTTGGTTATGGTTGTTTCCCATCGTGCTTGAGGTTTGTTTAAGCAAAAAGTATCTTTTACTGATTTTAAATAGGTAGTAGGTAATGCCCATACGTCTTCGGAGTTCATGGTTTGTCCTCCACAATTGGAATGAAAAGCCGCTGTAATTAGTTTTATATTGCTATCTACTATTACAATACCTGTTGTTGCAACTGCTGCCATTATAATATCATCGTTTCGTTTATTTTTGCCTTTATACACCTGACAATGCACTTTATCGCACAATTGATACCCTTCTGCTTCGTGTCGTTTTAAATTGCTTAAAGCATAAGTTCGGCAGATGATTGATTTAGCTTTGTAAAATTCAAAATTTTGACTAATGCCGTTTTCGGCTTCTACTACTCCTGCTACATAATGGTCAATATTAACTCGATTTATCAATTTCATACCTTTTCCATTCGGGCGAATTTCTAAATTATCATCGTAAGTTCTTTCAGGTAAAGCAGGTTGCAGGCATTTTATATTAAAGCTGTTTGGGGCATCTTTACCCAGCATTTTCACTTTTTTACAAGTAGCTAAGACCTCACCATTTGTTTTTACCATTAACGAATCTCCTACTTTTGATACGTGAATGGAGCCTTTTCCATTAATAGTATATATTTTATTGTTATCGGCATATACAAAATAACTACCTTGTGCTGCTGAAATCCAAACAGATGTAATTGGAAATTCTGACATTATACCAATTGTTACATAATTGGTTTGCTGTGCCTTTGCTAAAGATAACAATAGAAGAAAACCGAATAAAGATTTAAAAAAAATCATTTTAGGATTTTAATAATTCGTACATTTTTTCTGCTGCTCTTTGCGAAGCTCCCTCACCACCTAGTTTAGTTTTCAACTCTTTAAATCCTTGCAGCATATTTTCGCGGTAAATTTTATCATTTAATAATTTATTCAATTCTTTATTTAGTGTTGTAACATTAAAATCGTGCTGAATTAATTCTTTAACAAGTTCTTTGTCCATTATAAGATTAACCAACGATATATATTTTACTTTTATCAAGGCTCGTGCTATATAGTAAGAAATAGTACCACCGGTGTAGCATACCACTTCAGGTATGTTAAACAATGCAGTTTCAAGCGTGGCGGTTCCAGATGTAACTAAAGCTGCATTTGATTGCTCCAATAAATCGTAGGTTGCGCCATAAATAATGGGGATTTGTTTTCCATTTAGTATTTCTTTGTAAAAATCTAAGGATATAGATGGCGCTCCGGCAACTATAAACTGATATTCCGGATAATTTTTACTTGTTTCCAACATAACAGGAAGCATTTTTTTTATTTCCTGCTTTCTGCTGCCTGGAAGTAAAGCAATAATTGGCTTTTCCGGTAATTGGTGTTTTTTACAGAAATCAGATAAGCTTAATTTTTCCTTTCTGTTAGCAATGGCATCTAATAGCGGATGACCAACAAAAAAAACCGGATAATTGTATTTTTTATAAAAATTTTCTTCAAATGGTAAGATGGTAAACATGGCATCTACACTGCGTTTAATTTGATGTACGCGGCTTTCTTTCCATGCCCATATTTGTGGAGAGATATAATAAAATACTTTAAAGCCATTTATTTTTGCAAAATTTGCAATGCGTAAATTAAATCCCGGATAATCTACTAAAATCAATACATCCGGTTTGTATTTAAGAATGTCTTTTTTACAGAATTCAATATTTTTTAGAATGGTTTGCAAATTGGTAATAACTTCTGCAAAACCCATAAATGCCAAATCTCTAAAGTGCTTTACAATATCTCCTCCCTGCTGCTGCATTAAATCACCGCCCCAGCAACGAAATACGGCATCAGCATCTTTTTGTTTAAGATGTTTCATTAAGTTAGATGCATGTAAATCGCCCGATGCTTCTCCGGCTATAATGTAGTAACGCATATTTTAACTTAATTTATAGGCAAAAACTATAATGGTATAAATTAGTGTAGAAAATATAATTCCTCTTGCTGCATAGTATTTATCTTTTTGTATAAAAAGATAAAACAAACCTAAATTTATAATAACACATAAACTAAACAATGGCACTAAAGCTTTATGCTCCATATATTTTGATAAAAAGCTGTAAAAACTTATGTGTGTATAGTTAGTTAAATAAAAAAAAATTAATACTGTTATCGGACTTACTAAGCCCAACAATGTTCCAATCCACATCTTATCCAGTTTATCA
>CALKJP010000050.1 GCA_937995645.1 uncultured Bacteroidia bacterium
AATCCGGAGCAGGCAACACAAGCACAGCAAGCACAGTCAAAGCCTCAACCTAAAGTAAATTATCAAACCAGCAGAAGTGAGGTGCCTCAATTTGCACAAGGACAATCAACCAATGGAGAAGAAAGAACAAAGCCACAGCCGATAAGAGTAGAGCAGAAGATTGGCAGAAACGACCCTTGTCCTTGCGGAAGTGGCAAAAAATATAAGCAATGTCATGGGAAAGATGCATAATAAATAAAATAGCCTCCGGTTTAATGAGGCTATTTTATAATGATTATTGTAATCCTATTTGAATGCCGGTAATTAATCTTGGTAATTCAGGATAAGCAGCAATTTTTCCATTAAATAGTTGCGAAATACGATAATTACCAAAAAAGATAAAGCGGTTAAATCCAATACGCATTTGTGCTCCGTAATTAAAATTGCTTACATAAATTAATCCGCGATTAGTAACTGTAATATTACTTGCGTTGGCACTATTGGCAATAACAAATTTATCGTAAAAAGTGTGTGAGGCTCCTATTACCCAAGTGCCATAAACTCCAAAATCTAAAAAATTGCCTATGCGGTTTCCTCTTTTCCCAAAATTAAAACGATTGAATAAACTTAAACCTAATTCATTGGTTCGAAAATGTTCGCGAGTGTGTAAACTTGCATTAGGAAATACTTTAGAAGAATCTTGTTTTAAGCTAAATGTATTTATAGAATAAAAAAAATCATAACCAACCGAATAGAAATTTGAAAATTTTCTTTTTTTTCTGATACCGAAATGCCATCCTCCTGATCTCCCATAATTTATTGTTCCTCCGGCACCTTCACCACCACCAAGTATTAATCCATATCCAATAAATCCGTGTAAAAAAGATTTTTGATTGGGACCCTTTTTAGATTCTTCTATATTGTGGGGTACGGTTTCTTCAATTACAGGCGTTTGAGCTTTAACATATATGGTTAAATTGAAGATGCTTAATAAGAATAATAATTTTAAAATTTTCATAATGCTATTTTTAGTTGTTTATCTGAATGCTGTATGTGTACCCTTTGTAATGAAAACGAGCAGTACTTCCCTTTTCATAATCGTTTTTAAATAACTGAAGTACTTCTTCATTTTCAACTTTCAGAACGGCGTATTTTTCTAAATATCCGGAGGTGTTTTCTATATGATAATAAAAGTACTCTCTAATATATGGCTTTTGCGGTAAGGTTTTCATAAATTCTTTTTTTAAATAAACTTTTATGTAAAGTCCCTCATCTATAACATTAAAAGTAGGCTCTGTTTCAGGTTTTCCATTATTGGTAAAATAATTTGCTTGAGGAATTCCATAGCCATGCACATAGTCAAAATAGGGATAAAGCGTAGCTGAACGTTGAATTTCTTCAAATAGTTCCATGTTTTTTAAGTTAGGTTTGGCCTGTAAAGCACAAGCTGCAAAACCTGCAACCAATGGGGATGCAAAAGAAGTACCTTGCATTTTGGTAAATCCGTTTTTAGCTTCAGCAATTACATGTCCATAAGCCGTTACATTTGGTTTTAAACGTTTATCTGCGGTTGGTCCAAATGAACTGAAACCGGCTTTTCTATCAGTAGTTGGTTCAATTGCTCCAACACTTAAAACACTATCTGCATCGGCAGGTGTGCCTATGTATTTCCATTTTGCGTTTCCTTCATTTCCTGCAGCATTTACAATTAAAATTCCTTTTGATGCTGCCATGTTTGCAGCACGTGCCACAAAACTTTTTTTACCATCCATATCGCTCACAAAATAGCGATGATGAGTATATCCGAGCGAACTGTTTATAATATGAGCTCCATTTTTATCAGCCCATTCGGCTGCTGCCAGCCAGTTTTCTTCTTCCGAAAAAGGTTCGCGCCAAGCTATTTCTGTTCGTGCCAATAAAAAATCTGCATCGGTAGCTAATCCAAATCTTTTCCCATTATATAACCCTGCAATACATGATAAAACACAAGTGCCATGAGCGGCATAGCCATATACAAAATCATTTTTTCTCACAAAGTCATAGGTTTTAATAATGCGATTGGCTTTGCGAATATGTTCAAATACGGGACTTATGTCAACATTTGGAAATCCTGCATCAAATATGGCAATGCGAATTCCTTTGCCGGTAAAGCCATTTTCCCAGAAATAATTCGCATTCATTCTATCACATTGCTGAAAAAGCAATCGCCTATCTGCTTCAGATAATTCTCTTTTATCCGATGTTTCAACATCAATTGACGATAATATGGCATTTGATGTATATGTTACCACTTCTTTAACAAAAGGTAATAGTTTTATTTTTTCAATTGCAGAATAGTCTGCAAAACCAATGGCAGCATTGAACCATCGCGATATTACCTTTTCTTCAAATCCTAATTTTGTTATTTGTTGAATGTAGTTCTCATTCACCGGAAAATCGCTGGAGTCGTACAAATTAATTCCATGCTTTATTCTACGCTCTAAAGCTTTTGTATCAAAATATTCATAAGGATTAAAAGAAGTATTGGCTTTATCGTTAAAAAAAATCCAAACTTTTTCTTTGTTTTGAGCGAAAGATAGTAAAGTACTATAAACTAAAAGTACCAAGCTTGTTTTTCGTAGCATTACTTAATTTGATATTTTTACGAATGTATAAAATGGAATAAGATTTAACAAGTTAAAAATATGATTGTTGATTTAAGAAGCGACACCGTTACCAAACCAACCCCCAACATGCTGGATGCCATGATGGCTGCCAAAGTTGGCGATGATGTATTTGAAGAGGATGAAACAGTTTTGCAGTTAGAAAAAAAAGCGGCTGCTTTGTTTGGCAAAGAATCGGGACTTTTTTGTCCATCGGGTACCATGGCTAATCAGATTGCCATAAAATGCCATGTGCAGCCTGCAGATGAAGTAATTTGTGATATTTCTGCTCATGTGTATAATTATGAAGGAGGTGGAATAGCTTTCCATTCAGGTGCTTCGGTTAGATTAATTTATGGTGATAGAGGTGTTTTTACTGCACAGGATGTTCTGAACTATATTCAGCCTGATAATATTCATTATCCGGTAAGTAAATTGGTTTGTATTGAAAATACTTGCAACAGAGGAGGAGGACGCTGTTGGGAATTACAAGAAATGCAGCAGATTAAAGATGTGTGTGATAAGCATCAGTTAAAATTACATTTAGATGGCGCTCGAATATTTAATGCCATAATTCATAAAGGATATAGTGCAAAAGAAGTTGGTAGTTTATTTGATACCATTTCTATTTGTCTTTCAAAAGGATTGGGAGCACCGGTGGGTTCGGTTATTTTAGGCGACAAAGAAACCATTAAAACAGCCAAACGTTATCGCAAGCTTTTTGGTGGCGGTATGCGACAGGCAGGATATTTAGCAGCTGCCGGAATTTATGCCTTGGATAATCATATTGAGCGATTGAAAGAAGACCATATTCGTGCTAAGCGCTTGGAAGAAAGCCTTAATAAAATGAATTACGTTGCAGAAGTATTTCCTGCAGAAACCAATATTGTGGTGTTTCGCTTAAAGCCTGAAATGAATGTGAATGATTTTTTGCAAAAATTGGCAGAAAAAAATATTAAGGCAGTAGGTTTTGGCCCGCAGGCAGTTCGATTTGCCACGCATTTAGATGTTAATGATTCAATGATTGATTATGTTACGGAAGTTTTGAAAAAGTTAGCTTAGCCATTATCTTTAATTATTTTACCGCAGCCCTTTTAAGACGGTCGTTTAATGCGCGTCCTAAGCCTTTTTCAGGAAACTTTTCGCAAAGAATAATTTCAACCTCAGGATTGGCATCCATATTCCGTATGGCAGCAAAAAAATGTTCAGAAGCAATGCTTAATGATTTTTCGGGAGAAAGAACAATGTTGCAACAAGGATATTTTTTATAAAAAGAAATAACTCCGATTTTTTTGTGCTTATATTTTTCAATTAATTCATCCAAATTGCCGTAAATTAATTTCTTTAATGGCGAATAATGGCTTTTAAGCATTCCCGGACTTACCGGATTTGATGAAGTATTTAATTTTACTTCGACTTTACCAATGCAATTTTCAATTTCTTCTATGGTAAGACCGCCAAGGCGATAAACGTTTGGAACATTATTTTCAAAACCGATTATGGTTGATTCTACACCTACTGTGCAAGCTCCTCCGTTAAGAATATAATCAATTTTTTCGCCCAGTTGGTCAAAAACATGTTGTGCATTTGTTGGGCTTACATATCCAAAAGGATTAGCGCTTGGAGCAGCTAAAGGGAAATTTAGTTTTTTTAATAGTTCTAACGTAAGTGGATGTTTGGGTATTCTTATGCCAACGTTGTTTAGTCCTGAAGTAACTATGTCGGGGATTATTTGTTTTTTTTTAAGAAGCAGTGTAAGTGGGCCGGGCCAAAACTTTTCTGCCAATATTTTAGCTTTTTCCGGAATATGTGTTACAAAATTTTCAACTTCAGCAATGGCAAATGTGTGAACAATCAAGGGGTCGAACGAGGGACGGTTTTTAGCCTCAAAAATTTTAACAACGGCTTGTGCATCTAAAGCATTAGCGGCTAATCCATATACTGTTTCGGTGGGTATGGCTACCAGTTTGCCTTCGCTTAAAAATTGAGCAGCTTTGTTTATGTTTGTTCCAATTTCGGCTTTTTTTTTCACGATGCTAAATTATAAAATTTACAGCCAATCTACTTTTTGCATGTTTTGTTCGCAATTTTTAAGGGCTTCGTTAAATTCTCGCTCATCAATTATTTCCCAGTGATTACCTTCATTTTTTATTAAATCAGAAATGTAATTTCTATCCGGCAAAATGTTGGCTTTGTAATGTTTTAAGGAATAATTATTGCCCAAAATTTTTAGTTCTTCAAAGCTATCAGCTGAAATTATTTTAAAATAAGTAGTTCCATGTTCATACTTTCTAAACAAAGGGAATTTATCTGCGTTTACTAATAACATGGCTAATAATTCTATTTTTGCAACACAAAGATACAATGTCATATCAGGAAAACTTAAAAAAAGCCCGTAATTTAATAGCAGAAGGCAAATATGCCCAAGCTATTCTTTTTCTTCAACAAGCCTTGAAATGTAGCGAAGCAAAGGTTTCTTATGTTTATTCGCAAATAGCATGGGCTAAAATGAAATCTGAAAAATATGATGATGCTCTGAAAGATTTTGATAAAGCCATAGAATTAGAACCGGCCAATGCACATTATATAAGCGAAAGAGCAGTATGTAAACATTTAATGGGTAAACATTCGCTTGCATTACTTGATTTAGATTATGCCTTAAAATTAGAGCCTGAAAATCCTTATCGTTATTCCAGCAGAGCTTATGTAAGAGATAGAATTGGAGATACGGAAGGTGCTATTCAAGACTATTTAAAAGCTATTGAGCTTGACCCTGATGATAGTATAGCCTATAATAATTTAGGCTTGCTTGAAGAAAAATTAGGAAGAATCGAAAGCGCCAAAAGACATTTTCAAAAAGCGGATGAGTTGGAAAAAATAAAGCCACACGAAGCTTTTACTAAATTACCTTTAAATATTGAATCAAAAGAACAACCAACAGCATCTACACAAGAAAAACCAACTAAAAAAAAGCAGTCTTATTTATCTGTTATCTTCTCAGTATTTACCACTAAACAAGGCTTTGCAGAGTTTCTTAGCTTTATTAAAAATGGATTAAAGCAGTAGGCAATATTCAGTATGCAGTATGCAATTGGCAAATAAATTTTATTGTGTACTTACAAATGCTTACTACTTACTGAACAGACTTATTAAAAAACAACGGTTAAAAAATAGTTCTAATTACTTGTTAAATGCAATTAATGAAAAGGTAGATTTGCTTATACCTTTCTAATGCTGCCTATGTTTCGTAAAATTTTAGCAATTATTTTAATACTGCTTTTTATGGCAGGGCTTGCTTACGTGTATATGTACATAAAGCAAACAAAAGCTCCTGTCAGCTATTCGCTAAATGCAGTACCTAATAATGCTGCCATAATTTTACAAACCAAAAATGCTTCAGCCCTTTGGGATAAATTGGGTAAAACTAATATTATTTGGGAAGAACTAAGAACTACCTCGTATTTTAATCAATTGCACCAGCGTTTGGTACTGCTCGATTCCTTAATGAGAAATAATTCAGAGGTAAGCGAAATTATAGCAACTAATCCGCTGATTGTTTCTTTTCATAAATCGGGAGCTGAGAACTTTGATTTTTTGTATTTACTCAATCTCCCTCCCATTAAAAATAGTTCATTTGTTAATGACTTTATAGCAGCATCTGGCGGAGTTGTTGAAGGACAATCGCGAAGATATGAGCAGGAAGAAATATTCTCTGCACGTTTCACAGGCATTAATGCATCTTTTCAATATACGCTTGTTCAAGGTATTTTTATTGGTTCATTTTCGGGTATGTTACTGGAAGATGCCATTCGCCAATTACATAGTGGTACGCCAATTTCGAGAGAAAAAACATTTGCAAAAGTGTATGAAACAGTTGGCGAAAAGGTGGATGGAAATATTTTTATCAATTACAAAGCTTTTTCTGAAGTTTTATATTCCATAACAGGTGATGCCGGTAAACAATCATTACAGCCACTTTCGCAGTTTGCAGGCTGGTCGGCAGTAGATATAAATCTGCGTCCTAATATTTTAATGTTGAATGGATTTACATACAACAGCGATTCCTTAGATTATTATTTGAGTTTGTTTAAACGTCAAAAACCTCAGCAGTTAGAAGTTTTAAGAGTGGTTCCATCAAATACAGCAGTTTTATCAGTTTTAAGTTTTAGCAATTATGCTGCATTTCATAAAGATTATCTTTCGTATCAGGAGAGAATAAAAAGAAAAAATAATGGAAACGAAGTTTTAAAAGCATTTAATACACAATACGAGATTAATCTACAAAAAAACTTTATTGAACAAATTGGCTCAGAGATGGCGGTTGGTGTTGTAGAATTGGCTCAACAACAATTCTCAGATAAATGTTTTGCTCTGGTAAAAACAAACAGCATACAAGAAGCAATAGCCGGAATAGATGCAGTTGCAACAGCTATTAACCAAAAAAATAATCAGAAAAAATTTGAAGAAAAATATCATGATTATACCATAGGAAAACTTCAATTAGATGCAAAGTTTTTCGATGCAGTTTTTGGAAGTTTGTTCTCTGCAATAGATAAACCATATTATACAGCTATTGGGAGATACATGGTTTTTTCAAACTCAATAGAGCAGATTAAAGAATTAACAGATAGATTTGACAGTGAGCGTACACTTGCCAAAGATGCAAATTTTAAACAGTTTGCAGATAATTTGTCGGACGAATCAAATGTGTTTGTATATTCTAATATTGCACGTTCACCGGAATTATATACTCGTTACTTAAATCAAACTTTTAGCGAAACAGTAGTTCAGCATACAGAATTACTCAGAAAGTTTGAAGCAGTTGCTTTTCAGTTTGTAGCAGGTAATGATATGTTTTTTACCAATTTCTCATTAAAACATAATCCGGTTTATAAAGAGGAAAGAACAACGCTTTGGGAGTTTCAGTTAGAAGCCGATTTAGCCATGAAACCTAAAATTGTGATTAATCATAATGATAATACCAAAGAAATTTTTGTACAAGATACCGAACATAATATTTATTTAATTAGTAATACGGGTAAAAAAATTTGGAGTAAAAATATAGGAGCAAATATTATGGGAGATGTATATCAGGTAGATGCTTTAAAAAACGGTAAATTACAATATCTCTTTAATACATCAGAAAAACTTTATTTGATTGATAGAAACGGAAACGATGTAATAGGATTTCCTGTAAAGTTGAAAGAAACTGCAACCGCTCCCCTTGCTTTATTGGATTACGATAACAATAAAGAATATCGTATTATCATTCCGTGTGGAGATAAAATAATAAATTATAAAATTACAGGAGAACCTGTTCAAGGCTGGATGTTTGACAAGGCAGAAGCAGTAATTCCTCATGCTATACAGCATGTAGCAATATCAGGAAAAGATTATTTAATAACCATTGATATTAACGGTAAAGTATATGTATTCGACAGAAAAGGTCAAACACGACTTATATTGAAAGAAAAACTAAAACTCCCTAAAAATGTAAGTTTTTATCTCGAAAAAGGAACTGAGCTTAAATCAACTTTTATTGTAATCACAGATGAATCAGGCAATGTGCAGAAATTGAGTTTAACAGACGAATTAAATTTTATAAGTATTAGTGAAATGAGTAAAGAACATTTTTTTGATTACAAGGATATAAATAATGATAAACAAAGAGAATATATTTTTGCTGATGAAAATTTTTTGCGTGTGTACGACAGAGATAAAAATAAAATTATGGAATACGAATTTCCGGGAAAAATTCAAAATCCCTTACTTTATTTTATGTTTCCCGATAATATGGGTAAAATAGGAGTAGTGCTAAAGGAACAACAGGAAATTTATCTCTTTAAAGAAAACGGCAATTTGTTTGAATCCATGCCACTAAAAGGCAATACCCCATTTGCAATATCTGATATAAATGGCGATAATCAATTTGATTTAATTGTAGGAAACGGAAGAAATCTTTTTGCTTACAGCTTAAAATAAATTGATGTTATAACATTCAATTGTTATTAATAAGCTCTTCTAATACTCCTTCTTTTAGTGAATAAGTAGATAAACGCATTTTATTTAGATTACATTCTTGCAAAATTAAATGAATGAAGATTGAAGAAATTACAATCAAATCTACACGCATACTTATTAATCCTTTCATTTTTAAACGTTCTTCTTTAGTTGATTTTATCAGTATGTTATGAATATGATAAAAATCGTCTAAATTAAATATGTAATGAGTAGTGTCGTTTAAAATATCCGGATTGTAAAATTTATAAGCAATCATTTCTGCCAACGAATCAAAAGAGCCTGAAGACCCTATTAGTTCTCTTGCAGGAAATTCTTCCAAAGCAGTAAATAAAGGGTTTAACGCTGTTTTTAAGTAATTGCGTATAGCTTCTACTTCGCATAAGAGTATAGGATTGCTTGGATTAAATTTTTCTAACAATCGTGCTGCTCCAAGATTAAAACTATATTTCCAGAATATGTTATTTTTATTTCCCAGAATAAATTCTGTACTACCACCTCCTATATCCATAATTAAAGAAATATCTTCGTTTAATGGTACTGCTTTTCTAACACCTTTATATATTAACTCTGCCTCTCTTTCGCCATCAATAATTTGAACATCAATGTTAAAACGTTGTTTTATTTCCTTCACAAAATCTTTTCCGTTTATTGCGCTTCTAATAGCTGATGTTGCAAATGCAATAATCTTATCAGGATAAAAACGCTTGGCATTTAATGTATGTTGCTCTATGGCATGTATTCCTCGTTCAAATGCTGCAGGTGTGATATGATTATTCAACAATCCTCCTTCACCTAATTTTACAGGTAATTTCGTATTGATTAAAATCTTTGTATTTTCTCCATTTTCAATTTTGGCAACTAATAGATTAAATGTGTTAGTTCCTAAATCAATAATAGCAATAGTGCTCATATTTTTATTTTACATCGCAATATAAAGATTTTAAGATAAAAGAAACAAAGACAAAAGAATTTTTTGAATTTTACGATTTGATAATTTGATAATAAGGATATAGCTATAAACAAAAAGCCATTTGTAGATTAGGTGTAAGTTGCTAGAAATTTTGCAGAAATAAGTAAATATTCATAATGAGTAAAAATTTTATTTTAATCTCTCTGCGTTAGAGAGGTAAGAGTTTTTTATCCTTTATAAAAAATCCACTTCCACATTTCTTTGTAGCTTGGTTTTTTGCCGTACATTAATATTCCTACACGATAAATTCTTGCAGCCAACAAGGTCATTAAAACAAAAGTAATGGTTAAAAGCGCCATTGACAAAGCTAACTCCCACATTGGTACGGCATAAGCTACACGAACCATCATAACAACCGGTGAAGTAAAAGGTACTAATGAAAACCAAAAAGCCATTGGGCCTTCGGGATTTTGCATTGCCATTTGAGCTACAATAAATGCAAATACCAACGGAATGGTAATAGGCAGCATAAATTGTTGCGTATCGGCTTCGTTATCAACTGCTGCTCCAATAGCCGCAAACATGGCTCCATACAATAAATAACCTCCCATAAAATAAAACAGAAATACTAATAAAATAAGTGTGTAATTAATTTGATTTAATATATTTATTATTTCATTTGTATTAACTTGAGGATTGTTGTTTAAACTTTGATTTTGTTGCATAAGCTGTGTGCTCATGTTTACTTCCTTTAATATTTCATCTGAACCGTATTTATCTTTTAAAATTAATGTTTGAGCTGTTGTAGTTATGCTTAATGTTAAGATTACCCACAAAACAAATTGGGTAAGCCCAACTAAAGCAATACCAATTATTTTACCCATCATTAATTGAAATGGTTTTACTGAAGAAATGATAACTTCTATAATTCTGTTTGATTTTTCTTCAATAACCCCTCTTAATACCTGAACACCGTACATAAATATAAACATGTAAATAAGTATGGCAAAGACAAAACCTATAAAACCGGCTTCCTGATCTTTGTTTTCTTCTTTACCTGGTTCTTTAAATGAAATTGTTCCAATATTAATATTGGTTTTTATGGTGTAATATTTTTCAGGGTCAATTTTATTATATTCTAGTTTCATTTTTTCTACCCGTTCTTCAATTCTTGATTCTATTGCTTTTAAAGAAGCAAAGCCGGGTTGATTTTTAAAAAATAATAACACTTTGTTTGAGCTTAATAAATTCTCGGGTATATATAAAATTCCAGTATATCCGGATTCATGAAATACTTTTTTGGCAGAATCGATGCTTAAATCGGTGGGGTAGAAACTTACAGTTGATGTGTTTTTTAAATCTCCAAATACTTTTAACTCATCTACCACTAGTAATTTATTATGATCTTCTGTTGTTAAGCTAAGCCAAACAGCCGCCGAAATTAATCCACCCATTAATAGTGGTCCGAGTAAAGTCATTAAGATGAATGATTTTTTCTTTACACGGGTTAAGTATTCACGCTGTACTATCAGTAATATCTTGTTCATTTTAGTTGTTTTAATGTTGTAACATTAACATTTATTCTTCATTTACTTTTTGTATAAAAATATCATTCATGCTTGGTATAAGCTCTGTAACGGAATGAATTTCTACATGAGGAAGAATAGCTTTTAATAAATCGTTTAAGGTATTATGGTATAATAATTTTACTTCGGCTTCTACAATATCATCATGTTTGGTGTGATTTATTAATTCTGCTCCTGCCCACAAAACATTAGTAAATGAAATCATATTCCCTTTAAATCCTATTTTGTATGTATTGGTTCGATAGGTGTTTTTAATATCTTTTACCGAGCCTGATAAAATACATTT
>CALKJP010000051.1 GCA_937995645.1 uncultured Bacteroidia bacterium
TTTGATAAAGCATTTTTTTGGAGTCCTGACGGCAAGTATATTGCTTTCTATGAATTTAATGAAAGCAGAGTAAAAGAATTTAACATGCCGATATATCAAGGTAATTTATACCCTAAAGATTATCGTTTTAAATATCCTAAAGCGGGAGAAGAAAATGCAAGCGTAAAACTTTATTGTTACAACATCAATTCCGGAAAAAGAGTTGCAGTTGATGGTGGTGAATATGAATATATCCCTCGATTAAAATGGACAGAAGCTCCGGGTATTTTTTCTTTTATTCGCATGAATCGCTGGCAAAACAAATTAGATTTAATGCTTGCGGAAGCTGAAAGCGGAAAAACTAAAATTCTTTTAACAGAAAAAAATGACGCTTATATAGAAATTACAGATAACTTAACTTTCCTTAAAGACAAGCAACATTTTATCTGGTCGAGCGAACAAAACGGTTTCCATCATTTTTACTTATACAACATGGAAGGAAAACTTGTAACCCAAATAACAAAAGGCGATTGGGACATTGACAATTTATTAGGCATTGACGAAAAAACAAAAACACTCTATTACATTTCGGCTGAATCAAGTCCAATGGAAAAAGATGTGTATGCCATAAAATTAGACGGTAGCGGCAAGAAAAAATTATCGCCTAATAAAGGCACAAACAGTGCATTTTTCAGCAAAAGTTTTAAATATTTTGTCAATTATCATTCTGATGCTAACACACCACAAACTGTTACATTACATAGTGCTGATGGAAAACTTATAAGAATACTTGAAGACAATAATGAACTTAAAAACACACTAAAAAATTATAATTTTAGTAAAAAAGAATTTTTTACCATTAAGACCAATTATGATGTTACCTTAAATGCATGGATGATAAAACCTCACAATTTTGATGCCACAAAAAAATATCCGGTTTTTATAACCGTATATGGCGGACCCGGACACAATACCGTAAACGATCGTTGGGACGGACCAAATTACTTATGGCATCAATTGTTGGCACAGATGGGTTATATTGTGGTATCGGTTGATAATCGCGGAACAGGATTTAGAGGCGAAAAGTTTAAAAAATGTACTTATTTGCAATTAGGCAAACTGGAAACAGAAGATCAAATTGCAGCAGCACAATATTTAGGCACTTTAAATTATGTAGATAAAAACAGAATTGGAATTCAAGGCTGGAGCTATGGCGGATATATGTCATCGCTTTGTATTACCAAAGGTGCAGATGTATTTAAGGCTGCCATAGCAGTAGCCCCGGTTACCAATTGGCGTTTTTATGATTCTATTTATACCGAGCGATACATGCGTACTCCACAAGAAAATGCAAGCGGATACGATGATAACTCACCTATTAATCATGTAAAAAAATTAAAAGGAAAATATTTATTGATTCATGGAACGGCAGATGATAATGTGCATTATCAAAATGCTGCAGAAATGATAAATGCATTGGTAAAAGCCAACAAACAATTTGAAGAATTTACTTATCCTGACAGAAATCACGGTATATATGGCGGTACAACTCGTTTACACCTTTATACCCTTATGACTGATTTTATTGTAAGGAATATTTAATTTCAATGTTTAAACAACAAAATAAACTAAAAGAATGAATCACGAACAAAAAAACTTATTCGGCCATCCGGTAGGCTTATACATCTGCTTTTTTACCGAAATGTGGGAACGCTTTAGTTTCTATGGTATGAAAGCCTTGCTGATATTTTATTTAACGAAATATCACTTTTTCAGCGATAATGAAGGAAATCATTTGGTTGGAAGTTATGCTGCTTTAGTATATGCCATGCCTGTAATTGGCGGTATGCTTGCCGATAAATATTTAGGATTTAGAAAAGCCGTAACCTTTGGTGCTATCCTTTTAGTGTTAGGACACTTAGGTATGGCTTACGAAGGTCATCAGGCCTATATGGAAAATGATACAATAATTAGAGACGAAAGCGCTTTACAGGTATTTTATTTTTCGCTGGCACTCATCATTATGGGAGTTGGATTTTTAAAACCCAATATTTCTACCATAGTAGGAGCGTTGTATGAAGAAGGCGACCCGCGCAGAGATTCCGGCTTTACTATATTTTACATGGGTATCAATTTAGGCTCTGCTTTGGCAACCATTATTTGTGGATATTTAGGCGAAAACTACGGTTGGAAATATGGATTTGGTGCTGCAGGTATAGGAATGATAGGCGGTTTAATTACTTTCTTGTGGGGGCAAAAATTCTTGATGGGCAAAGCAGAGCCAAGCAATCCTGCCGTTTTAAAAGAAAAAATTGGAGGAATTGTTCCACGCGAGTGGTTAATTTATTTTGGAGGAATTGTCGGAGTATTTATTGCGTGGCAAATGGTACAATACCATGTGGTGGTAGGTTATACTTTAACCACTATTTCTATTGCAGCAGCTGTTTTTTTAGCATGGTTTTTAATAGCCAAGTGTAATCCGATTGAAAGGGCAAGAATGGGCGTTTTAATAGTGCTGATAATTTTTACTGTAATATTTTGGGCGCTGTTTGAGCAGGCTTATACCTCTATGAATCTATTTGCCGACCGTATTATTGATCGCAGCATTAATTTGAGTTTTATCAGTGTAAAAGAAATTCCTGCATCAGCATTTTTAAGTTTAAATGCCATTTTTATCATCATTTTTGCTCCTATTTTAGCATGGTTTTGGGTTAAGTTAGGAAAACTAAATCCGAATGTACCTATAAAATTTGCATTCGGAATTATACTTGCCGGCTTAGGTTTTGGCATGCTGGTACTGGGAATAAAATTTGCCGATGATGCCGGAAAAGTTGCTATGATTTGGTTAGTGGGAGCCTATCTGTTACATACGTTTGGAGAATTATGTTTATCGCCTGTAGGTTTATCGGCTGTTACAAAATTATCGGTACAAAGCATTGTTGGGGTAATGATGGGGGCATGGTTTTTAGCCACTGCAGGTTCTGAATATATTGCTGCATTATTAGCCAACATAGCAAGTGTAGAAACTATTGAAGGCGAAGTTGCCGATAGCTCAGTAGCACTTGCAAATTACAACGAATTATTTTCATTATTACTTTGGATGGGCTTAGGCTTTGGCCTATTACTGGCAGCAATCTCACCTATATTGAAAAAATATATGCACGGCATAAAGTAGTATTAATTTTATAATTTTAAAAAAAGCGCAAACATAATTTGCGCTTTTTTTATTGTTTCTCATACTTCTTCTAAAATCGTATACTTGCAAAGCTTTTTTTGTAATTTGCAATCTTAAATTTTTAAACTAATTCAAAAAATAAAATGAACAACAATCCATCTTTTCAAGAACGTGTAGGTACCATTATGGATCATCCTGCAGGGTTATTTGTATTATTCTTTACAGAAATGTGGGAGCGCTTCAGCTACTATGGCATGCGTGCTTTATTGGTACTTTTTCTTGTAAGCTCTGCAGGATTAGGAGGCTGGGAATGGACTCGCTCAGAAGCATTAGAACTTTACGGACTTTACACAGGATTAGTTTATATCACACCTATTTTTGGAGGTTTCTTAGCTGATAGATTTTTAGGTCACAGAAATGCAATAGTATTAGGTGCTGTATTAATGACCTTAGGTCATGCCTCAATGGCTTTTGAAACCAGCTTCTTTTTTTATTTGGGATTAGGATTATTAATTGTGGGAAATGGATTTTTCAAACCCAATATCTCCTCTGTTGTGGGTGGTTTATATAAGAATGATGCCGACAAGAAAGATGCTGCATATACCATTTTCTACATGGGTATTAATGCAGGTGCTTTTTTAGGAATATTATTGTGCGGATATGTAGGCGAAAAAGTTAGCTGGAGCTATGGCTTTGGATTAGCCGGTATATTCATGTTTTTCGGTATGTTACAATTTTGGTTTGCTCAGAAAATATTTGGCAATGTTGGTCTAAAACCTTCTAAAAATGGTAACAAATCAAATGAAGAAATTGATAATACTCCATCCAATATTGTTCGAGACAGATTAATTGTAATCGGAATTTTAGCTATTTCTACCATTTTCTTTTGGATGGCATTTGAACAAGCCGGTGGCTCAATGACTATTTTTGCAAAAGATTATACCAATCGAATTTTATCAGGAACTGAGGCAAGCATTTTTACCGCTATAAATGCTTTAATGGCTATTATTCCATTAGCTGTAATTACATGGGTATTGTTACTTTTGTTTAAGGCAACATTTAAAAATTATGCATTATCAAATTTATTTCTTGGCTTAAGCTTTGTCATTATTTGGGGTATTGTATTGTGGATGGTGCAAAAGGAATTTAATACTAAAGCCTATGAAGTACAGTATGGAGAAGAAACAACCATTATTCGCCACGATAAAGGTTTTACAGAAGGTGAACAAATTTATATAGTTGACTTAGATCAAAAAGGAAATTATAAATACATTGATAATGCAAGAGCAGAAAAAATTGAAACAAAAGTTCAGGCAACCATCATCAGAGAAAAATCAAATGAAGTAGAAGTACCTGCATCCTGGTTTGGAATTTTAAACTCTTTATTCATAATTGGATTTGCTCCGCTTATCTCTAAAATATGGGCAAGTAAATTAAACCCTTCAGCTCCTGTAAAATTTGGCTTAGGATTAATTTTATTAGGTGCCGGATTTGCTGTTTTGGCTATGGGTGCATCAAGTATAGATAAAGGAGCAAGCGTAGCTTCTGTAAGCATGATTTGGCTGGTATTTGCCTATTTACTTCACACCTTAGGAGAGTTATTTGTTTCTCCGGTTGGATTATCCTACATCAGTAAATTATCGCCTGTTCGTTTAGTTGGATTAATGTTTGGTGTATGGTTTACCGCTACCGCAATTGCAAACTGGCTGGCAGGACAAACAGGTAGTTTAATTGACAAGATTAGTGCTGAATATTCATTATCCGGTTTTTTCTTAATCTTTACTGCACTTCCCGTATTGGCAGGTTTAATAATGATTTCGTTAAACAGATTTTTGAAAAAGAGAATGCACGGAATTCAGTAAAGTGATTTATAAATTTTAGATTTAAGTTTAATGAATTATTATTTGTGTTAATTTATTATTTGAATTTGAAACAGATTCGTAATTTATATCTACACCATGAAATTTGAAACCGGCAAAACATACGACTTTGGAATTACTAAATTAAGTGAAGAGGAAATTATTGCATTTGCCAAAAGCTATGACCCGCTTGACTTTCATACGGATATAAACAGCGCAATGAAAAGCCGATTTAAAGGTTTAATTGCAAGCGGGCCTCACTTGTTTAACAAAAATTATAAAGAAAAATGGGTACCTTTATTTGGAAAATCAGTAATTTGTGGATTAGAAGTAAGTAACTGGAAATTTTTAAAACCGGCTTATGCCAATCAGGAAATTAAAACAACAGTAACCATTAAACATATAAAGGAAAATAAAGATAAAAACTGGGCAGCCGTTACCTGGTTATTTGAATTTAAAGACACACAAAATGAATTGGTGCAGACCTTAGAAATGAAAGTACTGCATCACATTGATTAAATTAAAAGAAAAATGAACAAACAAAAATTCACACTAATACTAGCGCTATTGTTTTCTGTAAGTACAATAGCTCAGGAAAAAATCAATTGGATGAGTTTTGAAGAGGCAGTTGCAGCTACTCAAA
>CALKJP010000052.1 GCA_937995645.1 uncultured Bacteroidia bacterium
TCCAGAAGATTTCTAATGCATAAAAGGGTTTATTTATGCATCAACATGTTATAAATAAATGAATAATAATCTTGTTATAATATTATGAAGTAAATACTTAATAATTATTAATGTAACAAATATCACCGACTAAGGACTTTAAATGGTTGTAATTTTGCATTGTAAATTTAAAACTTAAAAACCATGAACTTACAAGAAATAGTAAATAATCCGGAAACTACAATAGTAGATGTTAGAATGCCTTTTGAATATGAAGAAGAACATGTAGAAGGTGCAATAAATATACCTTTGCAGGAAATACCGCAGCGTGTAGAAGAATTTAAAAGCATGAAACAACCGATTGTAGTATATTGCCGTAGTGGTAACCGAAGCGGACAAGCACAAATGTTTTTGCGCCAGCATGGAATTACTGAAATATACAACGGTGGCGGTTTATACGATATGTTTGACTTAATGAGGAAATAAAATATGATGAACTTTTTTCAAAAAATTTTCGGGTCAAAAGTTGACTACGCAGAATTGGTAAATAATGGAGCAGTAATAATTGATGTTAGAACACCGGCTGAATTTTCGGCAGGACATATAAAAGGTGCTATAAACATTCCGGTTGATAAAATTGGTAATCAGATTGAAAAGATAAAAAAATACGAAAAGCCGGTTATAACCTGTTGCCGAAGCGGAGCAAGAAGCGGTATGGCAGCATCTACCTTAAAAGCAAAGGGAGTAGAAGCATACAATGGAGGCCCATGGGATTCATTAAAAAATAAAATTAAAAAGTAATGCAACTTAAAAACTGGAATTTAATAAGGATAATAAGATTAATACTTGCTGTATTTATTAGCATAGAGGCTATATACAGCCAAACATACTGGCTGCTTATTCCGGGAGCAATATTAATGCTACAGGCAGTATTAAATATGGGTTGCCCTTTAAACAGTTGCGATTTACCAGTAAATAATGAAACTAAAAACAAAGAAATTCTGTATGAAGAATTGGGTAAATAACAATAAATTAATGCTGATTGGAATTCCTTTTGGTGCTATAGCAGGCTTTGCATACTGGCATTTTGTAGGATGCAGCGAAGGATGTACTATTACTTCACAATGGCATTTAAGTACCATGTATGGAGCTCTGATGGGCGGATTAGGTTTCAGCATATTTGATAAAAAATCTAAAACTAAAGAAGATGGAAACATTTAATGAATTAATAAACAGTAAAACACCTGTTTTGGTAGATTTTTACGCAGAATGGTGTGGACCGTGCAAAATGATGAAACCAATTTTGCAGGAACTTGCAGGAAAAATTGGCAATAAAGCACGCATAATAAAAGTAGATGTAGATAAAAATCCTGCAGCAGCTAACGCTTTTCATATTAGTGGAGTTCCTACCTTAATTTTATTTCAAAATGGTGAAATAAAATGGAGACAATCAGGAGTTGTTCCTGCAAATTATTTAGAAAATATTATAAATCAACATACTTTAGCATTGTAATTAAACATGTTGGTTAAGTATGAAAATTTTAATAAGCATATTGCTTCTATTTGCCGGAATAGTGGCTCAGGCACAAAACTGCAAAAAAGTAAACTTGCAGGAGTTTGAACAAAAATTAAAGGAAACCAAAAATGCTGTTTTGCTAGATTTAAGAACTCCAAAAGAATTTGCGAGTGGGCATATTAAAGGTTCAAAAAATATTGATTTCTTTGGCAAGAGATTTTACGACCAAATTTTAAAATATCCGAAAGATACTCCGCTTTTTATATACTGCGAATCAGGAGGCAGAAGCGGGCAAACTTTTGAACGCTTAAAAAACGAAGGCTATCAATTTGTTTATGAAATGCATGAAGGCATGAGTGCTTGGCGAGATTCTAAAAGACCTGTTGAGAAATAAGAAAAAGGCCCGAGAATCCGGTCTTTTTCATTAACTATAATTTTATTGTTTAAGCTTTTTCAAACGATTTCTTTATTTTAATTATTAATGCTTCACGATGCGCCTGAGTATCCGTATCAGCACCTTTATTGACACTTAATTGTCGTTCAATTTGCTTTAACTGATATGTAATTAAATTACGCGAACGATTATCATATTGAGAAGAATCTTTTGAGATTTCAATAAGCATATTTACATACTCTGTTTGCAAATTTTGGCGGAATGAATTTACCTTACCTGCCATATCAGCTTTAAAAATTGCAGTTGTTAAATCATTCAGCATTTCAGATAATTTATATTGATTACCATATAATTCACTATCGGTTATGCGTTGCATTACAGTTGGGTGAAGTAAATGCATCAATACTCCTTTTTGGATTAATAAATTGCGGGTATGAATTTTGGGGTCTTCGGTATTAGTAAAAAATCCAAAACCTCTTCTTTGTTGTTGTAAATATGCATATAAATCAAGTGGTAAATCAAAAGCATCAGGAGCAAATGCTAATTTGGCAAGTGCCTCCATGGCTCGCTTTTGGTCTTTATAACTTACAGGGGTAAAAGGTTTATTTGTAGCCCCTTTTTGTCCTTCAAAAGCTCTATCAACATAAACTCCACCCACATATCTCGAAATTGTTGTTACAACATTATTAGCTTCGCTTGTTAGTAATAAATAAGCATTTCTTAATTCTTGATACGATTGCCCGGGCTTGCTATATTTCTTTTTTAAATCCTTCATCATTTTATTGATGATTTTCATACGTTCAATTGAATAAGTAATGGCATCACCCGATAAATCGTTAACCATTACACGTGGGTCAATTGCTTTACCCGGAGAGCGCATATCGTCTGCATCATTTCCAAACATTAATTGATGTTCGGTAGATCGTTCTAAAATTTTATTTAATCTTTCTGTTTCTGCTTTTTCATCATCAAGTGAGGGAGAATATCCGTATTCTATTGCCCAAATATCGTATGGCCCTACTTTGGTTGTAAAGTAATCGCCTTGTTTAGTTTTATCTGCTGCTAGATTTACAGCAGGATAATCCATTACCGATGCTATTAAACCAACTTTTCTGGTAATAGTTGTATCATTAATTTTATCAGGCATGTGAAGCTGACTTGCTTTCATATTATGATTTAATCCTAGTGTATGCCCTATTTCGTGCATTACCAAATAATATAAAGCATGTTTGATGTATTCCGTTTTTTCAGCATCGCTGGCATTATTCTGATGTAAATTCCACATGCCTAACATGGCATTATGATGCAAGTAATGACCGGCACTACAAATATGCTCCGAAGATTCGTTTTGTTCTTCTAAATGTATCAATCCATAGACTTCAAAAACACTTTGCTGACGTAAACGATTGGTTAAATATACATATTCCAGCATAACATCAGCTCCCAAAATTTGGCCTGTGCGCGGATTTACAAAACTGGGACCATAACCGCCAAATGGAGGTTGCGGAGAGGATGTCCAACGCAGTACATTGTATCGAATATCACCTGCATCCCAGTCAGCATCATCAGGTTGAATTTTAACCTGAAGGGCATTTTTAAAACCGGCTTTTTCAAAAGCTTCGTTCCATTTTAATACTGCTTCGGAAATTATATCACGAAATTCATGCGGAGTAGTATTTTCAATCCACCAAACAATTGGTTCAACAGGCTCGGATATTTCAGCATTTTTATCCTTCTTTTCCAAATTCCATCGGTGAATCATATCTCGATATGGTGTTGCAGACGAACTTGTCATATCATTTTGCTGCGTTATAAAATAACCTACACGTGGATCATCAAAACGCGGTTTAAAATTATTCTGAGGCATTTCGATAATACTGTGCTGTAATTTTATACTTACAGATCGATCGTCTGCTGCATGCCCTCCGCTTCTAACAACAGGGCTGGGATTATCATACACATACTCTACCACCACATCGGTGTTTTGAGGATAGTTTGAAACTTTTATATATTTGGTTTTATCTTTGCTTAGAGTTCCTAAGGAATAGTAGCTGCCTGGTTTTGCATTGGGATTGGATGAAGCTTTTACTTGATGTAATGCTTCGGTTAAAAACAAATCATCTGCTTTTAACAAAAACTCTGTTTTGTCATTATTCTGCCCTGTAATAGCCATAGATGCTAATACAGCTTTTGAAATGTTGGCATCGGCTGCTTTGCTTAATGGATTTTTAGGATCGAAATAAAAGTTATTATTTTCTTTTACAAATTCAATTTTATTAAAGTATTGTTGTATCGAAAAAACAGCATTTTCTCTGTATGCGCCTCTGTTATGTCCAGCAGGAACAATGCCATCAACGGTATGAGTAAAATAGATATATTCTTTAGCAATTTGGTCTTTTTTTATTAGAATATACAAAGAGCCATTTGTTGTATCTTGATAAAGTGTAAACAGGCCTTCTATTTTCTTACACTTTTTGGTTTGTTCATCAATAGATTTTATTTCATCTTTCTTATTGCTATTATCTGAATTAGATGGTGCAGCTACCGCTGATTTATTTTTATTCTTTTTCTTATCTTTATTACTTGTTGCATTAACGGTTGCCGTTGATAATACTAAGGCTAAAAGCAATACTGCTGTTTTTTTTAACTTTTTCATAGGGGTATGGTATTATAAAATTATGAACCGTTATCGTTATTATAAATTGATTGTATAAGTGCTTCGTTATCTTTTAAAATTACTTTACGTTTTAAACTTAATTTGGGTGTCATCTCTCCTTTTTCAATGCTCCATTCTCTTGGCAACAAGCGAAATTTCTTGATTGTTTCATATTGAGCTAATCCTTTATTTACTTTAGCTACTTCATCACTTATGCGTTTAATAATACGTTCGTCTTTAATCATTTCTTCATTTGTTGTAAAAGAAATATTATTTTTAGAACACCATTCTTTTAAATACTGAAATGAAGGAACTATCAGTGCAGCAGCAAACTTTTGGTTTTCGCCTATTACCATTGCCTGCTCAATAAACATGGATTCTTTTAATTTGTTTTCGATAAGTTGCGGAGCAATGTATTTACCTCCTGAGGTTTTGAAAATTTCTTTTTTTCTATCGGTAATTTTTAAATATTTTCCTTCTACAAATACTCCAATATCACCGGTATGGAACCAACCTTCGCTATCTATCACTTCAGCAGTTAAATCAGGACGTTTATAATATCCAAGCATTACATTTGGACCTTTACAAAGTATCTCTCCGTCATCGGCAATTTTAACGGTAACTCCTTCTATCACTTCACCTACTGTTCCAAATTTTGTTCCTCCCGGGCGTAAATTATTTACTGCGATTACTGGCGATGTTTCGGTTAATCCATAACCTTCTAATACTCGTATCTGTGCAGCCCAAAATACGCGTGCTAAGCGAGGTTGTAATGCTGCTCCACCAGAAACAATTGCTCTAACATTTCCGCCTAATGCTTCGCGCCATTTACTAAAAATTAGTTTGTTGGCTAATTTTAACTGTGTTTCGTACCACCAGCCATTAGCTCCGTTTAATTCATATTTTAATCCTAAATCCAATGCCCAGAAAAATAATTTATGCTTAATACCTTTTAGTTCTGTTCCTTTGGTTACAATTTTATCATACACTTTTTCAAGTAAGCGGGGCACGGTAGAAAATACTTCCGGCTTCACTTCTTTTAAATTATCGGCAATGGTTTCTAAACTTTCTGCATAATAAATGGAAACGCCTAAATACATCCATAAATAAGTAAGCATGCGCTCATATACGTGATTAAGCGGTAAAAAGCTTAAGGCTTTACTATTAGAATCTACGGGAGGTAAATTTCTAACTGCATAAAAGTTACTAACCAGATTGTTGTGAGATAACATTACTCCTTTAGGATTTCCGGTTGTTCCGGATGTATATAGTATGGTGGCTAAATCATTCGGATGAATTTTAGATTTAATTTCAGCCACTTTATCTGCACATGGATTTTGTTTTCCAATGTTTAAAAGTTCTGAATAATGTTTAGCTCCATCTACCTTATCAAATGTATAAATATCTTTTACCGATGGTGCTTCGGAAGCAACACGTTTTACTTTTTCAAATAAATCTTTACCGGAAACTAAAACATATTTTATTTCTGCATCATTTAAAATAAATATTAAATCGTGCTCGCTGATAGTGGGATAAATAGGTACATTTATAACACCTGCCATTTGCATTCCAAAATCGGAAAAATTCCACTCCGGACGATTGTTAGCTATTAATGCAACTTTATCTCCGGGTTGTAATCCAAGATTGATAAATGCATAAGCCATGGTTGTAGATGTTTCTATAAAATCATCAATGCTATGTTTTATCCACTTTCCATTAACTTTAGCAGCAAGTACATCTTGCTTATTTCCATAGTTATTCTTGTAATTGTCTAATAAATCAAATAATCGTGTTACGCTCATTTTTTTGTGTATTTGAAGATTTAAAATGTCAATTATTCAAATATAAAAAAAGGAGCTTAATAATAATATCAAACAAGCACTTAAATTGCTAACAGTTGTTAATACCGGCGGCTTAGTTACTGTAAATTGAGCAGAAAATTCATTGTATCGATTCCATCAGCATAATCCCAAAGCTTTGGCATTTGGGTTTCTCCAAAATTTACTTTCGCAGGATGATTACTTTCTTTAGCTACTACGCATTGCAACTGTTCTTTTTGCTCTGCTAATTGATTTTCGAGTAAGGATTTATCGGAATAGTATTCATAAAATAAAACGCCTACTGGAGATTTTAATGAAGTGTCATTTTTAAGAATTACAAAACCATTATCCAATAGTTGTTCATTATTTAATAGATAAATGGTTTTGTTATAATCGTAATTATTACCGTATTTTTTGTTATTTACAACCGAATTATAATCGAGAATAGCTCTGAAAAATTCATCAAACTGATAATTTTGAGGAACGAATAATTTAGATACATTTCTGCATCCTAAACCAAAATAGGTAAAGATATCGCTACCTAAATTATAAAAATCGTTCTCGCTTTCGGTACCATCTAATACTGCTACAGAGTTTCTGTTTTTGCGGATTATATGAGGATGTTTACTAAAATAATGTTCAAAATATCTGGCACTGTTATTACTGCCGGTAGCTATTATGGCATCAATTGCTTTAAAAGGAGCATTGGTATAAAAAATATAGTTTTGAAACTGAGGTTCTATACTGCATAAAATATCAGTAAGTAGAGGAATTAGTAATTTATCTTGAGATGATAATCTTACAATAGCTTTATTTCCGCTAATTAACGCACATAATAAGTCATGAAATCCCACCATTGGAATATTACCTGCCATAATTATTCCAATATTTTTAGGAGAATGATTATCGTTCAAAAGTGAATTATATTTTTCGAGCCACTTTTCAATATCTTGTTTATTAAGCATCGCAGCTATTTCGGATAAAGATTTCAACACATTTTCTTTGGTAAACCATCCATTTTGATAAAATGCCTGCTCAATTGTTTGATTTATCTTTTCATAGTAAGTGGATAGAAGCTCTTCATTTATATCATTTTCATAAGCAATGTTTCCTAAAAAGGCATTAATAATTTCACCTAATTGAACAAAAGCTTCTGTACGTTGTTGTAAATTCATCTAACTGAAATATTTTTATCTTTGCACGCAAATTTACAAAACAAAAAGCACAAACTATGGCAATTACAATAACTGACGAATGCATAAACTGTGGGGCATGCGAACCGGAATGTCCTAATAATGCTATTTATGAAGGGGGTGTAGAATGGCGTTTTTCTGATGGTACTTCTTTAAAAGGTATGTTTACAGGGAAAAGTGGATTAACTGTTGATGCTGATGCACCT
>CALKJP010000053.1 GCA_937995645.1 uncultured Bacteroidia bacterium
TAAAATTAAAATCATTTTTTAGGAATGATAATTAACAATAAAAACTATTTCAATACTATTTAAAACATTAACAAATAAACTATTCACATAAATGTTAATTATTATTTAAAAAATTGATTTACAAGCATAAGAAGAAATATCTTTGTTGAATATATGTTTATATTAATAGATAAGTGATATTTGAAAGAAAAAATAATAATAAAAATTAACAGAAATAACAGGCTAATAATAACAACATAAAAGAAACTTAAATTTTATATTTATTTATGAAGAATAATAGTGTGTTGATAAAAAATGGTTTTGTAAATCGAGAAATAGATTCATCTTTGGATTTGTTTACTGAGATTGAAAAACTTAAAAAAGAAAAAAATGCAGTTATATTGGCACATTACTATCAGGAACCCGATATACAAGACATAGCCGATTACATTGGCGATAGTTTAGGTTTAGCACAAAATGCACAAAAATCAAATGCAGATATTATTTTATTTGCCGGAGTGCATTTTATGGCCGAAACTGCTAAAATTTTAAACCCATTAAAAAAAGTAATTATACCCGATTTGAATGCCGGTTGTTCACTTGCAGATTCCTGTCCACCAGAAAAATTTGCTGCTTTTAAACAAAAATATCCTGATTATATAGTTATTTCTTATATTAATTGTACTGCAGAAATAAAAGCAATGAGCGATATTATATGTACTCCATCAAATGCCGTGCAAATTGTAGAAAGTGTACCAAAAGATAAAGGAATCATATTTGCTCCCGATAAAAATTTAGGAGCATATATTATTAAAAAAACAGGAAGAGATATGGTGTTGTGGGATGGAGCATGTATGGTGCATGAAATTTTCTCGCTTGAAAAAATTATTCGTTTAAAAGAAGTAAATCCAGCAGCTAAAATTATTGCTCATCCCGAATGTGAAGAAGCTTTATTAAAACATGCTGATTTTATTGGATCAACCACAGCACTATTAAAATATACAAAAACGGATAATGCTAAAGAATATATTGTAGCAACAGAAACAGGAATAATTCATCAAATGCAAAAAGCATCGCCCCAAAAAACATTTATTCCTGCTCCGCCCAATAATTCCTGTGCATGCAATGATTGTCCGCATATGAAATTAAACACATTGGAAAAATTATATTTAAGTTTGAAATATGAACAACCCGAAATTTTTGTAGAAGAATCAATACGATTAAAAGCAGAAAAAGCATTAAATAACATGCTCGATATATCGGCCAAACATGGTTTGTAATAATAAATACATATTTTATATCTTTTTATTTCTTTTCATTTCGATTGATTTATCGGCTCAATACGATATTAATCCCGATGGATATAATGTGTTTTATCATGAAAATGGTAATAAATCAAGCGAAGGATATTTTAGAGAAGGAAAACCCGATGGTTACTGGAAAACCTATTATCCAGACGGAAAATTAAAAAGTGAAGGTAACAGAAAAGATTTTTTACTAGACAGTACCTGGACTTTTTATAATGAAAAAGGAAAAAAAATAACAGAAATTAATTACGCAAATTCTAAGAAAAACGGCTTTACCATTACCTATAACGATTCAGGTTTTGTAATATCGAAAGAAAACTATGTAAACGACAAACGCGAAGGTTTAAGTTACTATTATTATCCAACAGGTGAAATTAAATTCATAATACCATTTATTGATAATAAAGAAGAAGGAACAGCATTTGAATTTGATAAAGACAGCACTATTATTACTATTATTGATTATAAAAAAGGCTACATAAGCAAACAAGAAAAAATAAACCGAAAAGACAAAAGAGGTTTTAAAACAGGAATGTATAAAACCTTTTACGATGATGGAAAAGTAAAAACAGAAGTTACCTACTTAGATGATAAAATGCATGGTTACTATAAAGAATATGATAATGAAGGAAATCTGATAAAAACATTAAAATACAACAAAGGAGAAATAGAACAAGAAGTATCAGAACTTACACCAATGGAAATTTTTACAGAATACTATGAAAATGGCAATATAAAAAAACAAGGAGGTTTTAAAAATAATAAACCCGAAGGAATTCACTATAAATTTGACGAAAATGGAAAACCAGCAGAATCGAAAATATTTAAAGATGGATTTTTAATAGCTGAAGGAATAATAGATAGCGCAGGAATGAAACAAGGATTCTGGAAAGAATATTATCCTGATGGAACATTAAAAGCAGAAGGAAAATATGAAGATAACAAACGAATAGGAGAGTGGATATTTTATCATCCTAATAAAAAAATAGAACAAAGAGGAGTATATTTAAAAGGAGAAAAACCCGATGGAATTTGGAGATGGTATTACGACAACGGAAATCTTCTTAGAGAAGAAAAATATTACAAAGGAAAAAGAGATGGTTTAATGATAGAATACAGCGATTCAGGAACAGTTATTACCAAAGGAGAATATTTAGACGGTGAAAAAGAAGGATTTTGGATATATGAAATGGGCGATCATAGAGAAGAAGGTAATTATAAATCAGGTAAAATGGAAGGCCTTTGGAAGTTTTATTACGACAATGGAAAACTAAGTTTTGAAGGAAACTTTATAGACGATTATCCCGATGGAAAACATAAATATTACTGGCCAAACGGAAAATTGAAAGAAGAAGGAAAATACATTATGGGAAATAAAGAGGGCGAATGGAAATCCTACACTGAAGACGGATATCAGTATTTAGTTATTTATTATAAAAACGGACAAGAATTAAAATACGATGGAGTAAAAGTAAAACCTGAAAAAGTAGATTAATAAATTTAATGCAAGAATACAATAAAGATTTTTTAATAAAACAAAATCAAGAGCTTAAAGAAAAAGTTAAGCAATTAGAATCTTTTATTTTTAATAACACAGATAATCTACACCAACAAAACAATAAGAAAACAATAGAAAATACCCAAACAGGCATTTGGAATTATAACATATCAACTAATAAAATAAATTGGACAAAAATAGTTTTTGATATTTTTGATTTAGACCAAAATACCAACATAACTTATCAAAGCTATTTACAATACGTACATCCCGAAGATAGAAACCGCCTGATTGAAACAATAAATCAAGCAATACAAAATAAAAGTTCTTACGAAATTGAACATCAAATTATATCTGCTAAGGGAATAAAAAAATGGCTTCATTGCAGAGGCAACGTTTTTATAAATAACAATAATGAAACTATTATTGAAGGCACAGTTACAAATATCACAAACCTTGTTTCAATCAGAGAAAAATTAACAGAAAGCGAAGAACGATACAAAGTATTTTTTAAAAAAAATCCTTTACCCATGTGGGTTTATAACCCGCAAACATTAGAAATAATAGACGTAAATAATGCGGCTATTAAAAAATATGGTTATACAGAAGAAGAATTTATAAGAAAAACCATTATGGACATTCGTCCACCCGAAGACATAGAAAAATTAATCGAATTAACCGAAAAAAATAAAAATAGCGAAACCATTACTACCCATGGAATTTGGAGACACAAAAAAAAAGATGGAACAATTTTTTATGTAGAAATAAAACGATCAAAAATAAAAATTTCAAATAAACAATATCATTTAGCCATAATAAACGATATAACCGAAAAAGTTATAGCAGAAAATGCGCTTAAAGAAAACATACAACGGTATCAAACACTTTTTTCGCGAGCAAACGATGCCATTTTTATAATGGATAACGACACATTTATTGATTGTAATGATAAAACACTCGAAATATTTGCCTGTAAACGTGAAGAAATTATAGGTCATTCTCCGGTTGAATTTTCGCCAGAATATCAACCCGATGGAAAAAAATCAAAGGAAAGTGCTTTAGAAAAAATTACTAATGCCATTCATGGAAATTCTCAAAAATTTTATTGGAAACATCTGAAAAAAAACGGAGAATACTTCGATGCAGAAGTTAGTTTAAATGCCATTGAAGTAAATAATAAAACCTATATACAAGCCATTGTAAGAGATATAAGCGAACAATTAAACGCTCAAAAAAAACTTTTAGAAATACAAGAAAATTTAAAAAAACAAAACAGCGTTCTGGTTGAACTTGCCAACAAAAAAGCAATGTTTTCCGGTTCGTTTTTAGAATCGGCTAAAGAAATAACAAAAGCAGCCGCACAAACATTAAATATTTCTAAATCCAGCGTTTGGTTATATCATCCAGAAAAAGATATTACAGCTGTTGTTACCTATTATTTAAAAACCGACCAATTTGATGACACACCAATCGTATTAAATTATGCAGATTATCCCGAATACTTTAAAGCAATAAATACAGAAAGAATTATTGCTGTTAAAGATGTTTATAACGATAGTAGAATGTCGGCTTTTTCAGAAAACTATTTTAAAGAATATAATATAAAATCAACACTAGATATTCCTGTAAGAGTTGGAGGACAAATAGTAGCCATAATTTGCAACGAAAACGAAGCAGAACAAAAAGATTGGACTTTTGAAGAACAAACATTTGCCGCCAGCCTCGCAGATTTATTATCCATTGCTTACGAGGATACACAAAGAAAAGAAATAGAACAAAAAATAATTGAAAACGAAAAAATTCTAAAAACAATACTCGATAATATAGAACACCTTACCTATAAGTTTACAATAACAAATAACAAAAAAATAGAATTAAATTACATTAGCCCACAGGTAGAAAAAATATTAGGAATAAAACAAGAAGAATTTAGCGAATATTTGCATAATAAAAAATTAGCCGCACTTTTTCACCCTGAAGATATACATAAAATAACCGAAGCAGGAAATAAACTTTTAAATGAAAATAAAAAAGTTAGTTTATCTTACCGAATAAAAAATATACATACCAATCAATACATTTGGGTTGAAGAAACCATAATACCAAGCATAGACGAAAGCAGTAAAAATCATATCAGATACGGAATTTTACACGATATAACCAATAGAAAAAATCAAGAAATTGCCCTTAAACAAAGTGAAGAAAAATATAGAAATTTATTTGAAAATAATTTAGCTGGAGTTTTTATCACAAAAATTGACGGAACATTTATTACTGCTAACGAATCCTTTTTAAAAATATTCGGATTTAATACGTTACAAGAACTTTTAAATACAAACGCAAAAGAACTATATTTTAGCAACAAAGACAGAGAAAATTACATAAACGAATTAAGACAAAAAAAACAATTAAAAAATTTCACACTTAAACATAAGAAAAAAGACGGAACAGAAGTATGGGTATTAGCCAACGTAACTTTAGAAACAAAAAATAATGAAGAATATTTACAAGGAACCTTAATAGACATAAGCGATATAAAAATTACACAAAACAAACTCGAAGAAAGCGAAAAAAAATTTCGTTTACTTTCAGAATCTTCACCATTAGGTGTTTTTCTAATAAACAACAAGCAATTTCCAATTTTTGTAAACTCAAAAACAAAAGAAATTTTTTGGAATAAACAAATCGATAATTTAAATAATCCAAAAGATGACTGGAGAACATTTATACACCCCGATGACAAAAAAACAGTATTCGAAATAATTTCAAATAAATTATACAATCATATACCAATTAATTTCGAATTTAGAATTATAAATAATAACGAAACAAAGTGGATTAGTGTTAATGCCATAAGACTTTTAAATGAAAATCAAGAGCGAGTTTCAACCATAGGAACAATTGAAGATATTACAGAAAAAAGAAAAAGCATAGACCGATTAAAACAAAGCGAAAAAAGATTTAGACTACTGGCCGATGCAGCAATAGAAGGAATAGTAATTACCGATAATGATATTATTATGGATGTAAACGATCGCTTTTTCCTAATGCACGGATACATGAGCAAAGAAGAAGTAATCGGAAAAAACATCAAAGAATTTTTCTTACAAAACAAATTAAATAAAGAAATAGAAAATATTATTCGCCCGATAGAAATAGAAAGTCGTAAAAAAAACGGAGACACAATAATCCTCGAATTAAAAGGCGAAAAAATTCCTTTTGATGATAAAGAAATTCACATCTACGTTCTTTACGATATTTCAGAAAGAAAGAAATACGAAGAAGCTCTTAAAGAAAGTCGTGAAAGCTATAAAAATCTAATCGAATCAGCTCCGGTTGGAATTGTTATTTTAAACGAAGAATTAAATGTAAAATTTGTAAACGATACTGTCAAAGATCTTTTAGGAATTTTACCAAATCAAACACAAGCCCTTAAAATTTGGGATTTTATCGAACCAAAACAACATAAAGAAGTTTTAGCTTTATTAGAAAAAACACTCTCGGGTAATAAAACCAATTTTTTTGAGTTAAATATAATTACTTCTCAAAACCAATCTAAGACCTTAGAAGCAAAAGGTATTCTAACAAACTATCAGGGCGAAAAAGCCATTCAAATAGTTTTAAACGACATTACCGATAGAAAACAACTACAAAAAGAGCAAATACGTGCAGAAATAGCCGAAGAAACAAACAAAAGACTGCAAAAAGAAATAGCAGAACGCATTAACGCCGAAAGAAAGCTGATAGAAAATCAACAGTTTACAAAAAGCATAATCGAAAGCTCATTAGATATGATTTGCGCTACCGATAAAGAAGGAAAAATTATTGAATTTAACGAAGCTGCAAGCCATTATTTCGGTTATTCATTTGAAGAAATAAAAAATAAATCGCCAAGAATATTATATGCCGATGAAAAGCAATTTGAACATGTAAATAATCAAATTTATAATAAAGGAAATTACTCTGGAGAAGTAATAAATATCAGAAAAGATGGAAGCACCTTTATTTCCTATTTATCAGCATCGCTTTTATTAAGTCCAACAGGCGAAATAATTGGTTCAATGGGCGTTTCAAGAGATATTACAGAAAGTAAAAATGCCGAAAAACAACTTAAAGACGCTCTTAAAGAAAAAGAAATATTATTAAAAGAGGTGCATCATCGAGTAAAAAATAATTTACAAGTTATTTCCAGCATTCTAAATATACAATCGAGCTATGTAAACGATGAAAATACTCTAAATATACTTAGAGAAAGTCAAAATAGAATTAAATCAATGGCATTTATTCATGAAAGCTTGTACCAAAACAAAGATTTTGCGCAGATAAAGTTTTCAGAATATGTTGTAAATTTGGCCAACAATTTGTTACAGTCTTATGGATTAAACAATAAATTAATCGAACTAAAACTTGAAATTGACGAAATTTTTCTTAATTTAGACGACTCAATTCCATGCGGGCTGATTATAAATGAACTTGTTTCTAATGCATTAAAGTATGCATTTAACAGTACAGAAAAAGGAAAAATAGAAATAAAAGTAAAAAATAAAGGTAATTCCTTGTATTTATCTGTAGCAGATAATGGCAAAGGTTTACCAAAAAATTTAAGTATAGAAAATACACAAACATTGGGCCTTCAGTTAGTAAGCTCATTATGCGAACAGCTGGATGCAAAATTAAAACTCAACTCAGAACAAGGAAAAGGAACTTGTTTTGAAATAGAATTTAAGGTAAAATAAAAAAAACAGAAAAATTATGTCAAAAGTTAATATTCTGGTAGTAGAAGACGAAAGTATTGTTTCAAAAGACATTCAGCAAAGCCTGAAAAAATTAGGATATAATGTGGTGGGGGCGGCATCAACAGGCGAAGTAGCTATTCAAATGGCAGAAGAAAAGCAGCCCGATTTAATTCTGATGGATATAATGCTTAAAGGTGCTATGAGTGGAATTGATGCTGCTACAGAAATTAAAGAAAAATTAAATATTCCGGTAATTTATCTCACAGCATATGCTGACGAGAGCACCTTAAGCAAAGCAAAAATCACAGAGCCATTCGGGTATATTTTAAAACCATTTAAAGAAATAGATTTACACACATCTATTGAAATGGCCTTGTTTAAACACAAAAAAGAAACCGAATTACGTAAAGAAAGAGACTTATTGTACTCATTAGTTGAAAATAAAGAAAGTAGCGATATATTATTTGTTAAAGCCAACTCAAAACTGGTAAAGCTCAATACAAAAGATATTTATTTTGTTGAAGCGCTTAAAGATTATGTGGTTATAAACACGGCAAATGCTCGTTATACCATACATTCTACCATGAAAGATATTCAGGCAAAACTATCGCCAACCGATTTTATAAGAGTTCATCGTTCTTTCATTGTTAGAATTGATAAAATTGCTTCAATTGAGCATAATAATATTGTTATTGAAGGAGACAAAAAGGTAATACCAATTGGCGGATCATACAAAGACGAACTGGCACAAAAACTTAAAATGGTTTAAATAAAAAGCCTCGAATTTTCGGGGCTTTTTTAGGCAAAAAAATTATATTTCAAATCCCCATTCATCGTTGTAGCTTTTGCCGCTTTCGGGAGTTTTAACCAAGGTAAAGTCTAATTGCTTTTTCAATAAATCAGCACGTTTTACCTTTATTAACACAGCGTCGCCCAACTGGTATTTTTTCTTGTTTCGTTTGCCAACAATGCGATAGTTGTCTTCATCAAACACATAAAAATCATCGGTCATATCGCGTAATCGAATCAAGCCTTCGCATTTGCTTTCCACTAATTCTACATATATTCCCCATTCGGTAACGCCCGAAATAATGCCTTCAAATACTTTACCAACTTCTTTTTGCAAATACTGTACTTGTTTGTATTTAATGGATGCTCTTTCGGCTTCTGCTGCTAAGCGTTCCATTTCTGATGAGTGTTTGCAAAGCTCTTCCAAACCTTTTTCATAATCACTTTTTTTATTTTCTAAAATAGTTTCTAATATTCGATGTACTAATAAATCGGGATAACGCCTAATAGGCGAAGTAAAGTGTGTATAATAGTCAAATTTTAAGCCATAGTGTCCTATGTTTTTTGTAGTATAATAAGCTTTTGCCATAGTGCGTATGGCAAGCTGGCTAATCATTCCGCTTTCTTTTTTGCCTTCAATATCCTGTAAAAGTTTATTAAACGATTTGGATAATTCATTTTGATTGCGATATGAAAAAGCAAATCCTAATTTTTGTAAAAAGGTTCCAAAGGTTCTTACTTTTTCTTCGTCCGGCAAATCGTGCACGCGATATACAAATGGCGGTCTTTTTCCTCCGGCACCTTTGGTACAAAATTCTGCAACTTTACGGTTTGCCAATAGCATAAAATCTTCTATCAGCTTATGGGCATCTTTTTGTTCTTTAATATAAACCCCGACTGGATCGCCATTTTCATCTAATCTAAACTTTACTTCTTGCGAATGAAAATTGATACTTCCTTTTTTAAAGCGTTCTTCGCGTAAAATTTTTGCTAATCGGTTTAAGGTTAAGATTTCATTCTTAAAATCACCCGCTTTGCCTTCAATAATTTCCTGAACTTCTTCGTATGTAAATCGCCTGTCTGAACAGATTACCGTTTTTCCAAACCATTCGCTTTTTATTTCACCATTATCGGTTATTTCAAACACTGCCGAAAAACATAGTTTTTCCTCGTTTGGGCGAAGCGAGCAAACAAAGTTCGATAGTTTTTCGGGAAGCATGGGCACAACCCTATCTACTAAATAAACGGATGTTCCCCGTTTTTGTGCTTCTTCATCTATTTTATCGCCAGGTTTTACATAATGCGATACATCGGCAATGTGTACGCCTATTTCCCAATTACCATTGTCGCGTTTTCTAATAGATAAAGCATCATCAAAATCTTTTGCATCAAAAGGGTCGATGGTAAAAGTAGTTATGTTTCTAAAATCTCTTCTTTTTTTGTATTCTTGATTCGAAATATTGGTTGGAATATGCTCAGCCTGTGCTTCTACACCATCCGGAAATTTATAGGGTAATCCAAAATCGGCCAGAATAGCGTGCATTTCAACAGTATTATTTCCCGGGGTGCCAAGCACATCAACCACTTCGCCAACAGGGTTTTTTGATTTGGTTGGCCAATCAATAATTCTACAAATAACTTTTTCGCCATCTTTTGCTCCGTTTAGAGCACTTTCCGGGATAAAAATATCGGTATGTATTTTATTGCTGTCGGCAACAAAAAAACCATATTTGCCGGCAATTTGTATAGTGCCTACATATTCGGTTTTTGAACGTTCAATTACTTCAATTACTTCTCCTTCTAGCGTTCCTCGCTTTTTATTAAAAAATACATAAAGCTTCACTTTATCTCCGGTAAATGCATTTCGAATCATTCGTGCGGGTACATAAATATCTTCACCTCCGTTATCAGGAGTAACATACGCAGAGCCTGTTGAAACAACTTCTATTGTTCCTGTAACGTATGGAGCATCTGTTTTAAGCTTGTATTTGCCTTTTTCAATGAAAGTAATAAGTTTTTTTTCTTCTAATTTTGGTAGAAAAGAAGCAACCAACAGGCGTTGTTTTTCGTCTTTAATGCCCAATGCAGCAGAAAGTTGTTTGTAATTAAAGATTTTAGAGGGGTTTTGCTGAAAAATGTGCAAAACAGTATCAATACTTACCGAAATGTTTTTTTTACTCATGTTTCACAAGATATGAAGAAAAAACAAAAATTTTTCAAAAAAAATTCATTTATTTGCTAACATTAATTAATAATTAATAAAAATGAAAAATAAAATCATGCGCTTCGTTTTTTTAGCCGCTCTTTTAATAATCAATATATTAAGTTTTGCGCAAAAAAAATCAGTAATAATTGATTCTAAAGAATATCAACAATATAAGCAACAAGGAACGCTAGAAAATTACATTATAAAATATCCGGCCGCTAATGAAAAGATTTTAGATCTTTCAAAAGTCATTTCCGGAAAAGTAGGTTCTTTTACAGCTGTGCCTAAATCGGCAACCCAGTGCGATTGTATGGTTCCATTAGACGCAACGTTTAGCGTGGTCCCTTTTTCCGGTGCTTTTGCTCCCGATTATAGAAATGATGATGCTAGTACATCTTTAATAACTATTCCTTTTAATTTTTGTTTGTATGGTACGCAATATAATTCGCTTTATATTAATAATAATGGAAACATTTCTTTTGGAACACCTTACGGAACATTTTCATCAGTAGCGTTTCCAACAACACAATTTACCATGGTAGCCCCTTTTTGGGGAGATGTTGACACAAGAAATCCGGCAAGTGGCTTAGTATATTATAAAATAACACCAACATATATGATTGTTCGCTGGAATAATGTTGGTTATTTTAGTCAAATGGCTGATAAATTAAATGATTTCCAATTAATTATTACCGATGGAAACGATCCTATTGTTCCTGCAGGAAATGTGGCATTTTGCTATGGAGATATGCAATGGACAACGGGAAGCGCATCTGGAGGTACAAATGGTTTTGGAGGAACCCCAGCAACTGTTGGGGCAAATGCAGGGAATGGAACCAGTTTTGTTCAATTTGGAAGATTTGATCAGCCCGGAACGGCTTATGATGGTCCTTTTGGTGCTAATGATGGAGTATCGTGGTTAGATTTTCAAAGTTTTTATTTTGATGCATGTGGTTCCGGCTCAAACATTGCTCCAATTGCTACAATAAATGTTTCTTCTCCCGGTGGAGGAAGCAGTTCTTCCGGAATATGCGACACTGTGAATGTGTGTGAAAACGATACCATTTTAATAAATGCAACATTTTTAGCACCGGAAAACAATCAAACAGTAACCATTGCAACTTCCGGATCTCAAGCAGGAAACTTTACGGTATTAAGCAATACACCAGGTTCGGTAGCAAGTATAATTTTACAATTTATAGGCACTTCCTCAAATTTAGGGAATAATGCCATAACCATTACGGCAACCGATAATGGAACACCGGTTGGAAACACACAAATTACATTAAATTTTAATGTCATTCCGGCCCCTGTTGCTTCTGCTGTTCCTTATTCAGCTTCTTGTGCAAATAATGATGGTTCAGTAGTATTATCAGGTAATGGTGGCCTTTCTCCATATCAATACAGTATTAATGGAATAACATATAGTACAAATGATTCTATAACGGGATTAGCCGCAGGGTCTCATATTGGCTTTGTAATGGATGCTAATGGATGTAAAGATACTGTAGCCTTTATTGTTAATAACCCTTTTGCTCCTACCATAGATAGTGTTCATATTACAAATATTTTATGTAACAATGATTGTAATGGAGCAATTACAGCTTTTTGTTCTCCAACACAAGGAGGTACTTTATCTTATTCATGGAATACTAACCCGATTCAAACAACACCAAGCATCACAAATTTATGTGCCGGAACCTATACATTAACTCTAACAGAAACTTTTAATTCGGGCGGAAGCACCATTGTTTGGCAAGAAAATTTTAACAATGCCGCTAACTGGAATTTAAACTTTCCTATGGGCGTTAACGATGCCAATGCAAATTTTTGGGTAGTAAATGCAAACGAAGGAGGAGTATTACCTCCAGGTTGTGGAGTGGCAAACAACGGGAATAACACTTTGCACATTACAAGCACAATCAATCCTTCGGGAGGAGCAGCTTATAATGCAGGAGGATTATGTGGTTTTGGATTTTGTGTTACTACCAATACCATGGCACATACCAATAATATTTCAACCGTTGGATTTACTAATTTAACATTAAGCTTTAATTTTATTAGCAACGGACAAGGATTGATAGACAATTTATCTTTGCTATATAATGCAGGTTCTGGCTGGAATGTTTTAGACCCATCTTTAAAATCTCCTGTTTGTGGAAACGGACAAGGACAATGGACAGCATATAGCATAGCGCTTCCGGCAGCATGTAATAACATTCCAAACTTGCAAATTGGCTTTTACTGGACAAATAACGATGATGGTATAGGATCAGACCCTTCGGCAGCAATAGATGATATAGTAATTACCAGTGCTACGGGAGGGCCTCAAACTTGTTCTTTTTCTCAATCTTTTACTTTAACAAACCCAAGCGCTATCAGCACTTCAACATCAATTGATAGTATTTCATGTGGAGGATATTCTGATGGAAGTATTACAGTAAGCGCTTCCGGAGGTACACCCGGTTACACATATTCCTTTGATGGAGGAGTTAATTATTCAACAAATAATGTATTTAATAATCTTGGTGCCGGAACTTATACCATACTTGTTAAGGACTCAAATAATTGTACACAATCAATACAGGTTGTTTTAAGCCAACCAACACCTATATCTACAACAACTACAGCAACGAACGTATCTTGTCATGGAGGCACCAACGGTTCAGCTTCCGTAATAGCATCAGGCGGCACGCCCGGTTTTACCTATTCATGGAACAGCACCCCTGTTCAAACAACCCCAACAGCAAGTAATTTAAGTGCAGGAACGTATATTGTTACAGTAACCGATGCGAATGGTTGTCAAAAATTAGATACAGTATTAATAACCCAGCCTACACCAGTATCAATTTTATTAAATTCAACCATTAATCGTTGCGGACATACAGAAGGAACAGCTTCTGTTGCAATTTCCGGAGGGACACCAACATACAACATATTGTGGAATACAAGTCCTGCTCAAACTACCAATACAGCAAGCGGGTTAGTTGGCGGAACTTATTCTGTAACCGTTACTGATGCTAACGGATGCTCTGTTACAGATTCTGTAATTGTAAATGAAACATTAGGAATTACAGCCGATTTTACCGCATCAACCATATTGGGAGATGCCCCTTTATTTGTTCAATTTAATAATAATACAAGCGGAACCGTAACTACATATACATGGGATTTTGGAAACGGAGTAATTGATTCAACAAACACAAATCCAAGCTATACATATACAGAAGGAGGAGCTTTTAATGTAATTCTTTATGCATGCTACACGCCACAATGTTGTGATTCTGCTTCATTAACCATTGAAGTGCTGGATTCATTACAAACGTATAATGTGTTTACTCCAAATGGCGATGGTAAAAATGATGTGTTTACTATCAAATTTAAAGATGCATCAAGCGTAACCATGAATGTGTTTAACCGTTGGGGAGAAAAGGTACATGAAGAAACAGCAATTACTCCTTCTTGGGATGGAAGAAAGAAAGGCGGAGCTCAATGTCCGGACGGAACCTATTATTATATAATTAATGCTACCAGAAGAGACGGAAAAACCTATGAGCATAAAGGAACCGTAACTCTTATAAGGTAAAAACAAAATCCTTTAATAAATTTATCCTCAACTTTTGTTGGGGATTTTTTATGCCAAAACTTTCACCTGAATATTACCTGAATGAAAATGTTGTTGAGCTTTCGAAAGACTTAATAGGAAAAGTGCTTTTTACAAAATTTGAAGGGAAATTAACCGCAGGAATAATTACCGAAACCGAAGCCTATGCAGGAATTAATGATAAAGCTTCACATGCTTACGGAGGAAAAAGAACACATCGAAACGAAGTAATGTACCATCAGGGAGGCAAGGCCTATGTTTACTTGTGCTATGGGCTGCACCATTTATTTAATATTGTTACAAATACAGAAAATATTCCTCATGCCGTGCTTATCAGAGCTATTTATCCTATAATTGGAGAAAAAGAAATTTTAAAACGAAGAAACGCTGTAAAGAATAATTATAATTTAACCGTAGGACCGGGAAAAGTTTCACAAGCATTGGGAATACAAACCAAACATAACGGACTGGTATTAAGCGGAAATCAAATCTGGCTTGAAGACCAGGGAATTTCATTTAATCAAAAGCTAATTAATGTTGGAACGCGAATAGGAGTAGAATATGCAAAAGAAGATGCTTTATTACCTTATCGTTTCTGGATAAATCATAGTGATATTAGGCTTTAATCAAAGAAAGATTAAAGCCAAGACCGAAGGAAAAACGAACTTCGTCTAATTGGTATCGTTCAGTACTTCCTAAGAGCATTCCCTTTATATATCTCACGTTTGCAAATAAATGAAAAAATTTTAGCGCACAGTATTGCAACCCGGCTATTGCCGACAGTAATGGGCTGGCTGCCGGTTTAGATTTTACGTTAAAAATTTCCTGAATATTCTAAACCCAAAAAGGCATTAGACTTTTTTGGGCTAAAAAATTGTAATCTCATTTCAAATAGCAAGAAAAATTTCATCTGGCAAAGCGCCTCAAAAAACATTTTTACCTTTGAAGTGCTTTATTAATTAATCAAAAAAGCAATACGACATGAACAGCTCATTTTCACAAAACCGACCGCTAATAATCTGGCTTTTTACAGGATGTTTATTAATAGCAACCATGGTTGTTGTTGGTGGAATTACTAGATTAACAGGATCCGGCTTATCAATCGTTGAGTGGGATGTTATTATGGGAACCTTGCCTCCGCTTAACGATGCGCAGTGGGAATTGATGTTTGAAAAGTACAAACAAACTCCACAGTACATTCACGAAAATTTTGATTTTTCTACCGAAGAGTTTAAATCTATTTTTTGGTGGGAATACATCCATCGCCTTATTGGGCGTGTAATAGGAATTGTATTTCTTATTCCGTTTTTATATTTCTATTTCACTAAAAAAATTAGTAAAGAGCTTTTACCAAAACTGCTCGTTTTGTTTGTAATGGGAGGTTTTCAAGGCTTTTTAGGTTGGTTTATGGTAAAAAGCGGACTATCA
>CALKJP010000054.1 GCA_937995645.1 uncultured Bacteroidia bacterium
GTAAAAGTACAAAGCGATATGCGGGCACATTTAAACCCTACCCGTATGAAATTTATTGAACAATGCGCTAAAAAATTTGTAGAAGAATTAAAATGTGCTTGTCCTAAATGTAATTATCCGCAATTTAAAATTAGACGAACCGAAAGAGGATTACCTTGTTATAATTGTAATAAGCCAACTCAAAGTATTAATAAGTATTTTTACGAGTGTATAAATTGTAATTACTTTGAGACAAAAGAAAACGAAAAACAATTTGAAGACCCTATGTTTTGCGAATATTGTAATCCTTAACTAAATAACTCTTAACTATGAAAACACCCATTACAATTGCCTATGGAGATGGAATTGGTCCGGAAATAATGAAAGCTACATTAAAAATTCTCGAAGCTGCAGGAGCTCAATTGAGCTATGAAGAAATTGAGATTGGAGAAAAAGTTTATTTGCAGGGAATTTCTGCAGGAATTAAAAATGAAGCATGGGATAGCTTACGTAAAACAAAAGTGTTTTTAAAAGCCCCCATTACTACACCTCAGGGAAAAGGCTTTAAAAGTTTAAATGTTACTACACGTAAATCGCTTGGTTTATTTGCCAATGTAAGACCCTGCGTGTCGTATTATCCTTATGTAAAAACCAAGCATCCAAAAATGGATTTGGTAATTATTCGCGAAAACGAAGAAGATTTATATGCAGGCATTGAGCACCGCCAAACCGATGATGTTTACCAGTGTTTAAAATTAATTACACGACCGGGTTGCGAAAAAATTGTTCGCTACGCTTTTGATTATGCCCGTGCTTACGGAAGAAAAAAAGTAACCTGCATGTCGAAAGATAATATCATGAAAATTACGGATGGATTATTTCACCGTGTGTTTGACGAAATAGGCAAAGAATATCCTGAAATTGAAAAAGAACATCATATTATTGATATTGGCTCTGCCTTAATTGCCGATACACCGGAACGTTTTGACGTAATAGTAACCTTAAATTTATATGGCGATATTATTTCTGATATTGCAGCTCAGGTTGCCGGCTCTGTCGGATTAGGCGGCTCTGCCAATATTGGAGAACACTGCGCCATGTTTGAAGCCATTCATGGTTCTGCCCCTGATATAGCAGGAAGAAACATCGCCAATCCTTCAGGTATTTTAAATTCGGCTATAATGATGCTGGTTCACATAGGCCAACCGCAAGTTGCCGAAAAAATTCAAAACGCATGGTTATGTACAATAGAGGAAGGAGTGCATACCGCTGATATTTATAAAGAAGGAATTAGTTCTGTAAAAGTAGGTACACAGGAATTTGCCGATGAAGTAATTAAACGCCTTGGAAAAAAACCGCAAAAATTTGCACCTGCAAGTTATGCTTCAGATAGTGTAAAAACTATTAAAATTCACACTTACGAGCGCAAAAAACAAAAGAAAGAAATGATTGGAGTTGATGTGTTTTTGCATTGGGATAATGGAACACCAAACGATTTGGGCTCTCAGCTTTCTAAATTAAACGGAGATGGATTAATGTTGAAAATGATTAGTAACCGTGGGGTAAAAGTTTGGCCTGACGGACTACCCGAAACATTCTGTACCGATCATTGGCGTTGCCGATTTGTTGCCGACACCATCAATCCTTCAAATCCGGATGATTTAAGCGGAGTAAAACCGGTTACGCATCAGCAAATATTAAACTTGCTTAACAGAGTTACCCAAGCAGGTTTTGATTTTGTAAAAACAGAAAGCCTGTGTGTATTTGATGGGCAGAAAGCCTACTCATTAGGTCAAGGAGAATAAAGCGTTATGTCAATCATAAAAAATAAAAGCTCCGAGTTTCACTCGGGGCTTTTTAAAATATTTTTAGATAAAGTTTATTGCTTTACAAAACGAAGTGTTTTGCTATTGCCTTCGTGTATAAGTCGAATAAAATATGCACCACTTTGTAATTTGTTAACAGGCAATATCATCATGTTTTGATTTCCATGCAGGTTTATTTGTTCGCTTGAAATAATTCGTCCTGTATAATCTAACATTTGCATTTCTGCTATATTAGATAGGGTTCCGCTTATCGTTAAAGTAATAAAATCTTTAGCCGGATTAGGGAAAAGATTTAGTTCAAATTCAACGGAATTGTATTTTATACCGGCAGGAGGTAAAGTAACCACTACCTGGTCGCAAAAAGTACAATTGCTGCCCGATGCGGTAGTAACATTCATACACACATTATATGTTCCCGGAGTATTGTAAGTGTGACTAGTAAATGGGAGCTGAGTAGTAGCAAATTGCATATCGCCAAAGCTCCAAATGTAAGTGTTGCCAAATCCAATGGGCTGTCCCAAAAAGGTAACGGTTAAATTATCGGTAGTTGCGAAAAATGAGGCAGTACAGTTAATATCTACATCTACAAGTTCGCAAGTGGTATAGGTACAAGTAGTTAAAGAGTCATACACAGTTAAGCAAACCAAATATTCTTCAGATGCTGTGTACACATGCTGTGTAAAACTTCCTGTTCCGAAATTGCCATCGCCAAAATCCCATGTATAACTCCAGCCGGGCATAAATCCGGGATTGGCTATAAAAAATGCGGTGCCGGCATTTACATTAGCTATAAAACTTGCATTACAGCTTGGTGCGGGTAATATTACGGTTACAGAGTCGCAAAAAATATCGTAGCAACTTACTCCATCAAATACTGAAAGACAAACATAATAGGTTGCGCTTGAATCGTAGGTGTGAATTGCAGTAGCCCCTGTTCCAAAGTTGCCATCACCAAAATCCCAGTCGTATGTCCAGTTTGGATCGTTTACATCGGCTGTAAAAAACACATCAGGCTCTTGTGATGTATCATAGGTAAAAGCAGCAGAGCATTGTGCATTAAGTTGATTTGCTCCAAGAATAAGAAGAGCCAACAGTAAGAGGTAATTTTTTCCCATTTTGATTATGTTTGTTTTTTACAAAAATAATCAAATTGTATAAATTGTTATATGCCTGATTGTATGATTTAAATCAGATATTTAGTCTTTATACTAACGAAAATACATAAAGGCATTCCATGGCTATTTGCCTAGAACGTTCTTCGTATTTAGCGTCTTGAAGTGGTGTCTTGTCAAATTCCTTTGGGTCGTTATAGGTGGTACCAATTCGTAATTCTACTCCGGGAATAAAAGGGCAGTTTTGTTCTGCATCAGAACAGGTCATTATGGCTGCAAAATGTGATTTGGGATTTACATCATCATTGTAAACTTTTGAAAAACAGGTGGTGTATTCATTTTCAGCATCACCAAACCGAACGGTATAAATCGGATTTGATGTTTGAACATCGTTTGCTGTAATTTTAAAACCAACTTTTTTTAAAGTATTTATGGCATTTATATTAAAGGCGGTAGCTTCGGTACCTCCTGAAAAAGTTTTTACATTATCAATATGGTAATAGTTGGCTGCAACAGCTGCCCATATTTGGCCTAAATGGCTTCTACGTGAGTTATGTGTACAAATATAAACTAATTGTACAGATTCATTATTTTGAATTTTATTTTTTATATAATCGCTTAGCTTTTCTAAAAGCTGTTTTCGCGATGGAGAAATTTCATCAAATTGTTTTACCAAATTATCGCAATAATTTTTAATAGTAGAAAAAATCATAAAATTATTTTTTTAACGGTATTACTAAGAAATTGTTATTAGCTTCTTCAATAGCAGTTTTAATAACGCTTCCGGCTATTAGTTTATTAAAAAAACCTTTACCTTGCTTTCCGGCTAAAACAATATGATATTTGTTATTGTATAAAATGTTTAGAATTGTTTTTTTAACATTTCCTTCTTCTAAAATTAGATGAACGGGTACGGTATATTTATTTTTTATGGTTTGTTCAATCTCTTTTAGTTTCTGTTCGGCAGCATTTTTATATTTTGTTGTATCTTTGTAATTTATCGAGTTAGAATCGCTGTTATTTTCAATCACATGTAGTATTTTTACAGAATTTAGATTACAATCATAATTTAGTAAAAATTTAAGTGCGTTTTCTGAAGATTCTGAAAAATCTGTTAAATAAATTAAGTCAATTCCTGATTCATTGTAATTAATAGATTGTTCTCTGTTTTTAATGATTAATAATGGTGAAATTGTGTGATTAATGATATATGTAGCAGTACTGCCAATTATAATTCCTTTTATCAATCCAAAGCCACTGGTTCCAATTATTATAATTGATTCGGGGTTTTGAACTGCAAATTTTTCCAATTCGATATATGGTAATCCTTCTTTGATTACAATGTTGGTATCAAATCCCTTTTGAATAAGTAAATCTTTTATTTGGTCAAGTTTTTTTATCGTATTATCAATGTTTACATATTTATAAAAATTCATATATTCAACACCAAGGGCATGAAATAATGTAATTTTCTGGATATTCAAATTTTTATATAAATGCAGTTGATGTATTAGTTCTTCAGAACTTTGCGATAAATCAGTTGCTAAAATTGCTTTTTTCATAGTCGTTTTTTTTAGTATTTCCATTTATTAGCAAGGGCAACGAGTGATAACATTACCGGTACTTCTATTAAAACTCCAACAACTGTTGCTAAAGATGCTCCGGAATTTAGTCCAAATAATGAGATAGCAACGGCAACAGCCAATTCAAAAAAATTACTTGCGCCAATCATTGCTGCCGGTGCGCAAATGTTGTGCTGTAATTTTAAATAGCGTCCCAAAAACCATGAAACAAAGAATATAAAATAGGTTTGAATGGTTAATGGAATTGCTATTAATAAGATATGAAATGGATTTTGAATAATTTTATCACCCTGAAATGCAAATAACAATATAAGTGTTGTAAGCAGTGCCAAAATTGAAACGGGTTTTAATTTTGATAAAAACACTTTGCTAAACCACTCTTCGCCTTTTGTTTTTAATAAATATCGGTTGCTTAGGTAACCTGCTGAAAGCGGAATAACTACAAATATTATAACAGAAGCAATTAATACATTGTAAGGTATTTCTATATTGGTAATTCCTAATAAAAAACGTACTATTGGAATAAAGGCAATTAATATAATTAAATCATTTACCGATACTTGAACTAATGTATAATTAGCATCGCCTTTGGTAAGATACGACCATACAAAAACCATAGCGGTACAAGGTGCAGCACCAAGTAGTATGGCTCCGGCTATATATTGTTCTGCATCTTCGGGGCTTATCCATGCTTGATAAAGTTTAGTAAAAAAAATCCAAGCAAAAAATGCCATTGTAAAAGGTTTTATAAGCCAATTTACTATTACGGTTAATCCTAATCCTTTAAGATTTTTTGTTACATTTTTAATGGAAGAAAAATCAATCTGAACCATCATCGGATAAATCATCAGCCATACTAAAATAGCTACGGGAATATTTACTGTAGCAAATTCAAGATTGCTTAAAAGTTGAATACTGTTTCCTGCTATTTTTCCAATTACAATTCCGGCAATAATACATAGTGCTACCCAAAGGGTTAAATATTTTTCAAATTTTCCCATAATTAACAACAGTTACTATTAGGTGTACAACAAGAATTTGATGAACTTAAATCAGATAATCGAATTTTTATTTTTTCAGGAGGAACTCCACATTTATCGGTAGCAAGACAATTGGTGTATTTTGGATCTAATGTAAATTCAAAACCGTTATATCCTAAAGCATATTTCCCAATAGTATCGGCCTGATACTCTACTTCTATTTCATAATCGCCCAGTCCTAATGTTTTTTCTGAAAGTTCAATGATGTTTAATAGTTTTTGAGGTGTTAGGCGGTGGTCAAAGTCGTTTGCCTCCCACAATTGAAAATTAATTGCTTTTTCTTCTCTTACAGAGCCTCCGCAATCAATAAACTTTTTGGTTATTTCTCCTACTTCAGTTACATGAAAGTGTGATGGTACTTTAGTGCCGTTTGGTAATTTAAATTCTACTTTATCCATGCTTTTCAGCATTCCTTTTATTTCAGATAGTTTCATGGTTAGATTTTTAGCAACAGTTTATTTGATTTTTTAAGGTATTGGTGATGTTATTTAAGTATTCTTTTATAAAAGAAATGGTATTAGGATTTAAACAATAGCAAATACTATTGCCTTCTACACTGCCTTTTATTATTTCTGCATTTTTTAACTCTTTTAAATGTTGCGAAACCGTAGCCTGAGCAAGAGGAAGTTCATTTACAATATCGCCACATATACATGAATTTACTTTTAATAAATGTTCAATAATGGCTATTCTGGCCGGATGCCCCAATGCTTTAAATACAGATGCCATTTTGTTTTGGCGTTCATTAAATACATCGATTTTACTTATGCCCATTTTTATATTTTAATATCGCAATATTACGATAAAATTTTAAAATAAAAGAATTTACTTTGTTAAACTTAATTTAACATGCCTATTTACAATTAGTGTCATTTTTGTTGACTTTTAAAAAATAACTTATGAATTATGGTTTCTTTGATTTTTTAACGCTCATAGGCTCTTTAGGCTTGTTTTTATACGGAATGAAAATAATGAGCGATGGAATACAAAAAGTGGCAGGCGATAAGATGCGAGCCATATTAGGTGCAATGACTCGTAATCGGGTAATGGGTGTTTTAACCGGATTATTAATTACAACCATTATACAATCTTCTTCTGCAACCACTGTAATGGTGGTAAGTTTTGTAAATGCAGGATTACTTACCTTGGCTCAGTCTATAGGAGTAATTATGGGTGCTAATATTGGAACAACTGTTACCGCCTGGATTATATCACTGTTAGGCTTTAAGGTAAAAATGATAGCTTTAGCAATTCCACTTGTTGGTATTGCTTTCCCTATGCTATTTTTTAAAAAAGATAAGCTAAAATCGTTCGGAGAATTTTTAATCGGATTTGGTATTTTGTTTATTGGCTTAGATTTTCTTAAAAATTCGGTGCCCAATTTAGAAAGCTCACCCGAAGCTTTAGAGTTTTTAAAAGATTTAACCGGTATGGGACATTTTTCTGTTTTAATTTTTATTTTCATAGGCACGATACTTACCATAGTTGTCCAATCTTCAAGCGCAGCTATGGCTCTTACTTTAGTATTATGTAATAAAGGATGGATTGGATTTGAAGCCGGGGCCGCCATTGTATTAGGCGAAAATATTGGTACAACAATAACAGCAAATTTGGCATCCTTAATAGGGAATGTGCACGCAAAGCGAGCCGCCATGTCGCACACCTTGTTCAATATATTTGGTGTAATTTGGATGTTTTTAGTTTTTAATGTAGTGCTTCGCGGAATTGATTTATATTTAATTTCTACAGGAGCAACTTCTCCTTTTCAAGACCCAACATCAATTCCGATTGCATTGGCAATATACCATACAACGTTTAATGTAGCCAATACCTTGTTGCTAATTTGGTTTGTAAAATTTATCGAAAAAACGGTTCAAAAAATTATACCCTCAAAAGGAGGAGAAGATGAAAAACATCATTTAGAATACATAGGTACAGGATTAATGAAAGCATATGAATTATCTATTATTGAAGCAAAAAAAGAAGTGATAAAATTTGGCGAATTATCCAAACGCATGTTTAATATGATTCCCGAATTATTACTTGAAACTGACAATAAAAAGTTTATTGAAAAATTTGAGCGTATAAAAAAATATGAACAAATTACCGATAAAATTGAAATTGAAATAGCCAATTTTTTAGTAAAAGTATCCAAAAATGAAATTAGTGAAGAAACATCGCAACAAATAAGATCAATGCTTCGCATGAATAATAATTTTGAAAAAATTGGAGATGTATGTTATCAAATGTCAATAGCTATTAAAAAGAAGAATGAAGAAAAAGCATGGTTTACACCAACGCAACGCGAACGCTTAAAAGAAATGTTTTTACTAATAAATCAGGCGTTTAATACTATGCTCGAAAATATTAAAGCAGAAGAAGGAAAAGCAGATATTCAAAAAGCAGTTGTAATAGAGAATAAAATAAATGACTTGCGCGATGCAATGCGCGATGAGCATTTCCGTAGCATAGAAAAAGGCGATTACAATATTAAAAGTGGCTTGTATTACAACAACCTTTATTCGTCTTGCGAAAAAATTGGTGACCATATTATGAATATAAACGAAGCAGCTGCAGGGGTTAATTTAGAATAATTTTTTATTTAGGCATCAGGTATAAGTAGTCAGTAGAGAAAAGAGATTAAAGACAAAATAGCAAAGACTACTTTAATTTTAAAATTAATAATTTGATGATTTTTATAATTTAGAATTTTCTAATCTGTAATTTTTCAATCATCCCTAATTGTTAACTTATTTTTTACAATCGATATTTTTATTAACAATTCCTTAACTCAACAATATTACAGTTACTACATTCTTGCGCTTAGTTTTGTAAGTATCCATACAAAATACTTGCATGAAATATTCCGTCTTTGATTTTCTTACTTTGGTTGGTTCGCTTGGTTTATTCCTTTTCGGGATGAAAATTATGAGCGAGGGTATTCAAAAACTTGCCGGAGATAAGATGCGTTCTATTTTGGGAGCCATGACTCGTAATCGTTTTATGGGAGTACTTACCGGATTATTAATTACTACCGTAATACAATCTTCCTCGGCCACTACGGTTATGGTTGTTAGTTTTGTAAATGCGGGGTTACTTACATTGGTTCAGGCAATAGGTGTAATAATGGGGGCTAATATTGGAACTACAGCTACAGCATGGATAATTTCACTTTTAGGTTTTAAAGTTAAAATGATGGTTATAGCCATTCCAATTGTGGGCATTGGCTTTCCAATGTTGTTTTCTAAAAAAGACCAGCTAAAATCATTAGGCGAATTTTTAATTGGATTTGGGGTTTTGTTTATCGGATTAGAATTTTTAAAAAGCTCAGTACCGGATTTAGAAAGTTCACCCGAAGCCTTAGAATTTTTAAAAGATTTAACCGGCATGGGGCACCTTTCCATTATAATTTTTATTATTATTGGTTCTATACTTACAATTGTTGTACAATCCTCAAGCGCCGCAATGGCACTCACGCTTGTATTATGTAATAATGGTTGGATAGGATTTGAACAAGGCGCAGCCATTGTTTTAGGTGAAAATATAGGCACAACCATTACCGCTAATATAGCAGCATTAATTGGAAATTCAAATGCAAAACGTGCAGCACTTTCACATACAATATTTAATTTAACGGGAGTAATCTGGATGTTTGTTGTGTTTAACTTTGCCATTAGCGCCATTGAAAATTACCTTGTTAAAAGCGGAGGAAATTCACCATTAAACGATACTACTGCAATACCTATTGCTTTATCGCTTTTTCATACTTCATTTAATGTGGCTAATACCTTTTTACTTATTTGGTTTGTAAAATATATTCAAAAAATAGTTGAGTGGGTTATTCCCTCAAAAGGCGAAAAAGATGAGCAAACGCAATTAGAATATTTTGAAAGCGGATTTATGAGTGCTTCAGAACTATCAATCTTTGAAGCAAAAAAAGAAGTATTAAAATTTGGCGAATTAACCAAACGTATGCTTAAAATGGTAGAATCGCTACTGTTCGAAACCGATAATAAAAAATTCAATCAAACCCTAGAACGCATAAAAAAATATGAAGATATAATTGATAGAATAGAAGTTGAAATAGCAGATTTTTTAATTAAAGTATCGCGCCACGAAATTAGTGAAGAAACATCAAAGCAAGTACGCAGCATGCTTCGCATGAATAATAATTTTGAAAAAATTGGCGATTTGTGTTATCAAATGTCTATAATAATTGAGCGCAAAAACAACGAAAAAGCATGGTTTACTCCCACACAACGTGAACGATTAAAAGAACTTTTTCAGTTAATAGAAAAAGCATTTGATGAAATGCAAGAAAATATAAAAAAGGAAGATGAAAAAGTGCAGATTAAAAAAGCTGTGGCTATTGAACAAGAAATAAATCGTTTTAGAGATGAAATACGTGAAGAGCACTTTGCCAGCATCGAAAAAGGCGATTATAATATTAAAAGCGGATTGTATTATAACAACTTATACTCTTCACTCGAAAAAATTGGCGATCACATTATGAACATTAACGAAGCTGCTGCACGGGTAAATTTGGAGTAGTTTTACTTAGTTGGCAGTCCGCAAAATTAGATAAAAGACATAAGAGCAAAGACAAAGGATATTTTGTTTGTGAATTCTCTGCGTTATTCTGCGGTTATAAAAATAGAAAACAGAAGTAAGAAAATAGTCGTTATTGGCAAATAAGATAAACGATAAAAACAAAGACTGTATATTTGGTTGTGAGTTCACTGTGTTTTTCTGCGAATTTCTTTGCGTTCTCTGCGGTTAAAAAAAGAAAGCATAAGACTGTTTATTGAAGACAGAAATTAGTCGGCAATTAGCTGTAGGCAGTAAGCAACTCCCCCTCTTGAGAGGGGAGGGGGTGTGTAAAAAATGACTGATAGAACTAATACAATAGAGAACTTATATTTTATAATATCATACACAATTCGTAAAGATTTTATATTAGTAGGCATTTATAATTTTAGCCCAAATTTGTAATTTTTAATTTACAACCAATTACAACTAATCTCAATAAGCAGCAATAAATTTACTTCTGAACTACAATCGGATCAGTTTCAATTACATTACTTTTATTCAAAGCTCGGTCAACTATGTAGGCTGAATATTTAATGGTGTCATAAGGCGATGCAAAATCATAATAATAATTTATGCGAACCATTATTTCTCCTTCCAAAGTTTTAATCTTTCCTTTTCTGCTTATATCCGGTATGCGATATTTAAAGGGTATAAGCGGTTCAATTTCTACAAATACCCCTTCTTGTTGCTCATAATATTTTAAAAATAAATTAGCATCATAAGGCGGTATGGTATCTTCTTTTCTCAGCCCGATATCTCCATCGCCATCGGTAAATTCAAAAATTAATTTGGCAGAATCGCCTTCAGGAATAAAGGCTTTAAATTTTATAATCGGATAATCGGGGTAGTTTGGTCGCTTCATACAAGAACTGATTATTGTTCCTGTAACAAATAAAAAAAATGCAAATCGTGCTATTTTAAAACCAATCTTCATTCGTGTAAAATTACAAATTATCTTTCAATTGCTGTAACTTTGCATGGCTGTGTTACAAAATTTTCAAGATGTATTTTCAATTCAATCGGCTGATTTTAATAAAACGGCGATAGCACTTTTTTGTTTTCAGTTTGAAACAAATCCACTTTACCGCGAATTTGCTGCTCAGCTAAAACGTTCACCAGACAATGTAAAACAACTGGAAGATATTCCGTTTTTACCCATCGAATTTTTTAAAACACATAAAATAGTTTGTAATGACACCGGGTTTTATGACGAGATTTTTTTAAGTAGCGGTACAACTGGGATGCAGCAAAGTCGTCATTTGGTAAAAGACATCAATTATTATATTCATTCATTTGAACAATCATTCAGACATTTTATCGGGAACCCCGAAGAAATGGTAATAATGGCACTCTTACCTTCGTACTTAGAGCGTAATGGCTCATCATTAATTTTTATGATGGATTATTTGATAAAAAAAAGCCCTTATGCTGAAAGTGGATTTTATTTGAATAATTTGGATGAATTGGCTATTAATTTAAAGCGATTAGATACTGAAGGCAAAAAAGTTTTGCTGCTTGGTGTTTCATTTGCATTATTGGATTTAATTGAAAAACATCAGTTTCAATTAAATAATACCATAGTGATGGAAACAGGCGGAATGAAGGGACGAAGAAAAGAGCTGATAAGAGAAGAGTTACACCAAATTTTATGCAGAGGTTTTGGCATTGAAAAAATTTGGTCGGAATATGGTATGACCGAATTGCTTTCTCAAGCATATTCAAAAGGGGATGGTTTGTTCGAAACGCCACCCTGGATGAAAATTTTAATTCGCGATGTAAACGACCCATTCTTTTATTTGCCCAATGGCCGCACCGGAGGAATTAATGTAATTGATCTGGCCAATGTAAACTCCTGCGCTTTTATTGCTACCAAAGATTTAGGAAAAATTTATAGTAATGGAAAGTTTGAAGTGCTCGGGCGCTTTGATAACAGCGATATTAGGGGTTGTAATTTGCTAATTGCTTAAGGTTATTATATGTAAGTTTTTCAATTTCGAAAATTGAGTAACTATCACAATTAATCTATAGTAATTTCCATTAATTTCATTTATTCAACAATAATCAAAAAATAGTTTTTCTTTCCTTTTTGTGCCAGCAAATATTTGTTGTTTATTAAATTTGATGTTGTAACAACAAATTCAGTGTCTTCAATTTTGTTTTTGTTTAGTAAAACACCACCGCCTTGCATCATTTTTCTAGCTTCTCCTTTTGATGGAAATATGGCACAATGTGTAGCAATTAATTCAATAATATTTACACCTTTTTCTAATTCCGATTTTTTAATATGAAACTGTGGTACACCTGAAAACACACTTAAAAAATCATTTTCAGAAAGTTTTCTAAGCGATTCTTCCGTTCCTTTTCCAAATAATATTTCAGAGGCTTCAACCGCCATTTGGTATGCTGCTTCAGAGTGTACACGAATGGTTACATCTTTTGCTAATGCTTTTTGTAATATGCGTAAATGCGGAGCCGAATTGTGTTCTGCTTCGAGTTTTTCTATTTCTTTTTTTTCTAACAAAGTAAAAATTCGGATATATGATTTTGCGTCTTCATCGCTGGTATTTAACCAAAACTGGTAAAATTGATAAGGCGTAGTTTTTTCAGCATCTAACCATACATTACCGCTCTCGGTTTTTCCGAATTTAGTACCATCTGCTTTTTTAATTAATTGCGTGGTTAGTGCAAATGCTTTTCCACCGTCTTTTCTTCTAATTAATTCTGTACCTGTAGTAATATTGCCCCATTGGTCAGAGCCTCCCATTTGCAGTTTTACATTTTTTTCTTTCCACAAATGATAAAAATCGTAACCTTGTATGAGTTGATAGCTAAACTCCGTAAACGACATTCCTTCGCGCTCTTCGCCACTTATGCGTTTTTTTACCGAATCCTTAGCCATCATGTAATTAACAGTTATGTGCTTACCTGCATCACGAATAAAATCTAAAAAGGTAAAATTTTTAAACCAGTCGTAATTATTTACTATTTCGGCAGAATTAGAACCACAGTTAAAGTCTAAAAATTTTTCAAGTTGTTTTTTAATTCCTTCTAAATTTTTTTGTAAAGTTTCTTCATCTAATAAATTTCTTTCTTGCGATTTCCCGCTTGGATCGCCTACCATACCCGTTGCACCTCCCACTAAAGCAATAGGTTTGTGTCCTGCTTTTTGAAAAAGCAAAAGTGTCATAATTTGAGCAAGGCTTCCAACGTGCAATGAGTCGGCAGTTGGGTCGAAACCAATATATCCTGAAATAATTTCACCGGAACTTAAAAGTTCTTCTGTTTCGGGCATTATATCGTGTAACATGCCGCGCCATCTTAATTCTTCAACAAAATTCTTGCTCATGTGTTTAATCGCTTAAGGCTGCAAATTTATTAATTTATTGCTCTTTATAATTCTCCATAAAAAAACAAATTTTACTGTTTAATTACCTGTTTCTCCATTTGAACATATGCATATTTGTTTAAATAATTAATAAAAAACTATCTTTGAACGCTATGATTTTACTAACGGGAGCTACCGGTTTTTTAGGTTCACATGTTTTATATAAACTTTTACTAAATGGCGAAAAAGTGAGGGCAATAAAACGTGCGAGCAGCTCTTTAGAAAATATTAGACGAGTTTTTGCATTTTATGGTAATGAAAATCTAAGCCTGATTGATAAAGTTGAATGGGTTGAAGCTGACTTATTAGATGTTTTTACAATTGAAGAAGCAGTTAAAAATATTGATGAAATATATCATTGTGCTGCATTGGTTTCGTTTAATCCGAAAGATAAAGAAGCGATGCTGAAAATCAATGCACGTGGCACAGAAAATCTTGTTAATACAGCATTAGAAGCAGGGGTAAAAAAGTTTTGCCATGTAAGTTCTATTGCTGCATTAGGCAGAAATACCAGCAAAGATATTGTTACGGAAACTACCTGGTGGAAACCATCGCCTAAAAATTCAGATTATTCGGTGAGTAAATACCGCGCAGAGCGTGAAGTGTGGCGAGCATCAGAAGAAGGATTAGATGTGGTGATTATAAACCCTTCGGTAATTATAGGCCCGGGCGATTTTACATCGGGTGCATACAAAATAATGCAGCAAGCCTATAAGGGGATTCCTTTTTATACCGATGGATCTACTGCTTTTGTAGATGTGCGTGATGTTGCAGATGCTATGATTAAGCTCATGAAATCGGATGTGAAAAATCAACGATTTATTGTTTCGGCTGCTAATATTACGTACCGAAAATTTTTCGACTTGTTGCACGATGCCTTTGGGAAAAAACGATCATTTATTAGAGCGTCAAAAAATATTGTACAAATAGTTCATTATGCAGATAAAATAAAAAGTATAATTACCGGAACCGAACATATCATTACTGCTGATACAGTAACAGCAGTAAGCTCATCTCATTTATATGATAATGCAAAACTGATTGCACAATTGGATTTAAAATACATTAGCATTGAGCAAAGCGTAAAAGAAATGTGCGAATTATTTTTAAAGTATAAAAATTAGCTTTCCGTTTTATCAGACACATTTTTATCAATACTTTTTTCTTGTTCTATCTCGGTTTGCTTTTTAGTAAGTTCTATCACCACATTTTCGTAAATTTTATTCAGCAAGGTGGGATTATCTAAATAAAACTGATAGCTGCTGTCGTAGCGCTCTTTAGAAATATTGTATTTATCGAAAATTAACTGGTATTGTTTTAAAGGATTTATTTTCATGTGTCGTCCTTCCATGCTGTATTGGTTCATTATTGCTTCTTGTATGTGTACATCAGTTAAAATATGCACCATTGAATCTTGCGAGATAATACTATCAGGAATGCTGATTTTTTTTTGCTCTAAGGAGCAGGATAAAATCAGAAAAATAAAAAGTATAAATATGTTTTTACTTTTAATCATTTTGTTTTAACAATTCTTAATTTAAACAAATCACCTATCCCTCTCAAGAGGGGATGAAAAATAGATGTTAGATTAACGTTCAAACATTAATCGTTTACCTTTAAAGCTTTCATCAAAGTTGCCTTTGCAATAAACCAGATGTCCATTTACAAAAGTGTGTGTTACTTTCGATTTAAAAGTATTTCCCTCAAATGGCGACCATCCGCATTTGTATAAAATGTTATTTTTTTCAACTTTCCATGGATCGTTCGGGTTTACTAAAACCAAATCGGCATAAAATCCCGGGCGAATATATCCACGCTTTTCAATTTGAAACATATCGGCTACATTATGACTTGTTTTTTGTACAATTTTTTCAATTGAAATTTTACCCTGATGATATAATTCCATTAACGCATAAAGCGTATGCTGTACCAATGGTCCTCCTGATGGTGCTTCGGTATAAGGCTTTTCTTTTTCTTCAATGGTATGGGGGGCATGGTCGGTAGCAATAACATCTATGCGATCGTCAAGTACTGCTTGTAAAATTGCATCGCGGTCGGCAGCGGTTTTTACGGCCGGATTCCATTTTATATAATTCCCCTTGGTTGCATAATCTTCATCACTAAACCATAAGTGATGGGTGCAGACTTCGGAAGTAATTTTTTTATCTTTTAATGGAATGGAGTTATCAAATAAATCTAATTCTTCTTTGGTAGAGATATGTAAAATGTGTAATCGTGTTCCGTGTTTTTTAGCAAGTGCAACTGCATATGCCGATGATTTATAACAGGCCTCTCTGCTTCTGATAAGTGGATGATGAGCAGCAGATAAAGCATCGCCATATATTTCTTTATATTTTTTTGCATTTTGCTTTATCATGGGGTCATCCTCGCAATGTGTAGCGATTAATAATTTTACATGCTTAAAGATGTTTTCTAAACTTTCGGGATTATCTACCAGCATATCACCGGTAGATGAACCCATAAATATTTTTATACCACATACGGTTTTTGGATTTACTTTTAAGAGTTCATCCAGATTATCGTTAGTAGTTCCCATAAAAAAGGAATAGTTAGCCAGCGATACTTCAGCCGCACGTGCATATTTCTGCTCAAGTTTTTCAATAGTTGTTGCACTTGGTATGGTGTTGGGCATTTCCATGTAAGAGGTAATACCTCCTGCAACTGCAGCTTTGGCTTCGGTATAAATTTCGCCTTTGTGAGTTAATCCCGGTTCGCGAAAATGCACCTGGTCGTCAATTAAACCCGGAATTAAAAATTCGCCGTTGGCATCTATAACGTGCAAAAATTCGATATCTATATTAGGAGTTTGATTATCGTAAACAGCTTCGATTTTTTCGTTATTAATAAGCACTGATCCATTAAAAACTCTGCCTTCGTTTACTATGCGGGCATTTTTAATAAGCGTGTTCATGTTTTTGGAAAGATTTATTTTTTAGCGGGAGTAAATTTTCTAAATCGCATGTCAATTACACCTAAAAGAGCTTCTTTAAAAATTCCTTTGCTCATTTTTGATTGTCCTTCTTTACGGTCAACAAAAGTGATGGGGATTTCCTTTAGCTTAAATCCTAAACGATATGCGGTATATTTCATTTCTATTTGAAAGGCATAGCCAATAAATTTTATTTTATCAAGGTCTATGGTTTCGAGCACTTTTCGCTTATAGCATTTAAAGCCTGCTGTGGTATCCATAATGTTTATCCACAAAATCATGCGCACATAAACCGATGCAAAGTAGGACATTAAAATTCTGCCAATTGGCCAATTGCTTACATTGCCACCCTTTACATAGCGAGATCCTATGGCAACATCTGCACCATCTTTAGCGCATGCATTATATAAGCGTTCTAAATCATTGGGGTTATGCGAAAAATCGCAATCCATTTCGAAAATATAATCGTAATTATGTTTTAAAGCCCATTTAAACCCGTGAATGTAAGCGGTGCCTAAGCCGAGTTTTCCTTTGCGTTCTTCAATAAATAATTTACCGGAAAATTCAGGAATAAGATTTTTTACAATTTGGGCGGTGCCATCCGGTGAGCCATCGTCAATTATTAAAAGATCAAACGCAGTGGGTAAAGAAAAAATGGCGCGAATCATGTTCTCCACATTTTCTTTTTCGTTATAGGTTGGTATAATTACGAGGCGTTTGTCCAAAATAATTTGTTTTAGACTATGAAGGTACTACTTGTAACGTTTTTAGCAAAAAGGATTAACAAATTTTAATCGTAACCATAAGATAATATTGTATTTATGTAGGATTAATTTAGTAGATGAATTTTTGTACAACCAAAAATTCTATATTTTTTGAAACGTGAAGTAGATTTAGTAGTTATTTCTGATGTGCACTTGGGAACCTATGGTTGCCATGCAGAAGAACTCCTCCGCTATTTAAAAAGCATAAAGCCCAAAACATTAATTCTTAATGGCGATATCATAGATATCTGGCAGTTTAGCAAGCACTATTGGCCGGATGCTCACATGAAAGTAATTAAACAAATTGTAAGCATGATGAGCAAAGGCGTAAATGTATATTACCTTACGGGTAATCATGATGAAATGTTGAGGAAATTCAGCGATTTCAGAATGGGGACATTTCGTTTGATGGATAAAATAGTGCTCGATTTAGAGGGCAAAAAAGCATGGTTTTTTCATGGCGATGTATTTGATGTTACCATGCAACATTCTAAGTGGCTTGCAAAATTAGGAGGTTTAGGCTACGATGTTTTAATAGTGCTGAACAGGGCTGCCAATTATATCTCTGAAAAAATATTGCGAAGAGGAAAGATTTCGCTTTCAAAGAAAATTAAGAACAGTGTAAAAAGTGCGGTGTCGTTTATCAGTAATTTTGAGAAAACTGCATCGGCTATCGCCATAGAAAATAAGTATCATTACGTAGTTTGCGGGCATATACACCAGCCGGAAATAAAGAAAATAGAAACCGATAAAGGCACGGTTACTTATCTCAATTCAGGCGATTGGGTTGAAAATCTAACATCTTTAGAATATCACGATAAAGTATGGAAGTTATATACGTATAACCCTGCCGACTTACCACAGGAAAATATTCTTGAAAGTATAGAACAGGAAATGCAACTCGAAGAAATTTTTATTAAAGAGCAGATTGAAAAATTGATGAGTTGAAAGTTGAAATTAATAGAAACTTGTAGAGATTAATTGTTTTTGAAATTGCAGATTACAAATTGAAAAATTCCAAATTCCAAATCTAAAATTCTAAAAATCATCAACTTGAAAGAAGTCTTTTCTCTTTAATCACTTTTGTCTACTGACTACTTACGCCTAACGACTTATACCTTACTCCTAAAAATCATCAAATCTCCAAATCAGCTTATTAGCTAATTATCAAATTAAACAATTAGATTTAACTTCTCAACCCTCTGTCAAGTGCTTCTGCCAATACGGAATAGCCTTCTACGCCAATTGAAAGACGAACCAATGAATTAGTAATACCTCTTACAATACGGTCTTCTTCAGGAACTACAGCGTGTGTCATACTTGCAGGATGTTCAATATAACTGATTACAGAACCTAAGCTAACTGCCAGTTCCATAGGGGTATCAGGGCGTGCAAAAAAGTTCATTAATTTAACTCCGGCTTCAAAACCTCCTTTTACCTCAAAAGAAATCATGGCGCCACCGTTTCGCATTTGTTTTTTGCATAATTCATGTTGTGGATGGCTTTTTAAACCCGGATACCAAACTTTTTCGATATGCGGATGTTGCTCTAAAAATTCGGCAATGCGTTGTGCCGTTTTGCATTGATGCTCCATACGCACGCCCATTTCTTGTATTGTTAAGCTGTTTAACCACGAATCAAATGGCGATGGAGTAGGACCAAAATCTTTATATACAGGATAAACTTCTTTGCTGAAAAATTCGTAAGGGCCTAGTGCGGCACCTGCAATAGATGCAGAGTGTCCGTTTACATATTTGGTTAAGGAATGAACTACTACATCTGCTCCCAAACGGAAAGGCTGCTGCAAATAAGGTGAACAAAAGGTATTATCTACAATCAATAAAATTTCTTCCTCTTCGGTGTATTTTGAAATAGCTTCTATATCGCACATTTGCAATGTTGGATTGTCAGGCGTTTCTATAAGAACAGCAACGGTATTTTTATGTGCATCAATAGCTGCTTTTATATTTTCTGCTTTGGTAGCATCCACAAAAATAATTTCAATACCAAAACGCTTTTGTAAAAAACGCATGAACGAATCTGTACAGCCATATACATTTCCCACAATAATAGCATCACCCGGTTGCACAAATCCCATAATAACTGTGGTAATGGCCGCCATTCCGGATGCAAAAACCAATGATGCTATGGTTGGTGTTTTTTCATCTGCAGCTAAAGCATTTTCTATAATATGCTGGCATTCTAGCTGAAACAAAACTTTTTCTAAATATTCTGTATTAGGATTTCCAAGTCGGGTATAAATCCGTGCATAAGGTTTTTCACCGCTTGGCGAGTTGCCTACAAAGCGAGAAGCGCCATCGGCAACATCTTTAAATTTAAAGGTAGATTTCTGGTGAATGTTAGGCAATCCTGTGCCGGCACAAATAGCATTAAACTTATCGGCATCCATTTGTTTTTCCGCGCTTCGAGCGTATGCTTTTTTAAGTTTTGCCCATTCTGGCCACCAGTAGAAACGTCCTTTCATGTTTTAAGTTTGTTAGGTTAATGTTGGAGTAATACTGCAAAAATAACAAGGCAAAGCGAATTGGCTAATAAAAAAATCGTCTTTAAAATGATTCTAATCATTTTTTTAATAGAATGTATAAATTTTTTTTCACCAAAAAAAGTATGAGCAAGTTTAAATTATTTTCTGTTTTTGTTTTAACACTGTTTTCATTCAGTTCAGTTTTTTCTCAAAACAATGCTTATTATGGAGGGTCCGGACATTTTAGTGTTGGAACAACGTTTTTAGATTATGGTACCGTAAATACCTATTTGCGAAGTAAACGACTTCCAGCTTTTGCATCAACCAGTTTAAATATTGGAGGTGGTGGTATGGGTATTTTTAACAGTTTTATATTAGGAGGTGAAGGAGGCCGTTACTGCTTCATCTGTTGCTAATGCAAATGGTGAAGCTACTGTTAGTGCAGGTTTTGGTATGTTTAATATAGGATATGCAATTCCGTTTAAAAAAAGCAAATTTTTAGTTTATCCATTAATTGGAATTGGTTGGGGCGGAAGCTCATTTAATGTAAAATATGCAGGAGGGCTGGAGGAGAAATACGAAGCAACTAAATTTTTTATCAGTTCCGAGTTTAACTGTGAACTTTTTTCTATTGCTGATGAAAATGGAAAAGCCGGTTTTAAAACAGGAATCTGTATAGGGTATTTATTCAACCCGCAAACAGAACCATGGAAAGAAGCCACACTTGGCTATACCGGTATTGCCAATACTTTTATAAACGGACCATATTTTAAAATTAAAATAGGTGGTGGTGGTATTGGATATAAGATGAAAGAATAAAAAGACACCCCAAAAATTTTGGAGGCGGTTTTTAGGTTGACTCATCTGTTAAAATTACAAAGCTCCTTTTTTAATTTCTTCAACTACATTAGGGTCGAGCAGAGTAGAGGTGTCTCCTAAATTATTTACATCGCCTTCGGCAATTTTGCGTAAAATTCTACGCATAATTTTTCCGCTGCGTGTTTTTGGTAATCCCGGTACTATTTGTATTTTATCGGGTTTGGCAATAGGTCCAATTTGTTTGTTTACAATGGCGGTAATTTCTTTCCGCAATAATTCAATATCGTTATTTTGTTTGGTAGAAATAACATAAGCGTAAATTCCTTGTCCTTTAATTTCGTGCGGATAGCCAACTACAGCGCTTTCTACAATATCAGGATGAAGGTTTATGGCGCTTTCTACTTCGGCAGTTCCAATGCGGTGTCCGCTTACATTTATTACATCATCAACTCTTCCGGTAATTCGGTAATAGCCGTTTTCATCGCGTTTGCAGCCATCTCCGGTAAAATATAAATTGGGGTAGGTTGCAAAATAATTTTGTCGGCAGCGTTCATGGTCGCCATAGGTAGTGCGTATTATACTCGGCCATGGGAATTTTATACACAAATTTCCCTCAACTTCGTTACCTTGAATTTCATTTCCTTTATCATCTACTAAAACAGGTTGAACTCCGGGCAGAGGTAAAGTTGCAAATCCGGGTTTAGTAGGCGTTACTCCGGCAATGGGTGAGATTAATATTCCGCCTGTTTCGGTTTGCCACCAAGTATCTACAATGGGGCATTTTTCTTTTCCGATATGTTTATGATACCATTGCCAGGCTTCTTCATTTATAGGTTCTCCAACGCTTCCTAGCACTTTTAATGAATCTAATTTGTAGGGCTTTACATAATCCAATCCGGCTGCTTCTAAAGCGCGAATAGCTGTTGGCGCAGTGTAAAAATGGGTTACTTTATATTTGTCTATTACTTGCCAAAAGCGGCCAGCATCGGGGTAAGTTGGTACACCTTCAAAAATTACTTGTGTTGCTGCTGAAAGCAAAGGACCATAAACAATATAAGAATGTCCCGTAATCCAGCCTACATCTGCGGTACACCAGTAAATATCGTCTGCTTTATATTGAAATACATTTTGAAAACTATATGCTGTGTAAATCATATAACCACCACAAGTATGAACTACGCCTTTTGGTTTTCCGGTAGAGCCTGATGTATAAAGAATAAAGAGCATGTCTTCTGCATCCATTGTTTCTGCAGGGCATTCGGCATTTACTTTTTGCATTTCATCTTTCCAAAGTACATCGCGTCCTTCTATCAGTTTTATATTGGAATGCGTACGCTCAAATACAATTACTTTTTTTACAGAAGGGCAAAGTTCCAATGCTTCATCAGCAACTTGTTTTAAAAGAATAATTTTTTCGCCTCTGTAAGCGCCATCTGCCGTAATTAAAATATTGCAATTGCAATCTTGTATTCTTCCCGAAAGTGAAGCTGCAGAAAAGCCTCCAAACACTACGCTATGAATAGCCCCTATACGTGCACAAGCTAACATTGCAATTATTGCTTCGGGTATCATGGGCATGTAAATGCAAATGCGGTCGCCTTTTTTAGCGCCATTATTTTTTAATACATTGGCAAACTTGCAAACTTCGGTATATAATTGTTTGTAGGTATAGCTTGTGCTTTTTTCATTTACATTATTTGGCTCAAAAATCAGGGCGATTTTATTTCCGTTTTTTTCTAAATGACGGTCTAAGCAGTTTTCGGTAATATTTAATTTACCGTTAATAAACCATTTTACATTTGGTTCGGAGAAATTCCATTCCAGCACTTTATCCCATTTTTTTCTCCAAACAAAATTTTCGGCTATTTCTGCCCAGAAATTTTCAGGGTTTTCAATGCTTTTTTGGTATTCAGAATGGTATTGTTCGAGTGATTGTATGGTTTTCATAATAAGCGTATGATTTAATTTATTTTTTTATTTCTTTTCTTGGCATAATTCAATTAATACTCCATTGGTTCCTTTAGGGTGTAAAAAGCAGATTAATTTATTATCGGCACCATCTTTGGGCTTTTCATTTATTAGCTGGAAACCTTCATTTTTTAAACGTTCCATTTCTGCATAGATATCATCAACATCAAATGCAATATGATGAATACCTTCTCCTTTTTTATCAATAAATTTAGCAATTGGGCTTTCCGGATTGGTAGCACCAAGTAATTCAATTTTATTTTCACTTGTTTTAAAAAATGCTGTAATTACACCTTCGCTTGCTACTTCTTCTTTTTTATAACACGATGTTCCCAATAGTTTTTCATACAAATAAATCGAGCTTTCTATATCTTTTACAGCGATACCAAGGTGTTCTATTTTGTTCATCATAAAGTGTGTTGTTTTTAAGCATAAAAAAAGCCCTCTTGCGAGAGCTTTTTATCCATTTAAATTTGTGATTATTTTTTTACAAATTGGTCAGTCTTGTTATCAAAATTAATGTAATAAATTCCTTTAGGAAGATTTGACACATCTACCATACTGGCAAACCCTTTTTTTACAATATTTCCGTAACTATCATAAATTTCAAACATGGTTTCGCTTGAAAAAGTAATGTCTTTAGATGCTTTAATAGGAGAGAAGGTAACTTCAGGCGACATGGAGCGATATTTAGCTACTGGTGAATAGCGAGGCTTGCCGGTATAGTCAACTTGTTTTACTCTAAATTGGTTTTCACCTGAGTGAGGAGCAATTTTAAAAGAATAATCATTTGGACCGGCTGTTCCCTTTCCTTCAATTTCACCTACATTTACCCATTTATTCCAACGGAATTGTTCAACTACAAAAGTTAATTTTCCGGTTTCACCTTTTGTTTGAAGTTTTAATGTACCATCTTTGTCAACCGAAATTGAAACGGTTTCGAAGGTACTTTTAGGTTTTAAAACTTCAGGGTTTAAAACTTTTGGTTTGCAATCGTCTTTATGAGAAATTTTAACTTCTACTTTGTCGCCTAATTTTAATTGTTGTGCAGAAAAATCTATTTCAAATGCGCTGGAGTTCCATTCATCGGTTGTAACATTTCCGTTTACACGTACTTCAAAAACGCAAAACCCCACACCGCTACCTGCAAATGGGTTTTGTATGTATAAATTTTTACCCTGATAATTTCCTTCGAGAATTATTACGCCATTTGCATTGGCAATAAAATTTAATAAAGTCAAAAATAGTGATAAGGATAATATTTTTTTCATAGTTTTAGGGAACTATATATTTTGCTCAATCTTTCATAATTAAGTTGCAATATTAAAATCTTCTTTCAGAAAATCAAAATAAAAACGAATAAAATTATTTTTTAGACGAATATATGTTTTTTAACTCCTTAATTTTAAACAGTTAGATTTTTACAATGTGTATTTTTAATTAATTTTTAAATTTTTCAATTATTTTTGTAAATTCAAATATTTAGTATATTTGAAATACAGCTTATTATGATTTTAATTAAGAAAAAAAAAACAGATTATAATTTTATCATCAATTATTTTTTCATTATCAATATACTTTTTATCATGTAAAAACGAAAGTCAAGAAAATGAAAATACGCAACAAAATACGGGTATAGGTGGTGTTGTTTATGGTGGAACTTTAAAAGTAAATGAAACGGAGCAGATTAGTTCTTTATTTCCACATTCTTTTACTGATTTGGTTTCGAGTCATGTTGCATCTCAAATTTATGAAGGACTGGTAAAATTCAATGCTAAAGATTTATCAATTGAGCCGGCTTTAGCAGAATCATGGACGATTAGTGAAGATGGTTCTAAATATACTTTTAAACTTAAAAAAGGGGTATTTTTTCATGACGATTTATGCTTTGCAGGAGGAAAAGGGCGAGAGTTTAAAGCAGAAGATGTTAGATATTCATTTGAACGTTTAGCCACACAGCATGCTGATAATGCCATGTTTGCTGCAACAATCAAAAATCTTTTAAAAGGAGCTAATGAATATTACTTAGCATCTGTATCTAAGAAGCCCGATTTTGAATTTGAAGGCGTAAAAGTAATTGACGAATATACAGTAGAATTTAATTTAACTGCACCATCATCCTCATTTTTATATATTTTAGCCAATCCTTCTCTTTCTATATTTCCAAAAGAGGCATATGAAATGTATGGTAATCAAACTAAAACCGGAACCGGTCCCTTTATGTTTGCAAGTCATTCAAATGAGAAGTTGGTTTTGATTAAAAATCCAAACTATCATAGAAAAGATACATTAGGAAATCAATTACCATTTATAGATTCATTGGTATTTAATTTTATAAGTTCTAAAAAATCAGAATTGGAAGAATTTCAAAATGGTAATTTAGATATTATAGTTGGTTTACCATCAGAATCAATTAAAGATGTAGTTGAAAAGCAAATAACTGATTTTCAAAATCGTCCTCCAAAATTTATTTTAGATCGTTCACCAGAGCTGGCTACTCAATATTATGAATTTAATACAGCAGTTAAGGTGTTTAAAGATAAAAAAGTTCGTCAGGCAATTTCTTATGCCATTGATAGAGATAGAATAGTTGATGAAATTTTAAAGGGAGAAGCTTATGGCCCCGGAATTTATGGAATAACTCCCCCATCATTAAAAAATTATGATGTTACATCCATTAAAGGATACAAGCAAGATAAAGTGTTAGCACGTAAATTGCTGGCAGATGCAGGGTATCCAAATGGAAAAGGATTTCCATCTGTAAAGCTGATACTTAATAGCGGAGGATCGAAAAATGTTATTGTGGCGCTTGAAATTCAAAAACAATTGCGTGATGTTTTAAATATTAATCTCGATTTAGAAGTAGTGCCCCTAAATGTTAAAATAGAAGAGTCTATGATGGGGAGAGGTGATATGTTCCGTTCTGCATGGGTAGCCGATTTTCCAAGTGCAGAAAACTTTTTAATGCTCACTTATGGAAAAACAGTTCCAAAAACATTAAATGAACCATCATGGCCTAATGTGTCTCGATATGTTAATGCTCAGTTTGATGAATTATATGAAAAAGCACTGCTTACACAAAATCAAGAAGAAAAAAACAAATTATTGATGCAAGCCGAGCAGTTAATGATGGATGACGCGCCAGTATTAGTATTATGGTATGATGAAAAATACCGATTGTATCAAGCAAGAGTAAATAATTTCTATTCAAATCCGCTTAATTACTGGGATTTTTCAAATGTTTACCTCAAAGCCCCCGCAGTTTCGGAAGAAGAAAAATAACCTGAAAACCTCCACAAAATCGTGGAGACTTTGTGGAGGTAAATTTAGTTGTTTACAATTAGTTTTCATTCATATTTATTTCTTTTAATCCTTAATCTGAATTAATTGTTGTAACTTTGCAACCTTAATTTTTTATCAGTTTTATGCAAAATATTCGCAACATCGCCATTATTGCACACGTTGACCATGGAAAAACTACTTTAGTTGACAAAATTTTACACCAGTGTAAATTATTCAGAGAAAATCAGCAAACAGGAGAATTAATACTCGATAATAACGATTTGGAAAGAGAAAGAGGCATAACCATTCTTTCTAAAAATGTATCAGTTCGATATAAAGATCACAAAATAAACATAATTGATACCCCTGGTCACTCCGATTTTGGTGGTGAAGTAGAGCGTGTATTAAATATGGCCGATGGTGTTTTACTTTTGGTAGATGCCTTTGAAGGGCCAATGCCTCAAACACGATTTGTGTTACAAAAAGCAATACAGGCCGGATTAAAACCTGTAGTTGTAGTAAACAAAGTAGATAAACCAAATTGTCGTCCGGAGGAAGTACAAGAACAAGTTTTTGATTTGATGTTTAACTTAGGTGCAACTGAAGATCAATTAGATTTCCCTACCGCTTATGGCTCTTCAAAACAAGGATGGATGGGCGAAGACTGGAAAAACCCAACAACAGATTTCACATATTTATTAGACCTGATAATAGATAAAATTCCTGCACCTCCACAACATAGCGGTACATTACAATTACAAATTACATCTCTGGAATATTCTAATTTTACCGGAAGAGCGGCAGTTGGAAGGATATACAGAGGAACCATAAAAGAAGGACAACCAATATCATTGGTTAAGCGCGATGGAAGTATAATTAAAACCAGAGTGAAAGAATTATTTGTATTTGAAGGCTTAGGAAAAGAAAAAGTTACCGAAGTATCATCCGGTGAAATAGTAGCTGTTACCGGAATAGAAGGTTTTGAAATTGGCGATACCATTGCTGATTATGAAAGTCCTGAAGGTTTAAAAGCGATAGCCATTGATGAACCAACCATGAACATGTTGTTTACCATTAACAACTCTCCTTTTTTTGGTAAAGAAGGCAAGTTTGTTACATCGCGTCACTTACGCGACAGATTATACAGAGAAACTGAAAAAAATCTTGCCATGCGAGTAGAAGAAACAGATTCTGCTGATTCATATTTAGTATATGGTCGTGGTATTCTTCACTTATCAATTTTAATAGAAACCATGCGCAGAGAAGGATATGAATTACAAGTAGGTCAGCCTCGCGTAATATTTAAAGAAATAGACGGACAAAAATGTGAGCCAATTGAAATATTATCTATTGATGTTCCTGAAGAATATTCAGGAAAAGCCATTGAGCTGGTAAGTAAGCGTAAAGGCGAAATGAAAGAAATGACTCCTAAAGGAGATTTAATTCACCTGGAATTTGAAATTCCTTCTCGCGGTATCATTGGTTTAAGGAATAACTTACTTACAGCCACAGGAGGCGAAGCCATTATGTCGCATCGTTTTAAAGCATATGAGCCCTTTAAAGGAGAAATTCCGGGTCGAATAGCCGGTTCATTAATTTCTATGGATACCGGAACAGCCATTGAATATGCATTGGATAAATTGCAAGACAGAGGTTTTTTCTTTATAGATCCGGGAGAAGAAGTGTATGAAGGAATGGTAATTGGTGAACATACCCGTCCTAACGATTTAGTTGTAAATGTTACCAAAACAAAAAAACTAACCAATATGAGAGCATCAGGCGCTGATGAAAAAATGCGCATTGCTCCTGCAGTTAAGTTTTCATTAGAAGAAGCATTGGAATATATTCAGGCAGATGAGTATGTAGAACTTACTCCTAAATCAATTCGTTTGCGTAAAATTTACCTAAACGAAAATGAACGTAAACGCAGAGAAAAAGAATTTGCATTAGAAGCATAAAATAAAATCATGATATTTTTATTTTTGCTAACATAATATATAGTTTATGAACCAAGAAATACAAAATATTTTAAACGATACAAAAGAAAAAATGAACAAAGCATTAGTTCATTTAGAAGCAGAATTAATAAAAGTACGTGCCGGTAAAGCTAATCCGCAAATGTTGGATGGAATATATATTGATTATTACGGGGTAAATACTCCATTAAGCGGAGTAGGAACTATAAATACTCCTGATGCACGTACGCTGGTAATTCAGCCATGGGAAAAAAATATGTTGCAACCAATTGAAAAAGCTATTTTAGCTTCTAATATTGGTTTAACACCTCAAAATGACGGAGCTTTAATTCGGATTAATATTCCACCATTAACCGAAGAGCGCAGAAAAGATTTAGTTAAACAGGCAAAAGCTCATGCCGAGCATGCAAAAGTTGGAGTAAGAACAGTGCGTAAAGATGCGAATGACGAAGTAAAGAAGTTGCAAAAAAACGGTTTGCCTGAAGATATTGCAAAAGATGCAGAAACAAAAATTCAGCAAATTACCGATCAGTTTATAGCTAAAATAGATGAACATTTAGCTAAAAAAGAAAAAGAAATAATGACGGTATAGTTTTAAAAAAATTATTCCAACGCTTTTAAACTATCGGCTGCCAATTGTTGGTAGCCATTGTTTTTTGCAGCAATTTCTTTTAACAATGCTTTTGCTTTTTCATTTTTACCATTTGCTTTATAGCTTAGCGCTAAGTACCATTTAGCAGATTCCTGAAATTTGCTATTGTTGTTTTTTGATAATGGCTCTAAATAGTTAATGGCTTTTGTATAAGATGAATTATCAAAAGCAAATACTCCTGCATAATATTGGTATTCGTCATTATTATAATTCGTTTGTGCCAGCGAATCCATTTTTAAAAATGCAGCCTCAAAGTTTTTTCTGTTATGCAAAGCAATGGCTTGATTAAAAGGATTATTTGCATCGAAAACTGCTTTTGCAAGCGATTTATTGGCACTTTCCTTTTCCTGTTTTGTTTCATCTAATACAGCTGCAGGAAACTGTTCAGCAGAAAAATAACCTTCTGTTTTTTTCTTATTACTTTCTTCTCTCTTTGGAATATCGTGTGTTATGGTAGAGCTTGCAGATGCAGGGGTATGGCTCATTTCTAAATTATCAATAGCATTAAATCTTCCACTTGCGTTTTTAGTTAAATCATATTCTTTGTTTCCATCCGCTAATACCATTCCTGAATTAGTAGAAGCCTGTTTTTGTAATGTTGTTTCTTTCATTGGCAAATCATGCTTATTGGCAATTTCTGTTTTTTCAATGATATTTTCTAATATGCTTTTTTGTTCAGATTTTTGTTGATCTCTTAAAGTATAATTCGGAAAAATTGTTTGAGGGGCTGGAGCACTTTTTGCTTCAGCAGCTTCTTCGCTGTTGGCGCTATTCTCGGTAGCTTTTATAATATCTGTTGGAACTTTAGTGTTCTTAAAAGTTTGTTCACTCACTACGCGACCTTCATCCAGCTTTAGCATTTTATTATAAATCCCGAAACTTATTAAAATAAGTACAGATGCAGCTGCTGCCAGTATAACTTTGCTTTGAAAAGGAATAATTTTTCGATTGCTTGAATTTTGATATTTTCTACGAACAGCATGTTCTATATCCCTAATATTTTTGTCTCTGTTTAAACTAAGTCGTAGTCCATCAACGGCATCAGCCAAAACCGGATCTTCTTCAATGGCTTTTGCAAAATCCATTCGTTCTTTTGCAGGCAAGCCACCTCTTATAAAAGCCAATAGTTTTTCTTTTGTTGGCATGGTATGTTGTGATTTGTTTACCATTGTTTTTTACGCATTATGTTCCACAGATTTCTTTTCCCGTTTTGCAAATAACTTTTCACCTGTTTTAAATCATAGCCTGTAATTGTTGCTACATCCTGATAACTTTTTTCTTCAATATAAAAAAGTTTAATACAAATTCTCTGTTCGTTGTTTAGTTGTTCTATTGCTAATTCTAACTGTTGTAATTGCTCTTCATTTTCATTGGTATTAGTTAGATGCATTTCTTCGGCCATTTCCATAAAAAGCTGTTCACTTTTTTGCCATTTATCAGATATTTTGTTTTTATTTTTTTCAGAACGTAATTGCATAAGGCAGTAATTGCGAGTTACAGAATGAAGCCAGGAAGAAAAATTACTTATTTCATAATTATGTATTTCTTGCATTACTTTTTCAAAAACTTCCATAACGGCATCTTTACTTTTTTCTTCATCTTTCAGATATTTCATACAAATACCATATACTAAGTAAGTGTAGCGTTCAAATAATATACCCATACATTCCTTGTCATCGCTTTTTTTAAAGCGATTTATCAGACTACTATCAGCTTCTTTAGTTTTATTTTTGCGGAATAAAAACAATATTATTTTATTGATTCTCAAAAATACATTATTTGATAAAATACGAATTATTAAATAAATAAACAAGTAGAACTTGAATTTTTAAGGTTTTAAAAAGATTTCTAACTTGCACACGTATGTTTAAACACCATTTAAATAAATTCTTATCGGCAATTTATTTTGTTGCAATTTCCCTTGTTGTTTTTGGCCAAAACAATACCATAAAGTTTACCCGTATTTCATTAAAAGAAGGCTTATCGCAAAGTACCGTAAATTCTATATTACAGGATAAACGTGGGTTTATGTGGTTTGCTACTCAGGATGGATTAAACAGATACGATGGATATACTTTTACCGTATTTAAGCATAGTTTGCAGGATACTAATTCTATTTCCAATAACTTTATACATGCTATTGTAGAAGATGTTTATGGAAATATTTGGGCTGCTACTGATGCAGGTTTAAATTGTTACAATCCCGAAACACAAAAGTTTACCAGATACTTTGCTCAGCCAAATAATAAAAATTGGCTGGGAAGTAATACCATTCATGCCTTGGCTGCAGATAAAAACGGAAATATTTGGGTAGGAACCGCTGATGCCGGATTATACTATTTTGATGTAAAAGCAAAATTGTTTAAAGCATACAAATCTGATTTTTCTGATTCTACAATTAGCAGTAATGCCATTCAATCGTTATTTATAGATAAAAATGAAAATCTTTGGATTGGTACAGTTGGCGGTGGTTTAAATTTTTTCGACAGTAAATACAGAAAATTTAAAGTTTATCAAGAAAATGGTAAAGAAACATCCATTAGCAATAATTTAATCTGGTCGGTAATTCAGGATTCTGAAGGTTTTATTTGGGTAGGAACAAACGATGGATTAAATAGGTTGGATATAAAAAGTCAAACAATTAAGCATTTTAAAAATAAACCCGGAGATGTTTTTTCATTAAGCAATAATGTTGTAAAAAGTATTTTAGAAGATAATTTAGGAAATATTTGGGTGGCTACATCAGGAGGTTTAAATCGTTTAAATAAAGCAACAGCAACATTTACCCGTTTTCAGCATCAGCCTTATATACAATCCAGTTTATCGAATGATAATTTGTTTTCACTTTATCAGGATAGAACGGGTATCATGTGGGTTGGAACCAACAAAGGAATAAGCAAGTTCGATAACACCAAACAAAATTTTATTCATTACAGAAATATTCCTTACGAAGAAAATACCATTAATAACGATGTAATATGGAGTATTTATGAAGATTCGCAGGGCATTTTGTGGGTTGGTACTGAAGAGGGTTTAAACAGAATAGACCGTAAACAATTTAAAGTAAAGCACTATAAACATGGTGCATCAAAACGTAATGTAAAGTATAACGAGTATATATTTTCTTTGTTTGAAGATAGCGATGGAGTGCTATGGGTAGGAACCGATGCCGGATTATATACATTTAACAAATCAGCCGAAAAATTTAATCTTTTTAAAACCGTAGCGAAAGAACTTTCGCCATTAGAAGAAAAACGTGTGTATTATATTTTTGAAGATACAAACAAAAACTTATGGGTTGGTACTAAAGAAGGCCTATACATTATTGATAAATCAAGAAAAAATATTCAACATTTTATAAATAATCCAGACGATAGCTTATCAATAAGCAATAATATTATAAGAGTAATTATAAAAGACAAAAATGATAATATTTGGATTGGCACAAATGGAGGGGGCCTAAACAAAGCTATTGTAATTGAAAAAGAGGGAGAAATTAATGTTCATTTTAAATCTTATCAGGCAGCAAAGGGAAGTATTAACAACAATATTATCTTAAGTATATACGAAGACAAAAACGGATTCTTCTGGATAGGAACTTATGGAGGAGGCTTAAATCGCTTCGATCCATCTACCGGTTCGGCTGAAGCATTTACCGAAAAAAACGGATTGTCGAACGATGTAGTTTATAGCGTTTATTCCGATTCAAAAAGTAATTTATGGATGAGTACCAATAAAGGTATTTCCATGTTCAATCCTAAAACACGACAATTTTCCAATTACTTTGAAAACGATGGCTTACAAAGTAATGAGTTTAATATTGGTGCACATTTTCAAAGTAAAAAAGGCGAATTGTTTTTTGGAGGAATAAATGGATTTAATTGTTTTTTCCCTGATAAAATTTCTATAAATACCATACCTCCACAAGTTGTATTAACCAACTTTCAAATTTTTAACAAACCCATTTATCCCGGAGATAATTCACCACTTAAAAAATCAATTTCAGAAACCGAAGAATTAGTGCTTTCATACAAAGATGATGTTATAACATTTGAATTTGCCGCCTTGCATTATTCCTCACCTGAAGCAAACCGCTATGCTTATATGATGGAAGGATTTGATGAAGGCTGGAACTATGTGGATACCAGAAGACAGGCAAGTTATACTAATCTGGATCCCGGCACTTATACATTTAGAGTAAAAGCATCTAACTCAGATGGAGTATGGAACGAAAATGGTGTTTCACTAACCGTTATTATTACTCCACCATTTTGGATGCGCTGGTGGTTTAGAATAGCATTTATTTTAGGCGCAATTGGAATTGTTTTTTACTTCTATCGTAGAAGAATAAATCGCATAAGCAGCCAGAAAAAATATCTGGAAAAATTAGTGCGCGAGCGCACCATGGAGGTTGTACAACAAAACGAAAAAATTCGCAAGCAAAACGAATTGCTCGAAAAAGAGAAAGAAAAAGTAGAAAAATTACTTTTAAATATACTCCCACAAGAAACCGTTGAAGAGCTTAAAAGTAAAGGCAAAGCATCACCACGTAGCTACCGTATGGCATCTGTAATGTTTACCGATTTTAAAGGATTTACCCAGCGTGCAGAATCTATGCGTCCACAAGAACTGGTAGATGCGCTCGACAGATACTTTATAAAGTTTGATGAAATTATTATGAAATATGGATTAGAAAAAATAAAAACTATTGGCGATTCATACATGTGTGCCGGAGGGGTACCTATTAGAAACCGAAGCAATCCGATAGATATCGTTTTGGCAGCCTTAGAAATACAACGATACATGAAACAAATGCAAGAAGAAAGTATTGCAAAAGGCGAAAAACCATGGGAATTAAGAATAGGTATTCATACCGGCGAAATAATTGCAGGGGTAATAGGGATAAAACGCTTTGCCTATGATATATGGGGAGATACCGTAAATGTTGCAAGTAGAATGGAAATGCAAGGCGAAGTAGGTAAAGTAAATATATCAGGTGCAACTTACGAACTTATTAAAGATTATTTTGAATGTACATACAGAGGTAAAGTTCCTGCCAAAAATAAGGGCGAAATCGATATGTATTTTGTAGAAAAAATACGTCCTGAATTATCTGAAAATGGCGATGGAATAATACCAAATGATACATTTAGAGCCAACATGGCTACCAACTTGTATTATCGAATTAATTATAGAAAAGCCGAGCAGTTTATATTAAAGAAATTAGAGCGAGAGCTTCCAAAAGATTTATACTATCATGGTTTACATCATACCATTGATGTACGCGATGCTGCTGAACGTATTGGCAAAGCAGAAGGAGTAGAAGGAGAAGATATGCATATACTTAAAACAGCTGCCATGTTTCACGATGCCGGTTTTGTAAAACAGTATTTTAAAAATGAACCGATAGGAGTGGAAATGTGTAAAGAAATTCTTCCTCAATTTGGGTACAGTCCGGAGCAAATAGAGGCTATTGAAAAAATGATTATGGCAACACAAATCCCTCAAAATGCACAAACCCTACTTGAAAAAATTATTTGCGATGCCGATTTGGATTATTTAGGAAGAGAAGAAGATTTCTTTAAAATTGCAGATACACTTAAAATGGAGCTAATGGCTCGCGGCAAAGTAAGCAGCGATAAAGAATGGGATGCTATACAGATTGCCTTTTTGGAAAAGCATACCTATTTTACAGATTATTCAAAAAAATACCGTCAACCGGTTAAAGAAAAGCATATTGAAATGATTAAAAAACGATATGCAGAAAATAATTATAAATCATAATTTAAAACACCTATTTATCACTAAAAAGCCCTCCAAATTTTTGGAGGGCTTTTTAGTGATACTCATACAAATTTAAGAACCTAATATTCCTCCTGAAACGGTAACTTGAATTGGATTTACACAAAGCACAGGAATTTGCGGATCGTTCGTTAAAATATGTTGTTCGTCTGATGAACCTAAAAAGTCAGGAACACCAGCCGCATCCGGATCGTTTACTATTGCAATTAAATCAGCATTGATGGATGCTGCATATCGAATGGTAAGTTTGGTAAAATTTCCTTTATCTTCAGAAATTACAATTTCATACGGAATATTCTGCTCTTTCAAGAATCTTTCGGTAAATGCAACATTTCTTTTTACTGCATTACTCAAAAACTCATCATCTTCTTTTGGGGCAAATACATATACTTTTGAACCAAAATATTTAGCTAAATATGCCGTAGAATCAAGCTTTTGCTTGGTTTCTTTCGACATATCCATGGGCAATACTATTTTCTCGTATCCATCTGAAATGCTTTTTTCTTGTACCACAATAAATGGAACATTAGAGTTAGTAATAACCTTTATAGCGTTGCTTCCTGTTAAGTGCTGAATTCCTCTTACTCCATGAGTCCCCATAATAATAAGTTTTGCACCAATTTCTGCGGCTACATCCCCAATATCATCAAAAATATTACCTACACGTGCAATAATATTAACTGTTACATCATGTTTTGCTCTAGTATCTTCTGCAATTTTGTTTAATTTCTCTTTTGCAGCATCAATGGCGTTTTGTTTAGCTACTATGTGCAACAGGTTTATTTCTGCCCCCAGCTTTTTAGCTAATACAATTGCATGATTCAAGGCACAATCTGCTACTTTGGTAAAATCGGTTGGAACTAAAATTACATTTTTCATATAGGCTTTAAAGTTTTTATTTTATATAAAAAACTATGATTTAGCTGACAAAAGTAGTGATTTTAATTATGCCAACAAAAAAGGGTTAGTATTTTGAATTTCAAAATACTAACCCGATACAGCTAAAAACTAAACTTTTGTAGCTTAAAGAGAATAATTGTAATAAGATTTAATTTTTAGTGTTGAGCTTCTTTATCGCCTGAACCATAAAGGTACATGCAAAAAAATGTGCCAAACAGCGTTATTAAAAACATAATTAATCCCTTAATTCCTGTTGAACTTTCCATTTCTAAATATCCCCAGCGAAAAGGGAATAAAATGATTAAAAACATAATGGTAACTGCTGCTATTTTTCTCGTATTCATAATTTAAAAATTTAAATTAGTATTATGCTTGTTCATGATAATCCTGTTGTTCTTCCGTTTCAATAGGAGCGCTCATTTCTTTCCCTTTCATATTTTGTTGATTTAGCGTCCACGAATCGGTTGTGGTTGTTTGCAACCAGTTTTCACCCGATTTTCTAAAAATTTGTACCGATAAACCGAATACCTCCTGAAATAACATTTCCAGTTGATTTACCTGCATATCGCCATCAATACTTATGATACCGTTTTTATCTTTATGTCGTATGTCCTTTATTAATTCATCTACATGGTGCATTTCACTTAATGGTGATGCTTCGCCTGCTGCATGGGGCTTTTTAAAAAAACTGATTTTTAAATAAGGGAAACGCTTATTAAAAGCTTTTTGAATTTCTCCTACTGTTTTTGTTTCGTTAATTACTAGTTCCATAAACAATTGTTTAAATTAATTTCAAAAATATATTGCTTATATGGCTATAAAAATGACGAAAATCAGGTATTTGATTGATTTATATCATAATTCATTATTGTGTCGCATTATACTTTTGCGGTAAAGATTTACAATCCATTTAAATAATAATTATGAAAACAGCAGAAATTAAAATGCCGGAATTACACCAATTACATAAAGAGTGGGCAAACAAATTAAACTTTTACAGAGACGATATTAAATCGCTTGAAAAAAGAATAGAAGAAATAGCATCGAAATATACCGCTAAGGAAGTTTTAGCTATGATTGAGCATTTCCAAAATCAGATTAAAATTCAACGTAACGAAATGGATATTTTGATGCACGATATTAATGCAGAAGAAAAAGAATTACAGGATAATATTAGTGATAATCCAACTGCATGGGATCATAGAAAAGCTGCACATACAAGCATTAATGAGCGCATGATAATATTCGAAAAACTTTTTGCCGATATGCGAAGAGAATTAATTGGATTTGCGGCAAAATATATGTAGTAGTAGTTTTTGTTTTATTGAAAAAAGGCTTGCAATTGCAAGCCTTTTTTCAAACCCCGTATATCAAAATAAATTCACTTAAAAATCCGGTAACAAAACCTGCAAGTACTTGCATGGGATTATGCGCATTTAAACGTAAGCGCGAACTTGCCACTAAACCTGAAATAAAAACTAATAGAATAATAAATAAAAACATATCGGTTTTAAATCGTAGCGAAATTCCCATAATTGCTCCTAATAGTCCACCAATGCCTACCATATGAGCGCTTATTTTCCATACTAAATTTACAATTAAACATATTACAACAGCCAAAGATGCTCCAAGTATCATAAGCATAAGCATGGGAGGTAGCGGTGTTTTTTGTAAAATAAAATAGGTTATCATGTAAAATACGGCTGTAAGTAAGTAGGGTATTCTTCTTTCCTGTATTTGATGCATGTGCAAACTGTTAATCCATCCTTTTTTTAGCATGTAATACGATATTAAAGCCGGAACTAATGCTGTGTTCAAAAATATTAATCCTAAAATGATTCTTTTAAATTCAGGAGTCAGCGAATACGAAAAATAACTGCCGGAATTTAGAATAATTAAGCTGCCGATAAATGGCATTAATACAGGATGAAAAATGTAAGAAATAATTTTGGCAAGTTGTAGGCCCATACAATTAAAGTTCTTTTCTTAAGCGGGCAACAGGAATGTTTAATTGCTCCCGATATTTGGCAACGGTTCTGCGGGCAATATTGTAGCCTTTATCATTAAGTATTTTCATTAATGCATCATCGGTTAGCGGCTTGCGTTTATTTTCGGCATCAATGCAATCTTGTAAAATTTTTTTTACTTCACGAGTTGATACTTCTTCGCCTTTATCGGTTGAAAGGGATTCGGAAAAGAAGTATTTAAGTGGAAAGGTTCCGTATTCTGTTTGAACATATTTGCTGTTAACCACTCGCGATATAGTTGAAATATCTAAGCCGGTAATATCGGCAATGTCTTTTAATATCATGGGTTTTAATCGGGTTTCATCGCCTTCTAAAAAATAATCTTTTTGATAATCAAAAATAGCTTTCATGGTAAGCATCAGTGTGAGCTGGCGTTGTTTAATGGCATCGATAAACCATTTGGCTGATTCTATTTTTTGTTTTACAAAGTTGGCTGCTTCTTTAGATGATTTATCTGCGCTTTTAGAATACGATTCGAGCATTTCTTTATAGGCCTTACTGATTTTTAATTCGGGTGCATTTTTGCTGTTGAGGCTTAATTCTAAATTGCCATCATGGTTGGTAATGATAAAATCAGGGATTATTTCAATTCCGTTTGTTTTATTATTAGATCCGGCAACTCCGGGTTTAGGATTAAGTTTTAAAATTTCATTTATGGCTCCTTTTAATGCGTCTTCTTCAATTTCGAGTTTTTTTGCAATTTTATCATAGTGTTTTTTAGTAAACTCTTCGAAGTGGTGTTCAATAATTTCTGTAGCTATTTTGGTATCATAAGTTTTAGGACTTTTGCGTTTTAATTGAATTAATAAACATTCTTGCAAATTGCGAGCTCCAACTCCGGCAGGTTCAAAATCCTGAACATCTTTTAATACTTCTAATACTTCTTTTTCGGTACAATTTATATTTTGAGTAAAAGCTAAATCATCAACTAATGCAGAAATATCTCTGCGTAAATAGCCATCATCATCAATATTGCCAACAATTGTTTCAGCAATGATAAATTGTTTTTCATCAAAATTTTTTAAGCCAATTTGTGCGTATAGATTATCTTGAAGTGTTGTGCCGACAGTAAAAGGAATGTCTTTTTTTTCTTCGTCTGGTGATGTATTGTTGGCATTTAGTTTGTATGAAGGTACTTCATCATCATCAAAATACAAATCGAAATCAAAATCATCTCTGGAGTTATCTTGATTGCGTTCGTTTTCAAATTCATCATTGTTTGAAGGGATATCATCTGCTTCAGATGAATTATTTTCATCATAATCTTCCGGACCTTCTTCCAGTGCCGGATTTATTTCCAATTCTTCTTTTATGCGCTGCTCCAGCATAATGGTGGGCACCTGCAATAGTTTCATCAGCTGTATTTGTTGCGGAGACAGCTTTTGTAACATTTTTTGTTGAAGTGATTGCTTAAGCATAAAAGAGATATTGATTTTCTAATATAAAAATTTCAAGAATAATGCCAAAGTGAATTCTTGATTAATTATTTAGATTGCTTCAGCTCAATTAATTAAGATGTAGCAATGATGGTAATTGTTAAAACTCTGCATTTTTAGGCGTACGCGGGAATGGTATAGCATCGCGCACATTGGTCATTCCGGTAACAAATAAAACCAAACGCTCAAAGCCTAATCCAAATCCGCTGTGTACACAGGTTCCGAATTTGCGGGTTTCTAAATACCACCACAAACTTTCTTCATGTATGCCCATTTCCTTTACACGATTGTATAATTTATCGTAATTTTCTTCTCGCTGCGAACCGCCAATTATTTCGCCTACATAAGGAAACAAAATATCCATGGCGCGAACTGTTTTGCCATCATCGTTTTGTTTCATGTAAAAGGCTTTTATGTCTTTTGGATAATCGGTAATGATAACCGGTTTACCAAAATGCTCTACCAGGTAATTTTCATGTTCTTTTTGCAAATCGGCTCCCCATGCTGGTTTAAATTCAAATTTCTTTCCGCAGTTTTCTAATATTTCTACCGCTTTGGTATAGGTACAACGTTCAAAATTGCTGTTGGCAACAAGGTTTAAGCGATTCAGTAATTCTTTGTCGTACATATTGTTTAAAAATTCCAAATCATCCTTACATTTTTCTAAGGCATAAGAAATAACATGTTTTAGCAGCGCTTCGGCAGTATCCATGTTGTCGTTAATGTCGTAAAATGCCATTTCCGGCTCAATCATCCAAAACTCGGCTAAGTGGCGTGGCGTATTGGAATTCTCCGCACGAAAGGTTGGTCCAAAGGTATAGATAAGTCCTAATGCCAGAGCGCCCAGTTCTCCTTCCAGCTGACCGGAAACTGTTAAGTTGGTTTCTTTACCAAAAAAATCTTCAGCATAGTTTATGCTTCCATCAGGATTTTTAGGAGGGTTTTCTATATTCAATGTTGTAACACGGAACATTTCTCCTGCTCCTTCTGCATCTGAACCCGTAATAATTGGAGTATGCAGGTAGAAAAAACCTCTGTCGTTAAAAAACTGATGAATAGCAAAAGCTAAATGATGACGTATGCGCAATACCGCTCCAAAGGTATTGGTGCGCGGACGCAAATGTGCTATTTCTCGTAAAAATTCAAGGGTATGGCCTTTCTTTTGTAAAGGATATGTTTCCGGGTCGGCTGTTCCGAAAACTTCAATTTTTTCTGCTAAAATTTCTACACTTTGACCTTGCCCCTGCGAACGAACCAGTTTGCCGGTTATGCCCACACAAGCGCCAGTTGTAACAGGCTTAAGCGCTTCTTCGCTAAAGTTGGTCATATCTACCACTGCCTGTATGTTGTGTATGGTAGAGCCATCGTTTACGGCAATAAATGCTACGTTTTTATTGCCACGTTTGGTACGCACCCATCCTTTAATGGTTACCTCTGTATCTATGGGTTGCTCCGTAAGTAATTGTTTAATTTTTGGTCTGCTCGTTTCCACGTTTTTGTATTTTTTTAAGTATGCAAACCTACTAGAAATTTGTGTTACTTACAATTGCTTGAAAAAATCAATAACAATGTAAATTTTGAAATTCCGAAAATTTTTATAAATTCGTTTTAAAATTACCGCTTATGAATACACATTCACACACTTCAGGCAACGTACAACGTACAACGTACAACGTACAACGTACAACAATTTTTTAAAAAGAAGTAAAATTACAACATGGCTGCTTATGCTTACAATACTGTTCAGCAGCAATTATCTTTATTCGCAGGGCAACAACTGGAAATTAGACGGGAATAATAACGGCAGCAGCAGTACCTTTTTAGGAACTACCAATAATGCTCCCATAATTTTTAAGACAAACAACCAAACTCGACTTAGCATTTCAAACATAGGTAATTTTACTTTTC